>NZ_CP055157.1:1405000-1762500 GCF_013367775.1 Microbulbifer sp. YPW1
TTGCCCGGTCCACCATCAAGTTTGTTGGATACGGTACCGGAACCGATGATGGTGCCCGCGCCCAGGGGGCGGGTCTTGGCGGCGTGGGCAATCAGCTGACCAAAGTGGAAGGTCATATCGATGCCGGCATTCGGTTCGCCAAACTTGTCGCCGTTCAGTTCTGAAATCAGCGGCAGGTGCAGTTTGCCCTCCTTCCAGTTATCGCCCAGCTGCGCCGGTGTGACGCATACCGGGGAGAATGCACTGGAAGGCTTGGACTGGTAGAAACCAAAGCCCTTGCCCAGTTCGTTGGGGATCAAGCCGCGCAGGGATACGTCATTAACCAGCATCACCAGCTTGATGTGCTTCAGAGCCTGCTCCGGGGAAACCCCCATGGGCACGTCGTCGGTGATGACCGCGATTTCCGCCTCGAAATCGATACCGAAGCCTTCGCTCTGGGGCATTTTTATCGGCTCACGCGGCGCCAGGAAAGTGTCGGAGCCGCCCTGATACATCAGCGGGTCGGTCCAGAAGCTCTCCGGCATCTCGGCATTACGGGCCTTGCGCACGAGCTCCACATGGTTCACATAGGCGCTGCCATCGGCCCAGTGGTAGGCGCGGGGTAGCGGGGAGTGACACTGAGCCTGGTCGAAAGGCTCGCCTGCGATCTCGCCGCTGTTCAGTTTCGCCTGGAGTTCTATCAGCTGGGCAGATTTCTTGTCCCAGTTATCCAGGGCGCTCTGCAGGGTACGCGCAATATTGGCTGCTGACTCCATACGGGTCAGGTCATCACTGACCACTACGAGCTTGCCGTCGCGTCCACTTTTCAAGGTGGCTAACTTCACTGTGCCTTCCTCTTGATTGAATCGTTGGTTTTGGTTGTGTGGTGTTAAGGGTCCAGTGCCTTGAACTCTTCCTCACCGTGCATCCACGCCGCGTGGCGCGGTGCTTTCTTGGTGCGGGACCACTCTTCCAGCATATCTTCGGCGACACGCTTGAGCTCTTTATGCATACCGGGCTTGGCGGTATTGGCTGCGAGCTCGATGCGGTGGCCATTGGGATCGAAGAAATAGATGGATTTGAAGATGGTGTGATCGGTGGGCCCGAGCACATCGATACCCGCATCTTCGAGCTTCTGCTTCATTTCCAGCAGCTCGTCCATGCTCTCCACTTCCAGGGCGATGTGCTGCACCCACAGCGGGGTGTTTTCATCGCGCCCCATGTCCGGGGAGTTGGGCAGCTCGAAGAAAGCGAGCACGTTGCCCTGCCCCGCATCCATAAAGATATGCATGTAGGGATCCGGTGCCCCCGTAGAGGGCACCTTGTCTTCGGCAATCGCGAGCTGGAAGTCCATGCCCAGGAGATCGCGGTAGAACTCCACGGTCTCCTTGGCATCGCGGCAGCGGTAGGCCACGTGGTGGATACGTTGTATAGCCATGGTTGGCCTCCGGTTTACAGTAGATCGATCAGGCTGCGTCTTCTTTACCCTGATCCCCGCCTGCTTTTCCGCCGATTACACCGCGCTTCAGCTGGTCGCGCTCGATGGATTCGAACAGTGCCTTGAAGTTGCCTTCACCAAAGCCTTCGTCTTCCTTGCGCTGGATAAACTCGAAGAATACCGGGCCGAGCATGTTGGCAGAGAAGATCTGCAGCAGCAGGCGCGGCTGGCCGCCTTCGGTGGTGCCGTCCAGCAGCAGACCGCGCTTTTTCAGCTCTTCGGTAGGTTCACCGTGGCCGGGCAGGCGCTCTTCCAGCATTTCGTAATAAGTTTCCGGGGGCGGGGTCATGAATTCCATGCCCTGCTTTTTCAGTCGATCCCAGCAGGCCACCAGATCGTCACAGGCAAAGGCGATGTGCTGGATGCCTTCGCCGTTGTACTTCATCAGGAATTCTTCGATCTGGCCGCCGCCACCGGCTGCTTCTTCGTTCAGCGGGATACGGATCTTGCCATCCGGCGCGGTCATCGCCTTGGACAGCAGGCCGGTGTACTCGCCCTTGATGTCGAAGTAGCGGATCTCGCGGAAGTTAAACAGGTCTTCGTAGTACTTGGCCCAGTAGTCCATGCGACCGCGGTACACGTTGTGGGTCAGGTGGTCCAGGGTGTGGAAGCCACAGCCTTCCGGATGCTTGTCAACGCCTTCCAGCCAGTGGAAATCGATATCGTAGATGGACTCGCCTTCTTTATAACGGTCGATCAGGTACAGAGTGGCACCGCCGATACCCTTGATCGCCGGCAGGCGCAGTTCCATAGGGCCGGTTTCCACTTCTACCGGCTGGGCGCCTTTCTTGAGCGCTTCGTTGTAAGCGAAGGTCGCGTCTTTTACGCGGAACGCCAGGCCACAGGCGGATGGGCCGTGCTCGCGCGCATAGTAGTCCGCGTGGCTGCCCGGCTCGTAGTTGGTGATGAAGTTGATGTCACCCTGACGCCACAGTTCAACGTCTTTGGTGCGGTGGCGGGCGACTTTGGTGAAGCCCATGGCCTCGAAAACAGTCTCCAGAATGCCCTTCTCCGGCGCGGTGAATTCCACGAATTCGAAGCCGTCCAGGCCCATGGGGTTCTCAAACAAATCGGCCATGTGATCCTCCTTATACGGGATTTTTATGGTGGCCAGGGATGCCGCTTGTGGCGGCAAAGGCCTACTTGGTTTCAGGTGCAACGAATTTAGTTACGCGTGTAACCAATGTCAAGCACCGGACTCAGACGGTTTGAAACGGCCCTAAAGTAATAGGCCCAAAAATAGGAAATAACCGGTAAAGAGATGACCAGCGAGAGGAAATGGGTGCTAGAAAAGCATAGAAAGGGATAACTCCCGACCGCATTGCGCGGCCAGGAGTCCAGTTACAGTCAGGCTTCGGTTTCGACCACTTTGGAGAGGTCGCCAACACCGGCTTCCTTCAACAGGGAATCGACCAGCGGCGCCATAGCGCGGTGCTTCAGCGCGCTACCCACCAGGGCCTCGGGCAGGCTCTGGCTACCGGATTCGCCATCGCTGTCGACGATACCGCCGTTGGTACGACCGCCAACGCCGTTCAGGCCTTCCACAGAGATGATCTTCATACCTTCAATCTTCTCCAGCGGACGTACGCTCTCGCGCACGATGCCCGGCAGGTGCTCGTGCAGGCTCAGCACTCGCTTGAGGGCGATCTGCGCGTCGCTGAGGCTGTTCATGGCCTCGTTCATCAGCCGCTGACCTTCCGCATCAACCGCATATTTCTCGCGATCGGCCTCGACCTTGATGCGTACGGCTTCGGCTTCTGCAGCCGCCTGCAGGCGGAGCGCTTCGGCCTTGTCTTCCGCTGCGGCCTTTTCCGCTTCCGCGGCAACCTTGATAGAGGTGGCCTGGCGCTCGGCCTCCTTCTGCGCCTCGATGATCTCGATACGCTTGTCACGCTCGGCTGCTTCCACGTCTTTCGCAGTCTGTACCTGCTCTTCCGCTTTCACTGCCTCCGCGCGTGCCACGTTAGCCTGCTGGTCCGCAAGGGACTGCTCCTTGGATTTTTCCGCAACGGCGATGGCGCGCTCCTGCTCGGCAATTTCCAGGGATTTCTGCTTGGAAATACGCTGTTCGTCGAGCACGCGCTCGCGTTCAATTTCCTGCTCCTGCAGGCGTTTTTCCTTTTCAATTTCCAGCAGACGTGTGGCCTGCTCGGCAGCAATACGGGACTGGTCGATTTCGCGCTCGGCTTCGATTTCCGCCTGGCGGGCGGCGCGCTCCTGAGCCGCGGTTTCCTTGGCCATATCCGCTTTCTGCGCCGCTTCACGGTTTTCCAGCTCGCGCTGCTGCTCCAGATAGGCGTAGCGTTTTTCCTTTTCGATCTCCAGGCGCTGGCGCTCCGCTTCCAGGTTCTTGGTTTCAATCTGAACCCGGGTCTCCTGTTCGACGTCGTTCACTTCCTTGCGGCGTGCCTCGATGGAGCGGGTCATGCTCGCAAGACCTTCCGCATCGAATACGTTGTCCTGGTTGAAGAATTCCTTGTGGGTCTGGTCGAGACCTGTCAGGGAAACGGATTCCAGCTCCAGGCCGTTTTTCAGCAGGTCTTCAGATACCACCTGCTGCACCTTCTGCACAAACTGGCTGCGCTGCTCATGCAGTTCCGCCATTTCCATTTCCGCTGCCACCGAGCGCAGGGCGTCGACAAACTTACCCTCGATCATTTCCTTGAGGGCTTCCGGATCCAGGGTGCGCACACCCAGGGTCTGTGCCGCATTGGCAATGGCATCGGTGTCCGGCTTGACCCGCAGGTAGAACTCCGCGAGCACGTCGACACGCATACGATCCTTGGTGATCAACGCCTGGTGCTCCTTGCGGGAAACCGCAAGGCGCAGGGTATTCATGTTTACCGGAATGATTTCGTGCAGCACCGGCAATACCAGTGCGCCGCCATTCATGATCACCTTCTGCCCACCCATACCGGTGCGGACAAAAGAACGCTCCTTGGAAGCGCGTGTATAGAGTCGCGCGAAGATAGTGCCGATGACGATCAGGCCGATCAGTACGGCACCTGCCATGATCCCTATGTTGGAAAGATTCTGAATCACTACGTTTTCTCCAATTTAATTGTTTTCAGTCAGGTGCTTGTTGGTGGGCTTGATGACGCGAAAATTGGCTCCGCGCTCCTCCACCAGCAATACCTGCTGTCCCTGTGTAAAGGTTTCCCCATCATCCGGCTCCACCATCACGTAGTGGGTGGTACCAAATTCGTCCTTGAGCCGGGCTTCTGCCGGTGATCCAACGACGGCCTCGCCGATCGTGATCACCGCGACCCGGCCGATAAATGAAGTGCGTCCGACCGCCTCCGTCTCGTCGCCGACCGCAAACCTGCGCAGCAGGTTGCCCACAAAGCGGACCTGCGGCAGGGCCAGAAACAGCACCGGGATGGCGAGCAGCCAGCCGGGCAACAAAATGCCGAGCAGGGATTCGGAGAACATCTGAATCAGCAGGCCACTGACGCCGAAGCTGACCAGGAAGGCGACCAGCAAAATGAGTGCGGGCACCTCGCCAAAACGCAGCCAGCCCAGCAGCTTGGTGAGTACGCCACCGGCCTCGGTATCGGGGGCGTCGAGATCGATGTCCATATCTGGCAGCAGGTTATCCAGCAGATCCGAGATACCGACACCGATCAGCATCATCACCCCTTCGAGTACGGCAATCATCAGCATCAGTACCAGCGCACCGGTAAATAGCTGATTGCCGTCTTGCAGAAAGAAAGCCATCAAGCCTCCGTCTGGGATTTGATTTTGGCCAAGCGTTCCTTGATCCGGTTGCCCCGCGCCAGTTCTTCCAGTTCGGCGAGTTTGCTGACGTCGGCGCTGGATTCTGAGGCCGGCACGCCCGCCTGTTCCAGAATGCGATTGAACGCGCCGGAGGCCTGATCCACCTTGTCGGCGGTCGCGCGGCTGTTGCCTTGCTGCTCGCCCGCGGGGCCATTGCTGACATGTTCACTGGCCTTGATGAATTCCCGCAGCTGCTCGCGCATCTCGCGCTTCTTGCCCTGCAGGGCGCCGATATAGGAATTCAGTTCGGTAATTTCCTGGTCGGTTTCCGCGATGGCTTTTTCCAGTACCGGAATCTGCGCTTCGATATCCATCTGCTTGGCGATGGCGGCCTCGGCGAGATCGTCGCGGCCTTCCTGCACGGCAACTTCGATCTGTGCGCTCAGTGTGCCGTGACGGCTGTTCTCATCGTTGAGGGTTTTGCTGCTCAGGTATTTGGCCGCTTCCGCCTTGCCGAGCTGATCGCGCACGTCGGCAATCGCATCGTCAATTTCACGGATGGCCTGCTCCATGACCAGCTGTGGAGTAGCGTTTTCTACGGAATCCACCACCGCATTGGCGGAAGCGGAGATGATGCGGGAGATACGTTTTATCAATCCTTCTTTCATTGTTTTTCCTTCCTCTTGTCGATCTGTTTGGGTAAGCCGGCAACGCTGGGAATCAGCGCTGCAAAAGATCCTTGAGTCGCTGCTGTAGTGTCTGCGCCGCCCCCGGGTCGATCAGCCGGGGATCTTTCTGCACAGCAACCAGCAGGATTTTTTCCAGGAAAGTCTCGATGGCCGGCAGGGCTTTCTGTTCCAGCGCCGGTGCCAGTGGCTCCTCGTCGGCACAGGCCTGAATCGCGGCGGCGCCTTCGACCACCATTTCCAGCAAGGCCTCCACCAGCAGGCTGCGCTGGTTTTCATCCACATATCGGGCCTTGGTCGGCAGCATGGTTTCGGCAGACGCGAGATAGGCGCGGGCAAAACTTTCGACACCCACGGATTCGCGGGCCATGGCGATCAGCTCGCGCACTTTCTCGCTCTGGGTGACAGCGCCATTGCGGTCAATGGACATCAGGTAGGTGTAGTCCTCTGACGAAAGGCGCGCCGAGATGGATTGGGTTTTGTTGAGCATGGCATTCCCTGACTTGCGATGTATACAAAAGTACACACGCTTTGTCGCGCGGTCAATTACACACACTTACACGGACGGGTTCCGTCGGACTTTCCTCCAGAAATGCACTAAAAAGTCAGGAATGGCACAAACGTGAAATCCGAGGCGGAGGAGATGATAGGAAAAATTGAGCACCAAATGGTTATTCAATTCGGTGCTCGTCTAAGTTGAAATTGTTTTATGGCCAAACGTTCATTGAGAAACGCAACATTAGCATCGTTCGGGGTCTAATAGACTGAATTTACGGTAGTCAACATCCGATCTGGGTTAATATTTTAGTCTCATAGATTTTACCATCTGGAGCCATCCAACATCAGGAACCAACACGCACCGAAACTATGCCTTTGCTGTAGTTACCTTGACCATCAGTTGCCCAGTAGTGAAACTCATCACTACCCTGAAACTCAATGGACGGTCGGTACGTTAAAGTACCATCAGCATTCAAATACACTTGCCCGTTACGAGGCTGAAGGATACCGTCCACTGTTAGTTTTTCTCCTTCCGGGTCACGGTCATTAGCCAGCACATCAATCTGCAATTCGACCCCAGGAAGCGTTGCCACCGCGTCATTTTCGACCATAGGCGATTGGCTCTGAAGATTGATTCTGCCACTAAAAATTGCTTTCCCCCAGCTAGAGTCGGGATTTCGAATCGCGTCCATCAGCTCGGAGCCAAGAAGCGTTTTAAAACCATATTTATGCACTTCGCCACTGGCTCGATCACTAAAATATTGCTCCACAATCGCATAATAATTGCCATTATCACTCTGGAAATAGCCATCCTGCTCAAGAATCGCAATCATGTCATAGAAAGGAACACCCATTTCATCTACGCCACCAGGAAGTGGGTTGATGCCGATACTATCGGTCTTGCGCCCGCTGTACTGAATACCAGATCCCGCAGTCGTTGAAGAACTCAGATAACGAAAAGGTTCACTGTCGTCCAGTTGAATGGAGAATCGATCAGGTTGTAGTTGCTCGGAGTCAATAATCAGGTCAACGGTGGAATCATATTCGTCGATGGGGGATTCCACGCCGGAAAATTCACCATCGATTACCACGAACTGATCAAAACCGCTGGGTTCCGCGTCGGTATGCACTTTTCCGAGGACGATCCCCTTGGGGAAATTTTGTATCATCGCGTTATTTACCACCATATCGGATGTATTGTTGCCAAATTCAATCCCGTATAGTGGAGCACGATAAGGCTCTGGCGTGTTGCCAACCAAGTCGAAGTCCCGCACCAGGTAATGCGCCGTATATTCGATAGCAGCTCCCGCCCGCACCTCCCAGGCCGTGAAGTTTTTGAGAGTAGTAAACACGTCGTGCTGCTGTTTGGTATTGGCTTTCAGAATAAAGAGACCAACCGTACACGCGAACGCCTCATTTCCGTCAAACGCCAGGATAGGAACATCGTCCGCCGTGGCGGCTTTCCCAAGTCCCAAGGCTTCAGGTAAGGTAAATAGCTCGGGAGAAAAATCCAGCATCCCGGTACCGCGGTGAAAATATACAAACCCGTGATTCACACTTGCTGCAATGTTGTCAATACTGTGAACCATTCTGCCCTGAAACCAAAATCCATCACCGGTCCGACCTATATCGAAGCTCGATACATCGTTACCATTTTTCGGGTTGAAGGCCTTATTGCCTTCTGCACGGATGGCCAAGTTGTTCCGCCACTCTCCGGTTTCGTTACCTGTTTCTGCAACAAATCCCGCACCAAATGTATCGAAACTAATATTCCCCACTAACTGTGCATGACTATCGTGATGAACATAGCCCCAGCCAGGAGATCCATATACCACGTTACCCACTGCAACCGCAGGACTGCGCTGATTATCAGTACCCGCGCGATGAAAATGAAAACTGTAACGGCCACGAATATTACTCGTAGGAAGAACGGTTTCGATATTCTGAATATCAAAACTTTCCACCGATTTGTCTGTACGGCCAAGATCCGTAAATGCTGCATACCTCACGTCGACGTGGGGATTGTGCATAAACATGACATGTCCACGCTGGTGCGCCGGAAGATCGGATCCTCCCTCGCTACTGATCTGAATATTTCGTGTCATGTTGGCAACGCTAATTTTTAAATCAGATCGCGGTGAAAAATGATCAAACACAAGAGGCTTGTCTAAAGTTACCTGGTTACCTGAAATCCGCGTGATCGTGCGCACCTCATCTTGTGTGCCGTAATAACGGGTATCACGGATATCATTGTCCCACTTCCATCCGGAGAATCGACTTCCACTGATAATCAGGGTATCACCGGTCCGCCAGTTATCAGGGATCTCTGCCAGTAAAATAAGATCATCTCCCTGGCGTGGGTCGCTGGCAACTTTCAGATGGGTTGTCTTCTTCATTCCGTGGATCGTTGTTTTTCCATGACTGATAATTCCACGACTTAACAGCATCGGATCCCAATCAACATCAATATTACCGCCAGCACCAATAACTAACTCACTTTTAATTTCACTGTCCACCGGGCGATCGGCCCGGCCTATTTCGAGGGTTCCCCGCCCGTCGACATAGAGCGTATCGAAAACGAGTTTGGTATTCACGTCTACGGCAAACTGTAAAGTTCCATCGATACGAATGGTGTTCAGGTGGGCATTCTCATACCCCGTATAATTGACATGAATGCCTTCACCGATAACAACTCGCGCCCCATCACCAGGGATGGACTTGTTGTGCCACACATCGGGGTTACACCAGTCGCCATCTGCGACAGCAGCATGAGTCGCATCTGCGTAGGAGACCAATGCCAGCGCGGCCATGTGCTCCTTCATTATTAAACCAGCATGTGAGGGCATCGCCCCTCGCTCGAATTCCGGCAGCACATAATCGGTATCCGGGTCTGCACTTTCACCCGCAGGCAAGCAAGTAGCCTGTTCCGCCGGCGTATCTGGGTCTGGGTCTGGGTCTGGCTCTGGCTCTGGATCTGGGTCTGGCTCTGGCTCTGGCTCTGGCTCTGGCTCTGGCTCTGGCTCTGATGGAACTTCATCAGCAGGATTATCACCCGGATCTTTTTTCGGCTTTTTGCCATTATTTGGCTTTTCAGCGGGAGGCGTATTCTGCTCAGGTTCGCCGGCCTTATTGTCCGGCTCCTGCGTACAACCTCCGGCGAACAATGACATTAAGGTTATGGTTATTACAAACGCTTTACACCACATGGCACATCCTACCTCTCTACCTCGTTACCTCATTTCATCTCCGTCTTTAAGCACTAACCACTTAGCTTCAACCACAACATCAAGTGACCACAATAAGCAAAGCAGCAAATTTAAAATCCACACAAATCGCAGGTACAGAAAACCGCCGGACGCAAAAATAGGAGACCAGCATCACAGTAGCGACGCTTAAGCGTGGCGGTTGCCACAATTGTGTGCAGAGAAAAAGGGGGCTGTTCGAACTTGGTGCGAGCCTACAATTCATACATTTGCAAGCCTGAAAAGAATAACTATGCGCCAATCATGATAAGTACGTCACCTTTTCGTTGACTGATTTGCCAATGCCATGGTACCAATTGCGCAAAATCGACAAGCAGGTGACAAGGAATGTCAAAAATTAACCGCGTTGATCATATTACCTATGCCGTAGCGGAAGGGATGATCGAAAAATGGGGCTGGTATCACATTGAAGTGGAAGGCGGAAAACTGACCAAGCGTATCGACGATGTACGCCCTGATGACCCCCATAGCAGTATGAAGCTTTGGTGTATCGATTTTATCAACTTCGGGATTGTGCTGGTCGAGGGCATCGACCGGAGCAAAGTCAGCCAGGTATCTGCTTTCGCCAATCGACACGGCGATCACAGCGTACAGCATATTGCTTTTGATACTCCCTGCCTCGAAGAATTTGTTGGTCATGCCATGTCACTGGGTACAAATTTGCGTGGTAGCCAGCTCATAAACGATGACGGCTTCGGTAGACTCAAGCAGCTATTCGGTAAAGGATATGCAAAACAAGATCCTGCCGAAATGTCTTTCCCGGAATATATCGAACGCCCAAGGGGCGGCTCTGAAGGGAAGGAAGTGAATACGGACGTCCCGCAAAATACCGGAAAGAATTTTTATCAGCGTATTGAAGACGCCCGAATAAACAATGACACCTCTACTTTGACAGACTTTTCGATGATGCCGGCAGGCTGGCGTCCGTCAACCGTAAAACCTGAGAGTCGAACCACAACGTCATCTACTTCCGAGGCTGAAGCCGAACTCTTTTGAGATTATTTTTAAACCAGAATTTTTCGCCCTAACTACTATAGGGAAAAATTGGCTGTTGCAGGAAGCAACTAGGAAACGAGCATGGACGCTTCGTTGGCGCACAAGCCAGACCCGGTTACCGCTGTCAAAACGAATCACGGGATTCCACCTTTTCTCGTAATTGAAAACGCAATAGTTGATTCTGCTGCACAGCAGAATGAAAATTGCGCAAGAAAAATCATAGACGAGGACGCTGAAAGCACAGCTCTATGGTTAGCAGGGGAATCAAATACGATAGAAACCGACACGGTCACCCTTCTAGCGCTATATCTTCTTGGTTTGTATCGAGTTACGCAAACCGAGAGTTTCGCCATACCGCTATACGTCTTAAATAATAATAATCGGCATACGGTCAAGACGCTTTGCTTTTTTGCAGGCGAAACTTTGCCACAAATTCGCGAACGCGTCCGCCAACGTCTAGAAGTCCCCGGAACACCTATATCGGCCTATTCAGAAGGCGACAACCCGCTACCAAACTCCAGCTGCGCAGCTGCGCTACTTCCAGAAGGTCACGCAACGAAATTCCCGCAGGATCTGCTTCCGCCGTACGGAACGAATCTTTGTCAGACGATTTTGACTGTGGTAAACGCAACCGGCGGCGAGCCTTCTTATACATGGTTGACGCGAAAAACTGGCCAAAACGACAAACAAAATCCGTCACTAAAAACGTTCTTCGAGCGCTTGATCGATGTTCATTTACGGATCCCCGGCATAGACTTACACGGCGTCGACCTGTTATCGAAAGAAGAAATTCTGCAACAGCAAGGGTTTTCTTCCGACATCATCGAAGCCGTATCGCACACCCCGGTTTACCGGCAGGTAGAGCGTTTTGCTGAAAACACGCCTGACGCTAACGCAGTTAGTGTATCGGGCCGGTCACTGACGTATCGTCAGCTGAACAGTCTATCAAACCTGATTGCCCGTGAGATGGCCGTCAAAGGCGTTACTCATGGCAATTACGTGGGTGTTCTCATTCAACCATCGCCGTTTATCTTTGCCAGCATTCTGGCGATCCATAAGCTGGGGGCAATATACGTCCCGCTGGATGCGTCATTTCCGGAATCGCGGCTAAAGAAAATCATAGAGACCGCACCGCCAACTCTTATATTGTATGACGCATCTGGTGAGAAAATGATAGCCCGGTTGGGCGTACCCGCTTTCAACCCTGCGCACCATATAAGTAATAAAGATCTCGCGGACAACATACCGAACCCATCGCACGACGTTTCCATCGGATCGGCGTCACATGTATTTTTTACTTCTGGAACTACCGGAAACCCGAAAGGGATACTTGCAACGCACAAAAACTTCTCCCATAGCCTGTACGCCGGCGTGCGCCGATACGGCTTTACCAGTGCAGATCGGTTCATTGCTGTCGCGCGATGCACATTCAGCATATCCATGTTCGAATACTTTACAGCGCTTACGCTTGGCGCAAGCGTGGAACTGATAGCTCCTGACACCATTTCAGATAAAACACAGTTTATAGCGCGATTGCGAACGGCCTCTGTTGTACATATGGTGCCCAGTCTTTTGCGGCAGATTTTGGATTATCAAGCTCCAGCGGGAACCGAAATTACGCTACCGAGCATTCGATATCTACTGACGGGCGGCGATATGGTTCCCGCTGAGACCCTGGAAAAATCACGCTCGATATTCACGCAGGCCCGCATTTTCGTTAATTACGGATCAAGCGAAATCAGCTGCATGGGCTGTACCTATGAAATTGACCGTGGTCAGGCGAAAATTCGCACGAAGATCGGCAGGCCTCACCCGAACATGAAAGTACTTATCCTTGATAAGAACAAAAACAAACTTCCACTGGGTTCCTGCGGTGAGTTGCATTTTTCCGGTGATGGTATCGTTCCTGGTTATATTAACAAAGGCGATCTTAACCGACGAAAATTCATCGACATCGATGGCGAACGTTTTTTTGCGATCGGAGACATAGGGCGATTTGACCACCAAGGAAATATTGAACTTCTTGGTCGTGAAGACTTCCAGCTACAGATAAACGGTATCCGTATCGAACCACCTGAAATTGAATATCGTCTGAAGCAACTGCCATCTATACGTGACTGTGTGGTAGTTGGCCGATCTATAAGTAAAAGCAAGAATAACTCGCTCATCGCATATATCGTGGAAGGTGAAGCACTGCCGACACCAAATGAATTAACGGATCATCTCCGCAGCCACTTACCCGAATACATGTGCCCATCAGCATATATTGCGCTGACGGAATTACCGACAAATCACAACGGAAAAATAGACAGGGCACAACTCCCTGAGCCGACCGCGCAAAATATATTGTCGGTGGAGTCTACAACCGGGAAGCGCACAAAACTTGAAGAAGAATTAATTGAAATTTGGGAGCGGACTTTCGACCTCAATGGATTGCACCAGGACCACGATTTCTTCGAAATCGGAGGCACCTCACTTGATGCAATCAGCATGCTAACGACAGTCCATGATACGTATGGAAGAAAGATATCCTTACCGCACTTCCTTTCCAACCGGACCGTAAAGAAGCTGGCACGAGCACTTTCAATAAACGATGATTCTCTTGAAAATGAACATGTTACGGTGTTAAAGGATGGGGACGCAGATCTTCCACCTTTATTCTGCTTGAACGGATCTATCCAGTATCGAGAGCTGGCGTCGACCATCGACATACCGAACCAAGTCGTTTCTGTCACGCTTCCGGAAGAGGAAGAGATTATTAGTGATGGCTCGATGACAGGTGCATTTTCAGAAATTTCAGACTTTCAACGGATTACGCAAAAATATCTGGATGCCATTCTGCGCTATCAGTCTGAGGGGCCCTACCTTTTGACGGGCGCCTCATTTGGCGGCCTTATTGCATTTGAAGTTGCCCGAGATCTCTTAAGGTCCGGGAAAAAAGTAGATCTTGTCGGACTGTACGATACCTGGGTGCCAGGATACAGAGAAAAAGCCAAACCGGTTAGCCGAGTACTGATCGGGCTTAAGAAGATTCATGAGTCCGGACTATCGCAACTTCGCTCGTATGGCCTCCGCGTGATCAAACGGTTAAGCGGCCGTCAGAAAGTTACTCATGGTCCCGAGAATACCGATATACGCGACGTGCTGCGTAGCACTGCGCTCGCCAAATTTAAGCTACGCCCCCAGAATCAAAGCGTTTTGCTGTTCAATGCGATCGATCGACCGCGTTATTACGGTGAGCGCAACGAGGAACATCTCGGCTGGAAGCGCTACGCATCTAGCGTAGAAGTTTGCAAGGTCCATGGCGATCATATTGGCATTCTCAAATATCCGCACGTGCTTTGCATCGCTGAGAAACTTGAAGAACGAATTTCAGCACTGGCCGATTGCGACGGTGCAAGTAGAGCTATGCATTAGTGCATGGGGCTATATTTGGAGTATTAACGTTGAAAGACCATAAAAATATAGACTGGCAAACCCCGGACTGGAGCAGGGAAAAACCACGCCGTTTCTGGGATCCGAGCAGGAAATTGCTTGGAGCCATTCGCGATTTCCAAAAAATTCAGCACAAGAGTGATCCAATCACCTACTTAAGGAAAAAGTATTGCAAGTTGCGGCACCGTATTTGGACCATCGTAACGGGCGCCGAGATTGATCTCCATTGCCGTATAGGGGGCGGGCTGCTTATCCCACACCCGAATGGTGTGGTAATACACCCCGACGCGATCATCGGCGCGAACTGCCTTATATTTCAGCAAGTAACGCTCGCCGGAATCGTCGAATTGGACTACCACGTAGATATCGGTGCCGGGGCAAAATTACTCGGCCCGTTAAAGGTCGGTCACAGCGCAAGGATCGGTGCCAATGCGGTGGTTACACATAATGTTTCATCAAACCAAACGGTAGTCGGCATTCCGGCGCGGCCGATAGCTATAAAGTCCAGCGAACCCGCCACAAATAATTAAGAAGCTTTTATGAGTACTCAACAAGCACAAGGATACATGCCGCAACTGGATGGTTTGAGAGGTGTAGCCATTCTTGCCGTGATGACCGTGCATTTTGGTCTGGGCTCACTACTTCCAAGCGAGCAGTACAGTACCGCATTCCGCGGAGCAGGATTAAGTGCATTTTTTGTTTTGAGCGGTTTTTTGATTACTGAGAATCTTCTCAAGCAAAGGCCCGGCCATCCTCTCACGATGGGCTTATTTGGTAAGCACTTACTGATATTCTTTATGAGACGTGGATTTCGAATATACCCGGCGTATTTTTTCCTGATCTTGACCCTGACGATTATTGGATTTGAGGGTATTAGCAAGGTAGCAATTTGGCACTATATATTTGTTGCCAATATGGATTTCGCGCGTTATGTGGACATCACGTCAAGTTACGCGCTTGCACACGCGCCTACGGCACATTTGTGGTCCATATCGGTACAGGAGCAATTTTACCTTGTGTTACCGCTCGCAATATTTCTCCTTAGGGGCCGCGCGCTCGTAGTCGCCATTATATCGGCAATTCTTATCGCGCCTTTGTGGCGGTTTTACTGGATTTTTGTCGACAATTCCTCGACCACAATTCACCATCTCTTCGCATTGCCATCGCTGCTGGACACTTTGCTGAGCGGATCCCTACTTGCACTCTATAAACGGGACTATTGTGGAATCAGAAGTCAATGCTCCAGGTACATGAATAGGGTCGTGCCCTTAGCTGTGGCAATTACAGTCCTAATGATTTGCAGCAAGGGCGCCGGTATAGGTTCTCGCTACACCACCCTCCTTTTTGACCCGTTTTTTGCCATCAGTATCGGCTATGTCATCTACAACGCATCCAATAATGTCAATAACGCCGCGGGCCGCTTCCTCAACTTTAGGTTCTTACGCTTCCTCGGCCAAATCAGTTTCGGGCTTTATCTATACCATGCGTTTGCACCACATCTAGCGGACTTCGTATTTTCCGGCACTTCACTATCACCAGATAGGTCATCGCTGCTATGGGTGCTGTCTTACATAGCGATCTCCGTTCTGTTGGCGTGGGCATCACTGAAAATCATAGAAAAGCCTGCTCTGGCTTTCCGCTCAAAAATTATCCACCGCATCAGGTCCAGCGCCAACAGGAATATCGGTACACAGGGACTTCAGCCGCATACGTAGCCGGTATATAATGCTGCACTTCACAAAATTTGATATTGGCATGGACATTGCTCACAAATTTTGTAAGGCCTCGCAGGTTTGCCGTAACGATTGCGTCAATAACCGGGCAATAAGAAGAACTGTAACTCGGCTTCGATAAAATATGGCTGTGCGAGGGATGCGGGACCAGCTCCAAGCTTTTGCGCTGACACAGCTCACAAGAAGACGACATTAACGTTTAGCTGATTTGTACGCCAATTCTATCGTTGGCGATCAACAAACTGTACTGCACCTAAAGGAATTTGGTGCCACTAATGCCCACGGGGGAGGGGCAACTATGAATCAGGGATGGATTCGCATTCACCGCAGCAGGTTAATCGCCTACTATCGTCTGCTCGATTTAACCTTCATATTCGGCACACTATTGGCGTGCCTGTTTTTCCTGGACCATACACTGACCAAAGACTGGTTTATTGCCGCTCTACTGGCCACTATCTTTTTCGCAGTCCTATCCGAATCATTTGAGCTCTATCGCTCCTGGCGTATCGACTCTTACCTAAAGATGTGCGGTAAAACGTTCCTTGCCTGGGGTGCTGTGTGCTCGCTACTCCTGCTTATCGCTTACTTTGCCAAGGTGGGTGAGCACTATTCTCGCTTGGTGATTGGCCTCTGGTTCTTAACCACACTGGTTGTGTTGAATCTATGGCGTTTCACGTGGCGCCAGGTCCTGTTTTCTCTCCGTATGCATGGGAGGAACGTACGTCAGGCGGTAATTATTGGTGTAACCGACTCCGGCATAAAACTCTATGAGGACTTTGCGTCCAGCCCGCAGCTCGGAATTACCGTGAAAGGATTTTATAGTGCGGATGTGAAGTTTCCCGAGTCCGAAGTGTCCCAAACCAACAAAGCCAAAGTTAACCTTCTCGGTACTGTTGAAGACGCGGTGGCTCTGGCCAAGGTGGGGGAACTCGATCTTGTATACATCGCACTCCCAATGCGGGAAGAAGAAGCCATTGGCGATATTCTCACCCGTTTCGGAGACACCACTGCAACTGTGCATATTTTGCCGAACTTCTTTGTTGCCAACATGCTCCATGCGCGCTGGCATCAAGTAGGCCGAAGTAACTTGCTCAGTATCTATGACACACCTATAGAGGGCTTCAATAGCTGGCTGAAACGCCTCGAAGACCTGGTCTTGGGTACTTTGATTCTGATTCTGCTTTCGCCTGTCATGCTATTTGTATCGGCGGGCGTGTTAATTTCTTCTCCGGGCCCAGTTCTGTTCAAGCAGCGCCGCTACGGACTGGATGGAAGAACGATTGACGTTTGGAAATTTCGCTCAATGGTGACTCAGGATAATGGCGTCCAGGTCAAGCAAGCTACGCGCAACGATGCGCGAATTACAAAATTTGGCAGCTTTATTCGCCGCACTTCACTGGATGAGCTCCCGCAGTTGTTCAATGTCATTCAGGGTCATATGTCTATCGTTGGTCCTCGCCCACATGCGGTGGCTCACAATGAGGAATATCGGCGGTTGATCAATGGCTATATGCTTCGCCACAAAGTGCGTCCCGGAATAACCGGGTGGGCACAAATCAACGGTTGGCGTGGAGAGACAGACACTCTTGATAAAATGAGCAAACGAATTGAATACGATCTGCACTATATAAGGAATTGGTCACTTTTTTTTGACTTTCGCATTCTTTTCTTAACGATATTCCGCGGTTTTGTTTCCAAAAATGCCTATTAGAACTAGGTGTATGACTGAAATACTATCGGGGGAAGATCAGTGAAAATTACCAAGCTGCAATCGAATACATGTTTAGCGGTGGGACTCGGAAGTTTTTTGGCAACGTCCGTTTCTGCAACACCGATAGCGCTTCCAGGCGGCATAGACCTGAAGCCATCCCTGGATAGCGCACTTAATTATGACGATAACGTTACCAATTCCAGTACCGATCAGATTGAAAGCTGGCTAAGTACACTTACTCCAACCCTTCTCTTTGAAGCAAGTAACGGCGTAGATTTCTATACATTTGAATATTCATTGGAAGGTGGTCACTATTTTTCCAGTGAGAGCGATAATTATACAGACCATTCTCTTTCTGGTAGTGCCAAATGGGAAATAACAAATAATTTTGACATCGAACTAGATGTATCCTGGTTAAAGGATCATTTAGAGCGAGGCATTGGATTTACACAAGGCATCGGCAACCTTGCTGATGGCCCCGATAAGTTTACCGAAGGCCAGGTAAAAACGACATTTAGTTATGGCAGCGCGTCAAATCCACTGATATTCGATTTCTCATTGGGCGCTGACAATACCACTTACGACCGCATCTTGCCGCTACCAGGACGCGACCAAAAAAGTCAGTTTGCTGGTATTAGCACGGGCATTCAGGTCGGAAGCCGGACAGCCGTTGTCGCAGAAATTGATTACAGTGAAATTGATTTCGATTTCACAGTCAATGGTGCTCCGGCCTCTTCACGCGGGCTGGACAACGAGCAGATCGATTATCTTGGCGGTATCGACTGGAGTAGTGCAAAAACAGATTTGAGTATTCGAGTGGGTGAGCGTCACAAACGGTTCATCAACAATAGCCGCGAAAATTTTGTTGGCCCAAGATGGATACTCAGTGTCTCTTGGTCCCCTCTGACCTATAGCGCCATTTCCCTTACAAGCCAGCGCCGCACCGACGAGCCCCGCGGCTTCGGTGATTTTATCGATACCACCGCGCATTCGGTTAGTTGGCGACATAATTGGACGACCAGACTCGGGACCACACTGGCCCACGCCCGACAAAAGAGTGATTACTTTGGCATCGAGCAGGTTGATAGCAGCCATACCAGCACAGCTTCACTCAGCTACAATTTCAGGCCGTGGATGAGCTTTCAGGTGGGAGCTTCTCACTTCAACCAAACGTCGACGCTAGACCGATTGAATTTTGAGCGCAACATTTCGTTCATACGAGCGACTGTTTCCCCTTAAAAAAAGCATGCCCAACGCCTTAAAACGAATGTAATTCTATTGATATGAGAATAAATACACTGCATCAGTTAGTTCTAATTGCGATTTCATTGGTTGGTTGCACTCAAGCAATCGCGCAGGGGTTCAATTCTTATGATTACGAGCTTGGTCCCGGAGACCAGATAGAAATCGTTGTGTTTGGCGAAGACGATTTAAGCATCGACTCTCAGATAGGCGATAACGGGGTCATAAATTACCCGTATATCGGTGAGCTTCATGCTTCAGGATTAACGATTCGCGCGTTACAGGACATGATAAAGAGCGATTTAAAAGGTGATTATCTGGTCAACCCGATCGTACAAATATCCATAGCACAATATCGGCCTTTTTTTATCGATGGGGAGGTCGAGGTTCCGGGTGGCTATCCCTTCCAGCCTGGCCTTACGATTTTGAAGGCAGCTGCACTTGCACAAGGCTTTACTGAGCGCGCGTCTCGCGAAAAAATATTCATTACACGTGAGATTAACGGCGAAGAGAAAATAGTAAAGGCAGAGTTAGGTACCCATATTCGCCCGGGCGATATCGTAACGGTCGAACAGAGATTTTTTTGATGAATAATATAGATTCGAATCACTATGGTGATAGCTTTTCATCGGAGGAATTTGTAGACCTTCGAAAATACTTCAGCATACTCTGGTCTTACAAATTTCCTATAGTAACAGTCGGGCTAATTGCCGGAATCTTGGCTGCTGGTTTTATGTGGCTTCAGCCAAAACAATATCAGGCAACATCCACTATTAGCTTTGCAAGTGGTCGCGCCAATATCGTGCAAATTCGTGAAATTGTAGAAACCGGCAATGAAAACCGAGACTATTTGCAAACCCAGGCAGAAGTAATCCGTTCCCGTCAGCTGGCTTCTCGCGTTGTCGAACGACTCCAACTCACAAAAGCTTCTTTCGACGCACCGCCAAACGCGATCACCAGTTTATTTGAATTAAACGGCCCAACCAAACCTGCCTCAGAGTTAGACAGCGACGCGGCAATGCAACAGGCAGATCAAGCCGCGCAGGAAAGCAGTGAAACCGTTCCTGTTTCAGATGCCCGCACTTCAGAGCTTACCCCTGAAGAGGTGGTATCGGCCAATAGCGCCCCCACCAGTGCCCTTCTGGTCAATATGCTTATTAAAAACCTCTCGGTAGAGCTAGTCCGGGGGACACAGCTGATTACCATTTCCGTAGTCACCCATTCTTCAGAACTTTCCGCCGAAATTGCAAACACACTTGCAGAGGAATATCTCGCCAGCCAATTAGAACAGAAACGTGACGTGGCCTCCGAAGCAACTGACTGGCTGGGCGAACGGCTCGATGTGCTACGCACTAATCTGGAAGAGTCTGAACAGACGCTTCTCGCGTTCCAGCGCGCGGAAAACCTCGTAGATGTCGATGGTGTGCGTGGACTGGCCGCACAGGAACTCAATGAAGTCACAACACAATTGCTTGTGGCAAAACGTCAGCTTCAACAGGTCTCTACCAGCTATCAGCTGGTTCGACGCAGAGGAGACGACACTGAAGCGCTGGCTTCGCTTCCTCAAATTCAGGAACAACCAACGATTCTGGCGTTACGCCAACAGGTATCTGACATTCGGCGACAGATATCCGACCTCCAGCTTCGCTATGGTGCAAAACATCCGCGCATGATCGCTGCGGTCAATGAGCTTGATTCTGCAAATAATGCATTGGCGGACGAGATTACGGGTATAGTTTCGGTAATTGTTGGCCAATACGAAGCCGCTCAAGCGAACGTAAATGCACTCGAGGCTGAGCTCCAGCGGGTGAAGGATGATTTTCAGGAGCTTTCCCGAAAGGAAATCCAATTTGAAGAACTGAAACGCCAGGTAGAAATTAACCGTGAGCTCTATGACACCTTTCTAACCAGAGCCAGTGAAACTTCACAGGGAACAGGATTTGATAAAGGCAACGCGCGCATCACGGACCCGGCCGTGCCACCCCTCGAACCACTTGACAACAAATTTAATTTGATTGTTTTCGCAGTCGTTATTGGTTCAGTTTTATTATCTTCCGTTTTCGTTCTGATATACGAAATGGTACAGGACAGCATACGAAATCCGGACGACGTGGAATTAGTGTTAAAACAAAAAATGTTTGGACTGATTCCATTACACAAACAAAATAATACGGAGAGTAATTTCTCAGCAAGGTCGTACTTTGATGAGACATATTTTCAATATGCCGAATCCATTAAGACATTGCGCACAAGTCTTGTACTGTCACACCTTGATACACCGGCTAAGATCATTGCCTTGACATCATCGGTGCCAAGCGAAGGAAAAACAACAGTTTCGACTAGTTTGGCATTCGCATTAGCACAAAATGAGCGTGTTTTGTTAATTGATGCTGACTTGCGTAGGCCTTCCGTGGGAAAAACCTTTGGTTTTGCAACCAAGGTACCAGGCCTCACCAACCTTATCGCGGGCACTCACAAAGCCACAGAATGCGTGCACCGGGACGATGCTTCCGGCCTTGATGTCATGCCGTCAGGTCCGATTCCCCCCGACGCACAACAATTACTAAATTCACTGCGGTTTAGCAATACAGTTAAATTACTGTCCAAGCAGTACGACCGTATCGTGATTGACACCGCGCCGGTGAATGCGGTCAGTGATGCACTGATGATTTCACGTATATCGGACGCAACATTGTTTGTGGTCAAATCTGGATCAACTCGTCGGAAGGTGATCCTGAGAGGCATTGAACGATTGACTCAGGTGGGCATAAATATCGATGGCATCATTCTGAATCAAGTGGATGTGAACTCCAGGTTCGCGCGCTCTGAAGAGTTCTACGGTTACTATGGCGGTCAATACGGTTATGGTCAGTCTACCGATGACCGCAGTGAGAGCTTAGCGGCTCCCCGCTCGGTAAAGCTTGAGACTGTATGATTGACTTGCATTGTCATATTCTCCCGGGGATTGATGATGGAGCAAAGGATCTTGCGCACGCATTGGAACTTGCCCGAGCGGCGACAGAAAATGGTATTACGCACGCTGTATTGACACCGCACATTCATGTCGGCCGCTATCTAAACGACCGCGCATCAATTTCGTGCGTATTTGAAAGGTTTCGCACCGAACTAATGCGGGCACGCATCCCATTACGTGTTTCCTTCGCTGCCGAGGTCCGGCTTGGCAGCGATATTCCGAGAATGATAAGGAATGACCAGATCCCCTTTTTGGGTAACTGGGAAGGTAAACGCGTCCTGCTACTCGAACTCCCCTATCAAGGGATCCCTCCCGAGACATCACATTTTGTGAAGTGGCTTTTAAAAAATGACATCTGTCCTCTAATAGCACATCCGGAGCGGAATAAAGGTGTTCTGCGCAACTTCAATCAGGTATTTTCCTTGGCCAGAATGGGGTGCCTCTTCCAGGTGACCGCCGGTTCAGTTACTGGTGCCTTCGGTGAGCCCGTGAGGTTGTGTGCCGAAAAGCTGCTTAAGACAGAACTCGTCACAGTTTTAGCGTCCGATGCACATCATTTGTCGCGCCGACCGCCAATCTTGGAGGCCGGCCGTATAGCAACAGAAAAAATCCTGGGCGAATCAACTTCTTGGGAACTTGTACTAAGTAACCCCGGTCGAATTGCGAGCTGCCACTTTTCAACTCAGGTGGGACGGGCGCAATAGATAGATAACAAGAGATAACAATGTTTCATAAGCTATTTACGGTTAGCATTTTTTTCCTGTTTTTAACCGGTTGTGGAGGCGGCGGAGGTTCCTCCGACACTACTGAAGCCAATCCTGATCCTGACCCGGATCCACCCGTACCCACGGAGCCACAACCCGAAGCGGACCCTTGGGAAGTCAACTGTTTTACCCAGCCGCTCGAAAGCAGCAACAACACTCAACTTCCGACATTAACGGAAGGGCCAATGCCCAATCACAGCGGTTCCATGTTGACTGAACATATGGCGGCGCTCGATCTGGTGGACTACCAACAGGCCACTCACGTGGCGGTCGCCAATGGAGACTGGTGTGACGCCACCGTCTGGCATAACGGTGACGTACCAGGAACAGACGCAAGGGTCGTAATACCGGAGGGCTTCAAAATTACTTACGCCTCGGTCAGCGATGCAGATCTAAAAACCCTTCGTGTCGATGGCGAGCTGTCCTTTGCAACAGACAAACCCAGTTATTTACTTGTCGATACCATATTTATCGATCCAAGAGGACGCCTTGAAATCGGCACTCCTGAAAAGCCGGTTGCGGCAAACGCTCGTGTTGCCATTGTGTTTAGTGATCGAGGTGCGATTGATACCAGTTGGGATCCGCTGGTTCTTAGTAGAGGCCTAATTGCGCATGGGCAAACGACAATCCACGGCGAGCGAAAAACAACGCATTTGAAGGTAAAAGAAGACCCAGCAAAAGGTGACGACACCATAGTACTGGCCGAAACACCGCGCAACTGGCATACCGGGGACCAAGTTGTCATCGCGGGGACCTATTACAGTGGCTGGAAATGGGACAATGACGCGCAAGAAGAACGCTATTTCGGCACCCAGGATGAGGTCCGCACGATTGCAAATATCAATGGAAATGTAGTCACGCTATCGGAACCCCTGAAGTATGATCACTTTACGCCACGTGCCGATTTACACACGAGCGTTGCGAACTTTTCCCGCAATATCACTTTTCAAACCGAAAATGCCGACGATCTTCCGGTTTTCCGCCGGGGACACGTCATGTTCATGCACAGCGATAAGGTCGATGTCCGCTATGCAGAATTCCGGCAATTAGGCCGAACCGATAAGTCCGTTCCCAGCTCAGAAGTTGATCAACTGGACATCGTTCGTGCTGATAGCAACGTCCGCGGCCGGTATCCCTTTCACTTCCATCGTACAGGGCTAGACGATCCGAAGAACCCGGCAATTGCGGTCGGGAATGCGATTTTTGGGTCGCCTGGCTGGGGCCTTGTACATCACGATAGCCACGCAAATTTTTACGAAAATGCCAGTTTCGATACCCACGGTGCAGGATTTGTCGCGGAGAGTGGCAATGAAACCGGTGACTGGGTCAGAAATATCGCGATTAAGGCCCAGGGAACGAAGAATTTTAACCCCAAGAATGGCATGGACCGAGAAACCTATGACATAGCCCGTACAGGCGAAGGTTTTTGGTTTCAAAGTCGTATGGTTCGTAGTTTTGCCAATATTGCCGCCAGCGTAAATCATGGCTTCGTATACCTTCATCGAGGTACCGGCATGATCAACTTTCCTGCGCAGCAATATATGCTACCCGAGGCGCTAGGCTATGGAACGCTAGTCGCGCCCGACGACGTGCCTATTCGAGCATTCGATGATAATGAAGCGTTTGGCTGTCAGGTGGGGCTATATATCGTGAAGGCCAACCCCATGCAGCAACATGATATCTATACGGTTCTGTCTGATTTTACGGCATGGGAAGTAGAAGCCGGCGCAGCTGCTGAATACACTTCTCACTACTTGTTCAAAAACTTTGATGTTATCGGCAATACGCCAGAAGAATATCGGGACCCTGTATTTGGCATAGAAATGGGTAATAATTCTTCCGATATGGTAGTACGAGACAGCCGTATAAAAGGATTCCCGGAAGGTATTCGCCTAAGTAAGTTCCACACGGAAGACAGGTGGAAAGGTAAAGACCAGTTTGTATTGATCGATAACCACATTGAAGGCGCTGCCACGGAGTTCGTTGAACTAGATACAGACGCGGATACCTTTGTAAACGGGGCCGACCTGGTTACGAGTCGTTTTGAGATTCATCTCAATGACGACCTGCCGATTGAGTATCTAGACCCTTCCACGGCAGATGGAGCGGGGATTTCCTATTACGGCAGAAAAGTAGATAGTATTGGTGAAAACCCATTGCCCGGTGGTGGGGATGAGCTACTTACCGTGGCTGCGGACATGATCGGCCAGCTAAAGCATGAGGGTTACCGGGAGACCAGCTCCGGAGATGCCTATACGGTAATCGAACAGTATTTTAGTGATCGTGCGACCGGCCGTATCCACAAAGTAGGACTGAAAACACGCTTGGGAGATAATGTCATCGCCGCGATCAACAAAAATGACAGCCCCTGGAGTGTTGCAAGATTCGATGGCTCCATAGACTTGGAAAGCCGGCCTCCGTCTGTAGTCGACGATGAAGCCCATACGGCTTTTGAGCAATCAGTAGTAGTTGATGTACTGAAAAATGACTCCGATCCCGACGGGGATTCAATCTCAATCGATGGAATTGTCCAACCGAGAAACGGTGTCGCATTCAAAAATACAGATGGTACTTTCGAATACAGACCCAATATAGGCTTTAGTGGCGTTGATATTGTTCAGTTCTGGGTATCTGACTCAAATGGAAATTTCGTTGAATCAAATTTAACCGTAAACGTCGCCACACCTTAATACAATTACCTGAGCCGTCATCTGTCTACACTGCCGCAGCAATTACGCAATGGTGACGGCCAGGTAAATTCCTATCATTAAAAGACCGGCAATATCTGCCAAGACATTTGCGTAGCGATTTACTATGGCGTACGCGAGTGAAATCAAAAATGCAAGTGCCGACCCCAAACATAGACCATAGAGCATACCCGATACGGTTTCCGTGGCCCAATAGCCAGCCAACATACATCCATATCTCAATACCGCCATAGAAAGCGATATATAAAAATGGCTTCGGCTATCGCCAAGCACCAACAATGTATTCTGATATAACAGCTCTAAAAATCTCAGTGCACTGTTAACAGCGAGAATACTGAGGAAAGTACCTGCCAGGGTATATCGTTCATCATAAAGTAGCTTCACCAGATAAGGCCCAAATACAGAGAGCGCAAGAAATACCGGGATAATAGCCAGGTTGCTCGCCCAACGCAGCCTATATACGATCGCGGGAAGCTTTTCACGATCCTCTCGTACAATTCTGGACAGCGCCGAAAACCCTACATTAGTGATAATACGCTGAATAAGTTCCTCGAATACCATTACGAGCGTACGAGCAATCGTAATCAAACCCAGAACTTCGATCGTGACTAACGCACCCTGAACCAGCGGTAAACCATGCCCACTAAAGAAATTCACCATCGTGGCCAGCAATATCCAACGGCCAAAATGAATAATTTCACGCGCACTGTCTTTCTGAATCGTGAAGTGGTGCGCATGATATGGTAAGACCAGATACCCCAAAACAGTTTTTATGAGGCTGGCCGCTATAGAGCCCACCGCCAGAGCCCAAACCGTATCATAGACATACGCAAATGCGATGGTTATCGCCGTTCCAGCGAATGTAGACAGAAATTGTACGGCGATAACCCGCGCCAAACGCAACTTCCGCATTTCCAAAAATTCAGAAATTGACCCGAACCCTTCAATGACTGCTGAGAATCCCAAGAAGCAGATCAATGGGAAAAGAATATTTTCGCCATAAAAAATCGCCATCGGAGCAGCCAGAATGCAGGTAATCAACCATAGCACCGCTCCACGAATGATTTTTAATGTCCACGCAGTATTAACGAATTCCGGTGAATCACCTCGGGTACTTTTTACGACCGAAGACCGAATACCCAGATCACTGAACATGGCTAACGCAAGAACAACGACATTCGCGATTGCCATGAGCCCGAACGCTTCCGGGAACAGAATGCGAGTAAGTACAAGGCTAGACACAAGTTGGATAGCTTTTTGTCCACCAAAACCGAGGACAAGCCAAAATGATCCTCGTAATGAAGACGCTCGTGTCCCATTCCCTTGAAAATGGGACATCAGGGATTGGACGCGAAACGCTATTCTTCCTTTTATTCCATGCGTCGAAGATCGGTGTATTAATTCGGACTGCACATAGACTCCATAAATATTTCCCTATATTTTTCAAACATACGCCGTCAATTTGGTCTGGTATTCGAAGTCGAAATTGAAAGCCAGGGCGATAACGGGTCTGGCTTCAATCGCACTGTGCGTGAACTCCATGTCGAATTCTTCGTTACGCCGTCGCCAAATGACGATCGGAACTCTTTGCCCGTCCTCACATCCAAGACGCGCTGATGAGAAGGATAATCGAGACTTATCGAAAATTTATTGTCGCTGGCGACAGCGGTTAAGAAGCCTTTTGTACAGGACGCCAGTCTCCCGGAAATGCAGATCATTGAAAAAGATCCTTTACCACCCTGAAGTCTTACGCGATATCCGCCGATATCCCGAAAAATCGGCTTTTTCGAGAAGTCACCCGATACAGCTAGTATCCTTGACGAGCGCGCAATAAACTGCCGATTTTCGACATCGCGGAAAAACTCGTTTTCAAACTCCGAGCTCGAGGCCTTTTGGGCACCAGGTCTGGATTTCACTGGAGGTTGGACGGTAATTTCAAAATCACTCCGCTCTTTTCCGGGAGTATTTCTTGCGTCGGGGCTCAACCAGGGAAATATACTGCCGTAACTCATATCTACAGAAAATCTATGCTTCTCGATAGCGTCGCGTATTGCGATATTTTCGCCCACGGAGAGCTTTCCGCTTAACAGAGTCTCAATATTCGCGGACAAAATAGCGTCGGCATCAGGTCTAGGTAATAATTTATTGCGAAAGATATACGATGAAGCGGGCATCATCGCAAGCAATTGGTAGTCATTATATTGTGACCACTGATCATCATGGAGGCTCCCGGGGCCATTAAGCGGCCGCTGAGAATAACCATATTGCAGCATGGCGTCCCATCCCTGCCTTACCCCTACAGCTGCCAACCAGATCGGCAGGGAATCCCTTCCATCCTGTTTCGGGACCTTTGTATTCCACTCACTGACGGTAAGTGGTTTTCCGGCGACCTGCGCAGCGCCGACCCAGTGCACCATTCCCGCATCAATTTTTGGGCCAATTTCAATCTCTTGTGGCTCTCCGTAAATGTGTACATCGATAAAGTCGCCACTTGCAAGCGATGGGAGGGAATCCGGGCCCATTTTACCCCAGCTGCTCGCACCAGAAACGGGGACCCTTACGCCAATCTTTCTCAACTCAGATTGCATTCTCTGATAATAACTCGCCTCCAAAAAATTCCATTGGAGCTTCTGCTTCGCGCCTTTTGTGAACGTATATTCCTCCTTTCCGACGTAATCTGATTCGATCTTCCACTGCCGCAATAATATGAGCATATTTTTGTTATGCAACGGTGCCTCACGCTCATGCATATTGGCACCAAAATGTCGTGTTAGATCATTTTCATTATTGACGAGAATCATTGCAATCGCCGGATCGTTCCTATATTCAAGCCCGCTATAGCTATTTCTGTGCGTTAAATATAGCTTCGCGAACTCCAGCATTTTGTCTTGCATCGAAGCGTTTACATAGAGATAACCCTTGGGGGAACCAAGACGACCACCGTGCCTGGTTTCACTAAACGCAGCTATTTTTTCTTCTTTGTTAAACACTCTACCGCTATGAAGATCAAGCCAGATATAAATGCCTTCCGCCGCAAGGCAGTGTATCCACCAATCCAATTTTTCTATGGATTCTTCGCGAATATATGCACGGCCAATATCATCGTAATCGATAAGATTCGGTACTACCCAGGGTGAATCATGGTGGTGGAACCTGACCAAATTTATCCCCATGGCCGCCATTCTTCGCGCATGTTTTCTGACGTTTTCCCGAGATGTGCCAAACAAGGCATATGCCTGTAGATTCACTCCCCAAAAGCGGGCCTCATTTCCGTTATCAAATACAAATTTCTCGCCATTTACTCGCAAAAAGCCGGGGTTTGAATCCTGCCTTGAAATTCCAATCTCGGGAAAAACACGATTTAGTTCTCGCCATGGGAGATCTTTTGGCGCAGCCGCATTAGCGTGTAGAGAGCAGAGAAAGCCTATAAGCAGGCAGGTCGTAAGGGATACTACATTGTATCTCGAATTTAGGATGTGCATTGTTCCGCACGGCTCCTCGACGAGATGAGAGTCAATTGTGCAGTTTGTCTCTTCGCAGACCCAGTTGAATCGGCAAGATTATTTCGTGCAAATGCGCCTGGATTAGAAGGGGGTGTTCGGGCTGGCTTACCCGGTATCAGCTTCGAGTTTTTACGGTGAACAAGGCGTACAGGTTTTGTCGAGGTCACACCCAAAACCGCACCCGCAACAAACCAGACAATTTCACTCAATGAACTATTGGGAATCTGATCCACCATCAGTACGACAAGCAAGATCGAAATGCCGGAAAATATTTGTTTTTGACCAGCATCACGACCGCCAAATACCAGCTTCCCTGCTCTTAATATGGGAGAGATCAGTAGGCCACTAATGGCCAGATAACCCAGGACGCCAGCGGTTCCCAATACCATCACCCAGTATCCATCTGTTACGGAGTCGTGAAGACGATTCCGTCCCCACCCGCCCCAACCCAGCCACATCTTTTCTTTTGCGTGGATCAGCAAAGCGGATTCATGATTGAATCGGAAGGCAAGTGAATCCGCGCGATCCTGTCCAAATACCGCTGCCGCATCCAGTACCGACTCTATCGGGAACCATCCAAGAAGTGACATTAATGGGTAGAACACAACGAGTACCGCAATCGACAATGCGGTAATTTGCTTTACTCTCGGTGGTACCACCAGGATGGTTAGGATAGCGACCATACCTAAGATCCATGCTCCAACCGATTTGCAGAGCAGAAGAATGACCAGAAGAGAAATCAAAATAAGTAGACCGGGAATGCGCGTCAATGAGAGGCGCATGGTCGTGAGAATAGCGGCCGCCGTGCATGAAATGACCATCAGCATCGATACAAGCAGGCCGTGGCCGATAAATACGACAGGTCTAAACCCTCCGAACCGGACTTGCTGAATAAAATCATGGGGGAAAAATCCATATACCCATGTGTGCAATTGTGGGCTCATGCGGATTTCAAACAGGATTGCCGGTGTATAAACAATCCCAGCAATAATCAACAACCGGACTAACTGTACCAACTCCGCTCTTGTCCGGACGACCGCAGCCCCGAGCAAAAATGGTACAAGGTCAAAATACGATTTCAGGGAGAACGAAATTCCATCATATAACGTTAATCCCTGTATAGTTTCCTCACCATTAAAATAGGGTTCCGGGTTATTTAGGGCGGAAAACAATGGAAAAACTATTACAGAAATAAATAGGATTTTTTCTCGTAAATTACCGGGGGTTAATGGCACCCACCTTCTTTTTACTACCAGACACCACAACATTGCAGACAATGCGGGTATCGACGTTTTGTCAAATGCAGGCAGCATTGGGAGGTCAATTCCAACGCGAACCGGCAGTAGCAAATAGCCACCAGCGATAGTCCAGAATGTTGCATTGAGGGCCGAGAGACGACAGTAAAGCACAAAGGATACCACCGGCCAGGCAAGCAACATAAAATACGCAAAACTATTTGCCATATTGGATATCCATTTACCCGTTCAATATCCACCTGGAATTGGCTTAACGGGTCTAATATAGGCTTGCCGGAGAAATACTACGATAGATGGAAGATTAAATGCATTCCGCGCATATCGTTTTAACAGTCTTCTTGGGTTTAAAGCGAGGCGAAACAGCCACTCACAGTGAAGCTTCTGCATCCACAACGGCGCGCGGCGCTCTTCTTGCGCGATAAAATTCAGAGAGGCGCCAACACATAGTGCAACGCCTTTATTCAAAACATCTGCCAGTTTGTGGGCAAATATTTCTTGTTGAGGTGCACCAAGCGCAAGAAAAATATAATCAGCGTCTGCTTCTTTACAAAACCGAGCAAGATTCGCCACCTCATCAGGTTTATTTATGAATCCCATAGAAGGGTTTTTATGAAGAATACACAGACCCGAATATTTTTTTCTGACTTTATCTACGACGGATTCGGTTCCTCCAATAATTAGCACGCGATCTTCTTTCATAAGAAAGCGCTCAAATATATTAACTGTCAGGTCACTTCCAGTCATCAAGCTCGTTTGACCGTGACCGGTCATTACAAGGATCTTTTGTAAGATTCGACTGTCACACAGAGACAGTCCAGCGTACTTGTATATATCGATTAATATATCGTCTGCGGGCGCTTTAATTATGTTTTGCACATGATCGATATTAGGAGTGACTATGTACTGGTAAGATCTCTGTTCATCAGATTTATTGCTACGTAAAAACGTGAACACATATTCCGTGTCTACATCATCTACATAAAATCGTCCAAGATTTTTTCGGTGCATTATTTACGTCCTCCTATTCCTTTATGAGTTACGCTCGGTCAGTTCTGACCCAATCCTTTTGTGGCTTCCTCATAAAGAATCGTATGTAGATGGTTAACTTTTTGAGAAAAAATGGAAAAATTTTTAACAAGTCTGATGAATCTATTAATCCCCGCCCCACAATAAACCAGGCAAGTAATAGAGCGACGCACACAATCGACAAGTTCAGCAAAGACAACAATAATGGAGCAGATCCGCCAACTGCAGTATATAAGAACGTTAGCGGCGCATTAATCAAGACCACAAGTAGTAGCAGTGAGACCGGCGGTATTGCAATATCCAGTCCGACGGTAAGCAAATTTAAATCTCGCCGTTTAACGGCGCGCATAAACGTGCGCGGGAAAACATTAAATATCGTCGATAAATGGCCGTGCTCCCATCGAGTTCTTTGTGTCACCGCAGATTGCTCGGTCGCTGCCATTGGACTCCATACGTTTATTTCCGGCAAGAACTTTGCAGACCTGCGTTTGACTGCCAGGTCGATTCCCAACTGCATGTCTTCGACGATATTGTCTGTTCCCAATTGAATCCCGGAGAAATGGGCTCTTTGAAACGCCATACCTGTACCCATTAGTTGGCAAGGTAATCCTAGAAATGCCAATCCACTCGGTCTCAGGTAATTTTTTACGCGCCAGGCGAACTGCGATATTCTCGCTGAAAGCTTTTCGGAGTTTCTGGTTAATTGATAGTTTGCTTGAACGGGTCGGTCATACTTTTTGACGGCTGCCGCAAGTTTCGGTAGAGCAGATTTTTCTACATAACAATCTGCATCAAGCACGATTATTATACCTTCAGGCTGAGGCCTCGTGTCTTCAATGCCCTTAGATAGGGCGTACCCCTTGCCTCGCCTTGATGAATCATTTCTTTCAATTACCTGAGCGCCACACGAACGCGCGATATCTGCGGTATTGTCACTGCAATTGTCAGCGATCACATATACTTTTTTGAGATGGCCGAGATCAGCTCGCAACGCTGCCAATGTCTCTTCTATAATCAGCGCCTCATTATGTGCGGGCATTAGCACGATAAAATCATCTGAAAGGTCTTTATTCTCGGAGACTCGCGCTCGATTAATACTGAAAGCACCTATCGCGACTTCCAATAAAAATAAAGATGCGAGCACCAAAATACAGATGCATATCAATGTGAGTAAAATATCAAAAAAAATCATAGGTCAGCTCGAAAAGTGTATGGCCAGCCGCGACGCCTCGGTTGCCGAATTGTGATACTGCTCGACCTTTCGATACCCGGATAGGCCCATCTTTTCACACGTGGTATTGGAAGCCTGAACCGCCTCGATTAATGCTTCAGTCAACCGCTGTCTCGATCCAGCAGGGATTACCCATCCTTGCTCGCGATGTTCAACCAGTTCAGGTATGCCAGCGATATACGTGGTGATTACTGGCTTTCCCACCGCCAGAGCTTCCATAATTACGACCGGCAGCCCCTCAGCGAAGCTCGGCAAAACCATGGCTTTACAGCTATTGAGGTATTCTTTTACTTGTAAACTGTCGATCCAGCCGGTGATCTCTATATGGCGGTCAAGGTTGTATTCGGCGATCTTGCGCTCCACTTGTGGGCGCATTGGCCCGTCACCGGCCAAAATAAGCCGAATCGGGTAGCCAGCTGCGACGACGTCTTTTACTGCTTCGACCAGTAATAGCTGCCCCTTTTGCTCACATAATCTGCCAATGCAGACAAAGGTATTGTTTTCAATGGAAGGACTTGTCGTAGCCATTTCCAGCTTTTCCTGGAGAAAAGATTGATCAAGTCCGCAGCGTACAATATGGATCTTGTGCCACGTATCGGAATCCACCAGTCGATACAATTGGCTTCTGCAGTAGGATGATATGGCAATCACAAATTTTGCAGCGCATATCTTTTCAGGAAGGTTAATGGCAGCTGGCTTGTCAAATTCTTCCGGGCCATGAACCGTAAAGCTGTAGGTAAAGCCCCCTAATTTAGCCGCCAGCATCGCAACGGTTGTGGAATTCGTGCCGAAATGCGCATGTATATGTTGTATTTTTTGCTCCTTTAGCCAGTAGTGCAATATTATCGCTTCGATAAAATAGGCAATATGACGAAGAATCCCCCGCTCCGACTTGTGGCCCATTTTCATTGCGAAAACTAAGGTTGCGAGCATCGTTACGTTTTTCTCAAATAGGCATTTTGCCACTGCAGTTACAATCGCCGTCTTTGGGCATTCAAGAATATATCGTGTTTTTTTTAGTTCCTCTTTATCTAGAGGGTCTATCACTTTTTGGCGGTCAACCTTTACCGCAAAACGAGCGACATCTACATTTTTTTGTTCAAGAGCAAGAATTTCTCGCCGGATAAAGCTATGACTTACCGACGGATATTGGTTGACAAAGTATGCTATCTTCATGGTGGAATATTTTTATTTATACTCAATAATTGTATATTTGCCCGACGAAAGATATCGACGCATGAACTTCAATGCGCCTAGCGCCTGGAAAAATTTGCCAATCACCAGAAAAAATGCGTACATAGATGCGGTTCCGGTTTTCATGTGCCGGTGTCGCAGGTTGGAATATGTAATTTTCAGATAGAGCAATGGATAAATGAGTAACGCAGACAAGACGAAGGCATTTATAGTAATGGCCGTTAACATAATGACTAATGGCAGTCCGGCGCCCCAAAACAAGATGCTCAAAAGTTGCCTTAACTGAAATTTCTCTGGACTCTGGCCATGCATTGCAACTGCCTGTGCATAGGCGTGCCCACTTCTTTCCGACCGCTTCGCAAACTGTCCAAAACGATACATTGCTGCATCGTGAATCGTCATTTCCTCGTTTAGCCGAGCAATTTTCCAACCTTTATTTCGCAATCTAAAACAGAGCTCAGGCTCTTCTCCAGCAATAACCTCCGGGTCAAATCCATCGACAAGCTCGAACAGTTCTCGTCGAATCATGAAATCACCACCGCATTCTTTGGCGTCGCCGATCGCTGTGTCCCATTCAATATCACAGAGCATGTTGTATACGCTGGCCTGGGGCGCGATTTCACGTCGCCTACCGCAAGCGATGGCAGTATCTGGATGGTTATCAAGGTAGGTTTCTGCGGTCATCAGCCAGTTTTTGTCGAGGATGCAATCGCCATCGACAAACTGTATATACTTTAGCTGCGGACATTTTTTTATAAGCGTATGAAATCCGGCGTTCCTGGCCCGACCAGCACTAAATATTTCCGAAGTGCTGAGTTCATAAACGGTGCATCCAGCGTTCTTAGCCGTTTCAATACTGCTATCGGTAGAACCGGAATCTACGTATACGGTTTGCAGTCCATACTCCTTTAATGAGTCCAGGCATCGCCTGAGTCGTGGACCTTCATTTCTTCCGATAATTACAATACCGATTTTTGGTACAGAAGCTGTTCCGCTCATGAGGCGACCCCGACTTTTTCTGTAACCTGGTGTTCAGGCAATTCTACTCTTCCAGCTAACTGCTGTGAGACGTCTTCATAATAGGTATCACACGCATGGGTTCGACCCAGGAGTGACTCGAGAATTTTAAAGTCTTCATTGAATATTATTTTTAATTTTTCTTCAGCTTCCTTGGAAATTTCTGGTCTATTTTGCATGCTTAGTTTGGTTTTGATTTTCTCGCGCACATATTTGGGTACCAAATTTCGTCTGATTGACCTTAGTAAGCTATTGTCCAAAAGAAATTTATCTAATGGGAATCTGCGAATGCGCTTACTTGAAATATTACTGGGCGCCTTTTCATACTTCCACGTCACGCTTGCGTCATATCCAATAAACTCACACACGCTCTGCAGAACGGGTGTGGGGGAGCTCTTTATCTGCTCAAAATGAACAAGAAGGATATTTTCCCGCCCAAAGCGGTCCACGAATGGCTTAATTTGCATTCCATATTTACTGTAATCGATCAACTCCGGGTGCGTTTTCAGAGCATCCTCGATGGGACAGCTAATCACGCCCTGGCTCCACTCATGAATGTACTGTGATATCAACCTGTCTACCGGGTGCCTGATTACGTAGATGAGCTTGGGTTTTTTTATGTTTTTTGCAATACGCTCAACTGTTTTAGGGTAAGTTGGCAGTTTCGTGTAGTGTGTACTGGCTTCACCGCATATATCGCCATCAACAGCTTCAGCAAACAGCGATTGGTACCATCGTGGTCCTTTTCTATAAATTGCATCGTCACTGAAATAATTAGGCTCTTTGAGTTCCGGCATATATATGCCCGGCAACTCCCGTAGCTGTTCGTATAGTGAAGTCGTGGCACATTTCATAGCGCCTATGATCAGAAAGCTGGGCGGGTTATTTTCCATTGTTTTGTCACACGCAGAGAACTATGAACGGGTCATTTTTGGCAAGACCCAGATGTCTTTCCACTCACTCACCGAGGCTGATGTATCTTTGCGGCCTGCAAAGCGTTTTAGCTGACGTAGCGCGTGTCCTGCCAACCAGCAGATATTGGCAAATACGAGCTTTGGGTAGCCGCCGCGCAGCATAAAGTACCTTGCGCGTGACTCATAAAAATATTCCGGTAATCGTTTTTTTTGTATTGCCCGCCGTTTGACACTCGAGCTACCACCGCGCAGATGTACGATCCGCGCTTGTGGTTCATGTCCAATACGCCAGCCAGCGTTTCTTGCCCGACGACAGAACTCTGCATCTTCGAAATACATGAAAAAATTTTCGTCGAGCAATCCAATTTGCTCAAATACCTGTCTTCTGATCAGTACACAGGCGAAACTGGTCCAATCTATCGTCGATAGCGTATCGCCGATTTCTATGGCAACAACTTTGTGTCGAAATAGTCGCATGGCGACACTCAATTGCGCACCACGCAAGAATTCACTGGTCACCCCTTGATCTCTAAAACAGCTCTCCTGCGGATGACCGTCAAGGAATTCGAGTCTCGGCCCCAACAGGCCTATTTCTTCGTCGGACTCTATTTTACGCATGAGGGTTTTGATGCTTTCTGGTCTGACAATAGTATCGCTATTCAGAAGCAGATAATATTTCGCATCGATAATTCGGATGCCCTGATTATTACCAGCGGCAAATCCGCCATTCTTGTCCGACTCGACAAGCGTGATTCTCTCGCGACTTTCCTGTGGCAGTGTGTTGCACCAGCTCCGAATACTGAGCATAGAATCGTCACCAGATTTATTGTCAACAATGGCGATTTTCGCGGAGATAGGGGCTAGTTCCGGCAGCAGACTTTCCAGGCAATCGATTACCATTGTTGGCGTGCGATAATTGACAATCACAACGCCAAGACAAATTCTTGTTTCGCTATCCATAGCTTGTCCGTCGTCATTTGAAGGTTTTGAAAATTTCAATGCAGTTCTCATCTGCATGTCCAATTAGATTAATTCAAAAACGCTATTTCAGCGCTTCTGCGTCGATTGCATTTGTCTTTAATATTGTTTTACCTTCCCAACGGGTAGCATTCAGCTTTCTGGCTACCAACTGTTCCAGCCACAGAAAGAATCCCCATTTTCGAATCTTAAAATGTGTTTTATAGATTCTGTTTTGGAGTGGTATGTAAAACTTTTCCCAGGGTGAAAGTGGCTGATGGGAATAACTGGTGACTTCAAAGCCTGCTCGAGGTATCAATGAACCTAGTCGAAGTTCCACCCAACGCACATCCCGGGAGGACATTTTGGTTCGCCATCTGTTGGCGTATTTTTCGGAGGGAAAGCTGTAACTGGTGTCCTTTTCAATTTGTACCATCGCCGGATCGAAATTAACGCCCAGGAACGCACAAATGTCTTTTAGCACTTCAGACGGAGACGAAACGAGTTTCTCGTAGCTTACTTCCAGAATTTGCTCAGCTTTGACTCTGCTTCGCAAAATAGTCCGGTGCTGCTCCACTTTTTCCCAGAAATATGCGCCCTCATAAGTATTTCCCGCCCATCCCATGCCAATACATGAATTGGCAACGTCGCGTGGGTCCCTATTGAGGCTTATAAAACGAGCGTCTGGCCAGATCGCTGGCAACAGGTCTATACGCGAATGTACAGTTGCACCTATAACGCGCCGGGGATTACGCCGATGAATTTGGTTCAGAAAATCCCGGATAAGCTCTACATAATCAAGCTCGGCCTTAAACTCTAACCCCAGCGCCAAAGTTTGACGGTCAGTGGCGATGAATCTCTTGTAATCCGACAATAAAGGCCATTGATTTCCATTGGCCTGTGACACAGCGCCTTCGAACTCTCCAAAAATTCGAATTTCCGGGTGATGGTCGAGAAGTAGACGTAATAAGGTAGAACCAGAACGTAGTGGACCAACAACGAACACCGGGCTGGTGACTGGATCTTCGTGTTGACCCATCGTAAATTGAGACATTTCCCTGATCTCTCCATCTGCACCTGAATCCATGGCACAGTATTTTTAGTATCACCGCCTATTTGGTTACAGCCAGTGAATCGATTCCGATAGCTTTAACTTGCGATCTCGAGGACTAAAGGCGCCCACATAACAATCCGCATGCAAATACGTGACCAATTCCGTATGACGAATCACGCTACATGAAGTTTGTGAAAATATTGGTAAGGATTGAAAACTGGAAGGACAAAAAAGCCGCCCATGAACACCAGAAAGGTATCCGGACTTGCGATCCGTGGGGTATCCAATGCAATCCTTGCACTGCCGCTAACGGCTTGAACGATATTCGCGCTTGGGTTAACTGACGCCAAATCCATTTGTCTGTTGGCGCATGCTGTTATCCGAGAACTAGATCACACTTTATCAGGGAAATGGGATAATGCAAAACTTCGTGCCTTTTTTTGCTCTTTTTTCAGGAAATTCACCAGTATTACGCTACGCATCTAAAAGGCCTTAGAATCCTCACAGTTAACCGGTATTTACTGTTATGTTTTTTCTATTTTTCGCAGATTTATGTGATAGCTATTTCTAGCAGGTATCGTCGGAATACCAATCGACCTAGTCTAATCGGTTACCGCAGCACGCGTATTTCGTGTTCCGCTCGCCGAGACAGCGCAGCTCAGCCCCAATCCGGATCACTTCAGCGACTCGGGCCTTTACAAAATGATCCGTACGCGATTATCTGTAGCGCTTACCCGCCGCGATCCGGCGGCAATAACAATAAGCAGTCTTCCGGTTCCCCCACTTATCCAAGGCGGGTTCCGGACCGGGAGCCCGGGGAGGACAATGGACAGACGTAATTTCATCAAGCTCGGGGGCGTGGGTGCCAGCGGCATATTGCTCCCCATATCCGGTATCGCGGTCTCTGCGGAACAACTTGCCGGCAACGGTATGGATGTGGGGCAGAAGAAGGTCCTCGCCGATATCGTCCTCAACGCTGCGCGCAAGGCCGGCGCTTCCTATACCGATGTGCGCATCGGTCGCTACCTCAACCAGTTCGTCATCACCCGCGAGACCAACGTCGAGAATATCGTCAACACCGAGTCCTTCGGTGCCGGTATCCGCGTCATCGCCAACGGCACCTGGGGCTTTGCCGCCACCAATGACCTGACCAAAGACGGTATTGCCAGGGCTGCGCGACAGGCGGTGGAGGTGGCCAAGGCCAACGCCAGGTACCAGAGCGAGCCGGTACAGCTGGCCCCGGTAAAGGGCGTGGGCGAGGTCTCCTGGCAGACACCGATTCAGAAAAACGCCATCGATGTACCCATCAGCGAAAAGGTGGAGTTCCTGATGGACGTCAACAACGGTGCCCTGGAAGCCGGGGCGAGTTTCATCAACTCCTCCCTGTACCTGGTGAACGAACAGAAGTATTTCGCATCCAGCGACGGTTCCTATATCGATCAGGACGTACATCGCCTGTGGGCACCGATGCAGGTTACCGTGGTCGACAAGAAGACCGGCGTGTTCAAGACCCGCAATGGCCTCAGCGATCCGGTGGGGCGCGGCTACGAGTATCTGGACGGGCGCGAGGAAGACAAAATCCACGGCCAGACCACCCTGTACAAGAACTCCTACGATATGGCCGAGGATGCGCGTCTCGCGGCAGAACAGGCGAAAGCCAAACTGACGGCGAAATCCATCGAGCCGGGCAAGTACGATCTGGTACTGGAGCCCTCACATCTGATGCTGACCATTCACGAATCCGTGGGCCACCCGCTGGAACTGGACCGCGTGCTCGGCTACGAGGCCAATTACGCAGGCACTTCTTTTGCAACCCTGGATAAATGGCGCAGCGGCAAGTTCAAGTACGGTAGCGATAAGGTCAATCTGTTCGCGGACAAGCTACAACCAGGCTCCCTGGGCGCGGCGGGCTATGACGATGAAGGCGTGAAAACCAAGCGCTGGGACCTGGTCAAGGACGGCGTGCTGGTCAATTACCAGGCTACGCGCGACCAGGTACACATGATCGACCAGAAAGAGTCCCACGGCTGCTGCTATGCGGACAGCTGGTCCAGTGTGCAGTTCCAGCGCATGCCGAACGTTTCGCTGGCGCCGGGTGAAGAAAAGTACTCGGCCAAAGAGATGATCAAGGATGTGGAGAAAGGTATCTATATTCTGGGTCGCGGCTCCTACTCCATCGACCAGCAGCGCTACAACTTCCAGTTTGGTGGACAGCTGTTCTACGAGATCAAGGACGGCGAAATTGTCGGTCAGGTAGAGGACGTGGCGTATCAGTCCAACACCCAGGAATTCTGGAATTCCTGTTCGGCGATCTGTGACAGCAGCGACTACCGGCTCGGCGGCACCTTCTTTGACGGCAAGGGACAACCCAGCCAGGTGAGCGCCGTTTCCCACGGCTGCTCGACCACGCGCTTTGACAAGATCAATGTCATCAATACCAAACGCAAGATCGGCTAAGGAACGCCTGAAAAACTACTGCGCGTGCGCCTGATAACGGCCGGCGGTGCTCGAAATGCTCATGTATAAACTATACATTCCGCTTTCTGCGCTCCGGCGGCCATCACCAGCCACCCGCTCGCGACGTTTTTAAGGTGTTCCTAACACGAACAACAATAAATTTTTGGAGCAACCAATATGGCAATTTTATCCAGAAGTGAAGCCAAGAAAATTCTCGACAAGGTGCTGAAGTACAGCAAGGCAGAAGCGGCCAGCGCACAATTGAGCGGCGCGGAGACCGGTAACATCCGCTACGCGCGCAACAGCGTATCCACCAGCGGTATCGTCAACGATATCGAACTGGCGGTAGAGGCGCGCTTCGGCAAGAAATCCGGTATCGCCACCATCAACGAGTTCAGCGACGCATCTCTGGAAAAAGTCATGCGCCGCGCGGAAGAGCTGGCCAAACTTTCTCCGGACAATCCCGAATCCATGCCGCTGCTGGGCGAACAGAAATATCAGGCAGTGAACGGGTTCTCCAAGTCCACCGCCGATATCACTCCGGACCAGCGCGCCAAGGCCGCCGCCGATTCCATCGCCGCGGCGAAAAAGAAAGACGTTGTCGCCGCCGGTTACCTGGAAGACGCGCGTTCGTTTGCCGCTGTCGCCAACACCAAGGGACTGTTCGGTTACTACGCCTCTACCTCTGCCAACTTCACCGTCACCATGCGCACCGAAAACGGTCTCGGCTCCGGCTGGGCGCAGAGCGACGTGACCGACTTCACCAACATGAATACCGCAGCCAGCTCCGGTGTCGCCATCGACAAGGCGGTACTGTCACAGGAAGCGCGCGCGCTGGAGCCCGGCAAATACACCGTGATTCTGGAACCGAGTGCGGTGTCCGGTCTCGTCGCCTACATGATGGGTAACTTCGACGCGCGCAACGCCGACGAAGGTCGCAGCTTTATGAGCAAGAAAGGCGGCGGTAATCGCACCGGCGAGAAGATGTTCGACAAGCGCATCAACATCTACTCCGACCCGTCCGATGCCAATGTGCCGGCACAGCCCTGGTCCGACGAAGACTATATGGCAATGCAGCGGGTCGACTGGATCAAGGACGGCGTGGTCGAGAACCTGCCCTGCAGCCGCTACTGGGCGGAACAGTCCAAGGGAAAGGCGATCCCCTCACCGAATAATCTGATCATGGTGGGTGGCGACAAGTCCACCGAGGAACTGATCAAGAAAACCCGTCGCGGCGTACTGGTAACCCGCACCTGGTATATCCGCATGGTTGACCCGCAGTCACTGCTGCTGACCGGCCTGACCCGGGACGGAACCTTCTATATCGAAAACGGCAAGATCAAGTATCCGATCAAGAATTTCCGCTTCAACGAAAGCCCGGTCATCATGCTGAACAACATCGAGGACATGGGACGCCCGCAACGGGTCAGCATGTGGGGTGGTCCGGCGATGATTCCCGCACTGAAAGTGCGCGACTTCACCTTCAGCAGCCTGTCCGACGCCGTTTAATCAACCGCAGAAAAAGAGGAACACATTATGGACCGTAGAAAATTTCTGCAGTTGAGCGGCGCCGGTATGGGCGCATCCATGCTGCCGCTGTCCGCGAGCGTGATTGCCGAGAGCCAGTTGACCCAGAGCGGGCTGGATGTGGCGGTGAAGAAAGAGTTCGCCGATGCTGCGCTTAACACCGCGACCAAAATGGGCGCGTCCTATGCGGATGTGCGTATCGGCCGCTACCTGAACCAGTATGTAGTCACCCGCGAGATGAAGGTTCAGAACGTGGTCAACACCGAGTCCATCGGTATGGGCGTGCGTGTGATTGCCAACGGTACCTGGGGTTTCGCCGCGACCAACGACATGACCATCGATGGTATCGCGCGCGCAACCGCGCAGGCAGTGGCGACGGCCAAGGCCAACTCCAAGTACCAGCAGGAACCGGTGGAACTGGCCCCGGTGAAAGGCCACGGTGAAGTCAGCTGGAAAACACCGATCGAGAAAAACGCCATGCAGATTCCGTTGGCGGAAAAGGTCGACCTGCTGATGGAAGTCAACAAGTCGGCACTGGATGCCGGGGCCAGCTTCGTCAATTCCATGCTGTATCTGGTGAACGAGCAGAAGTACTTCGCTTCTACCGACGGCTCCTACATCGATCAGGATGTACACCGCCTGTGGTCTCCATTCAGTGTCACGGCAGTGGACAAGAAAGATGGCGGCTTCCGCACCCGCGACGGCCTCGGCATGCCCGTTGGCCGCGGTTTCGAATATCTGGATGGGCGCGCGGAACACAAGGTACAGTCGCAGACCGTTCTGTACGGCGACTCCTACGATATGGTCGAGGACGCACGCCTCGCCGCCGAGCAGGCACAGGAAAAGCTTACTGCGAAGTCCGTCAAACCGGGCAAGTACGATCTGGTACTCGACCCATCACACCTGTGGCTGACCATCCACGAGTCCGTCGGCCACCCGCTGGAACTGGACCGAGTTCTCGGCTACGAGGCCAACTTTGCCGGCACTTCGTTCGCCACCATCGACAAGTGGCGCAGCGGCAAATTCAAATACGGCAGCGACAAGGTCAACCTGTTTGCGGACAAGGTGCAGCCGGGATCCCTCGGTGCCGTGGGTTACGACGATGAGGGTGTGAAGACCGGTAGCTGGGATCTGGTAAAAGAGGGTGTACTCACCAACTATCAGGCGATTCGCGATCAGGTACATATGCTGGATCAGAAAGAGTCCCACGGCTGCTGCTACGCGGATAGCTGGTCCAATGTGCAGTTCCAGCGCATGGCCAACGTCTCCCTGTTGCCCGGCAAGGAAGAGCTGAGCCTGGACGACATGATCAAGGACGTGGAGAAAGGTATCTATATTGTCGGCGACGGCTCCTTCTCCATCGACCAGCAGCGCTATAACTTCCAGTTCGGCGGTCAGCTGTTCTATGAAATTGAGGACGGCAAGATCACCGGCATGCTGGAAGATGTAGCCTATCAGTCCAATACCCAGGAATTCTGGAACTCCTGTTCACAGATCTGCGACAAGCGCGATTATCGCCTGGGTGGCTCTTTCTTTGACGGTAAGGGGCAGCCGATGCAGGTGAGCGCGGTTTCTCACGGCAGCTCCACCACGCGTTTCGATGGAGTGAATGTCATCAATACCAAGCGCAAGCTGGGTTAATTGGTGCAAGTACCTTCCAACTAAAAAAGCCCGGAGGCGGTGCTATACCCGGCACCGCCCCTTCGCAGAAGCCAAAAATTAAATAGACAGTAGTTATAAAGTCTTCGTAGTCTTAGAGATTCCAGAGCAGTAACCGTGTCCCTTACCCGAAAACAGTTCCTTCAGCGTCTTTTGTTCGCCGGTGCCGGTTGCGCACTGCCGGTAGCACTACGCGCGCAAACTGCGGGTAAGCCACACTATGATTTTTATTTCACTCGCCTGATGTATGAATCCGGTGACTGGGATGTGGATCAGCGCATGCCGTCCAATGTGCTGAATTCCCTGATCGAATACACCAACCTCAAAGTCGATCCGAAAGAACATATTGTGCCGCTGGCAGACCCGGAAATGCTGCTGGCACCTTTCTGCTACATGGCTGGCCACAAACTGGTGGAATTCACCGAAGCAGAAGCGCGCAATTTCCGCGATTACGTCAATCGCGGTGGTTTTATTTTTGTCGATGACTGCAACCACGATATCGACGGGCTGTTTGCCAAATCTTTTGAAGCGCAGATGGTCAAACTGTTCGGTGAGGACTGCCTGCAGAAGTTGCCGGACGACCACGACCTTTACCGCTGTTTTTTCCAGTTCGATGAATTGCCGGTTACCAGCTTCGAGCTGAATGGCTGGGGGGACGACTTGGTACACGATTACCTCAAGGCAATCGTGGTCAACGGTCGTATCGCCGTGCTGTACAGCAACAAGGATTTTGGCTGCGAGTGGGATTACGACTACCGCAACAAACGCTGGCTCGCGATCGACAACACCAAATTTGCTATCAATATTGTTATTTACGCACTCACTACCTGAATCGCCATGCATATCACCACGCCGGAAAGAACCGAACAGATGATCGAACAACAGCAGCAGGCGCTGGCAACATTGCGCGCAGAGATCGGCAAGGTCATTGTCGGGCAGCAGGAGGTCGTGGAGCAGATGTTGATCTGTCTGCTGGCGAAAGGTCACGCACTGCTCGAAGGTGTTCCCGGTCTCGGTAAAACGCTGCTGGTAAAAACCCTGGCAGACGCATCGAGCCTGGCGTTCAAGCGGGTGCAGTTCACTCCGGACCTGATGCCCGGGGATATTCTCGGCAGTGAAATCCTGGAAGAGGATCACTCCACCGGAAAACGCTTCTTCAAGTTTCAGGCCGGGCCAATTTTCACCAACATCCTGCTGGCAGATGAAATCAACCGCACCCCCCCCAAAACCCAGGCTGCACTGCTGGAATCCATGCAGGAGTACTCCGTGACCGTGGCCGGAGAAACCATGGCCCTACCGGATCCCTATTTTGTGCTCGCCACCCAGAACCCCATCGAACAGGCGGGTACCTATCCGCTGCCGGAAGCGCAGCTCGATCGCTTTCTGCTGAACATCCATATTGACTACCCACAAGAGCAGGATGAGGTGGAAATTCTGCGCGCGACCACCGGTGGCGCGCTGGAAAAACCAGTGCCGTGTATGGACGCCGAACAGCTGCAGGCACTGCAGAAACTGGTGCGGGAGGTTACGGTGAGTGATGCACTCTACCAGTATGTGGCGCAGCTGGTACGCGCCACACGCGCTACCGACAAAGCGGATTCCACACTGGGCCAGTGGATCAAATGGGGCGCGGGGCCCCGTGCCGGACAGGCATTGATTCTCGCCGCCAAGGCGCGCGCCTTCCTGCAGCAGCGTCTCGCGGTGACCCGTGAAGATATCCGCGCGCTGCTGCTGCCGGTCTTGCGTCACCGTATTTTGCTCAGCTTCCATGCCCAGGCCGACGGAGTGACCGTCGAGCAGGTGATCCAGGCGCTGGTGCAGTCTGTAGCAGAACCCGGTGCAGACTGACCGCAGCGGAGTCCAGGCGTGCAACTGATCGACCCCCTGACACTGGCGGCAACCCGCGATCTCGCGTGGCTCTCGCGGCATATTGCCGAAGGCATGTTGCTGGGTATGCAACACAGCCAGCGGCGCGGTGCCGGTATCGAATTCCAGCAGTACCGCAGCTACGAGCCCGGAGACTCCATTCGCAATATCGACTGGAAGCTGTTCGCGCGCTCGGACCGCTACTATGTGCGCGAGGCAGACCAGGAAAGCCAGATGCATGTGTGCATCGTGCTGGATGCCAGCGCTTCGATGCAGCAACCGAGTTTCACCTATCCCGAATTAAACAAACTGCACTACGCAAAGTGCTGGGTGGCGACCCTGTGCTGGCTGCTTTGCCGGCAGGGGGATCGATTTTCACTGCTGGTGCTGAACGATAGTGGGCATCATTACGTGCCCGCCGGCCAGGGTGATAGTCATCACCGCCGTATCGCCCTGGCGCTGGAACAGGTACAGGCGCGCGGGCACTGGCCGCAAGGGTCGCAGCTGTCCGCGGTGTGGCAATATTTCGAGCAGCCCTGCCAGACCGTGCTGGTGAGTGATTTTTTTGAGGCGTCACAGGACGCTGGCATGTCCGCATTTGCTGCGCGCCTGCACGCGGCGAACCGACCCTGCCTGCCACTGCAGATACTGGTGGAGGCAGAGCAGACTTTCCCGTTCGACGGTGAGTTGAAGATTGTCGATCCAGAGGGCGGTGAAATTCCCGAGCTGGGCGCGCACCAGCAGCGCGATGATTACCTGCGGGCATTTAACGCCGCACAACGCGAGCTTGCCGCACAGTTTGCTGCGCGCGAATGCCCGCTGAGCGTCGCCACTGTGGAAACCCCGGTAGAGCGATCGCTGCGCGCATTCATCCGCGCCCACGGGAGGATTGGCTGATATGCCGTTGGCCGCAACCCCGATGCTGCCGTTGCAGTGGTTACAGCCACAGTGGTTGTGGCTACTGCTCGCACTCGCCGTTCCCCTGCTTATTCACCTGATACGCCGCAGCAGGCCGCGACAAATCACGTTTGCCGCCGCCCAGTGGCTGCTTCCCCGCCAGCAACGCCGCTGGAACAGGTTTGTGCTGCGCGATCGCTTGTTACTGCTGTTGCGCCTGATGCTGGTGACACTGCTCGCGTTTTTACTGGCGCAGCCATTACTGAACAGTGACACACAAGCGCGGGAAGATGTGCTGCTGGTAGATCCGCGGATCCAGGCTTCGGCGCTGGATGAATTTCTCGTGCAACACCCGCAACTGAAGCAGATGTTCTGGCTACAACCAGAGCCGCTGGCAATAACTGCACCCCGGCCCGCGCCCCAGGATATCTGGCGGGTGCTGTCTCACTTGTCCACAGGTGAGACATTCCGACGAGCACATATCCTGTTGCTGGACGCGGAAAATCCCAGCGGGCATAGCACCCTGCAGGTGAGCCCCAACTGGCAATGGCATCAAATTGCGGATACCGCTGCTCCTGCAGCGTCGGAACTGCCGCGTATCGCACTGGCCGGTGACGCGCCCGCCTGGCTGCAGCCGGCGATGGAAGAGTTGCGCGAGAAGCTGGGTTCCGGCCTGTCCTTTATTACTGACAGCGATATCGAAACCCTCATGGGCGGCTCCACTACAACCCGACCGCACTGGCTGATTTACGATACTGCCGGCCCGCTACCCGCTGCACTGCAATCCTTTGTTCGCGAGGGCGGCCTGCTGATTACCGACCAGCGGGTACGTTGGGATGCGGTAGATAATTTCACATCGCTGGATTCGCAACCGGCTGCCGAGGCCGCGCCGGTCGCTCGCGGCAGCTGGCTTCGCTACAAACAGGACTGGCACAGCGCACCGTTCTATCAACAGGGCACGCTGCCGGAATTATTGTGGCAGCAGTGGTCGGCACAGGACTGGCAACTCCAGTTTCGCAGCCGCAGTCACTGGTCTGTGGACAACAGGCCCGAGATACCGGTGCCGGACGATCGGGTAACGCAGTACCGGGAAATCCCCCTGGATCGCTGGCTGTTGATCTTGATTGCGCTGCTGCTGTTACTCGAACGCGGCATCGCACTATCGCGACGCGATACCGGCGCAGTCACTGCCGCGGGAGACAAGAGCCATGAATGAAATCCCGGCGTCGCTCACCCGGGCCCGGCAACACTGGCGTGTCGCCAGTTTGATGCCCTATTTCACTTTGGCCTTTGCAGCGCTTCTCCTATTGCTGCTGCTATCCGCACTGTTGGAACTGCCGCTATGGCTGGCCGCCGTGACCGGTGGATTTTTTGTCGTGGCGGCGTTGATCGACGGACAGTGGCGACTCCCACTAGATGAGACCTGCAGCAAACTGGATGCGCGCTTTGCGGAATTGCAGGACAGTAGCGGGCTACTGTTGCAAGACCCGGAGCAACTATCGCCACTGGCGGAGCTACAGCGCAGTCGCACCGCAGATACGCTGCAAAAGTTACTCGATGCCGAAAGACTCAAGGACTTTCGCCCCGCGAGTTTACGCAGTCCGTTGCTCGCCGCCATCGGTGCCACGTTGGGCTTGGCTTCCTATGTTGCCCTCGGCCAGCTTCAGGGTGCGAGCACCACAGATATACCGGCACACATTAGCGGTAGCGGGGCTGTACACGCGCAAATGGCGCAACCTATCCTCGAAGCAGTGACCACCATTGAGCCACCCGCGTATACCAACCTGCCCAGACGCACGCAGTCGCTGGACGTTCATGCCCCGGAGGGTTCGCGGGTGACCTGGGAAATTACCCTGGAACAACCGGCCTACGCCCTGCGTATGGTCGCCGCGGAGAAAACGTTCGACTTTGCCACTCAGGAAGCCTTGCCGAGTCGCAGCTGGAAGCTTACACGCACTCTGCTCGATACCGATTTCTATCAGCTCAGCCTGCTGGAAGATAATCAGGCCAACAGCAGGGACAATTACCGTCTGCAGCCGGAAATTTACAATATCGAACTGGAACCGGACCGGCCGCCGGAATATACCTTCGACTATCCCAAGGACAATGTAACAGTCGTCAATGTTGAAAAGGACAAGCAGGCAAGCCTGCTCAATGTCAGCGTAAGAGTCAGCGACGACTTCCAGCTGGTGGAAACCGACCTGCTGCTTACCCTGGCCAGTGGTAGCGGCGAGAACGTGCGCTTTCGCAACGAACGTATAAAACTGCAGCCTGCCAGCATCGATATCGACGCAGATGGCAGTACCAATCACTACCGGTTCACTATCCCGGTGGAGCGCTACGAGATTGAATCCGGCGATGAACTCTACTGGTACCTGGAAGCGCGCGACAACCGCACACCCGAGGCGAATGTACGCAAGAGCCAGCACTTCATCATTCGCTGGCCACAGGAAGAAATATTCGGACTAAGCGACGCGGAAGGCATGGCGATAAAAATCCTGCCCGAGTATTTCCGCAGTCAGCGCCAGTTGATCATCGATACCGAAGCTCTTCTCGAACAGGAAAAACAAATTACCCCGCAGGCATTCCGCAAGCGTGCGGAAAACCTCGCGTACGAGCAGAACCTGTTGCGCATGCGCTATGGCCGCTTCCTCGGTGAAGAGGATTCGGCCATGGAGCACAGCGATGAATCGGCAGAAGCAGAAGAGACGCACGGGGATCAAGACGACCATACCGGCCACGATGACGCGGACAGCCACGCGGGTGAATCGTCACAGCGCTTTGGCGATGCGACCGGGGTAGTGGCGGCGGCTGGCCACCAGCACGACAGTTCCGAGCATGCGACGCTGTTCGATCCGCAAACCAAGGAACTGCTGCGCAGCGCACTGAATGCCATGTGGAGTGCGTGGCGGGATCTTTCGGTTATTGAGCCCAGGGCTTCCCTGCCCCACCAGCACTCGGCGCTGCGCTATATCAAGGAGGTGCAACAGGCTTCGCGAATTTATCTGCAGCGTGTGGGCTTTGAAGCGCCCGCACTGGATGAGACCCGCCGCTTGTCCGGTGAAATGGAAGAGATAACCCCGCCGCGAGTGACTGCGCAGCGCGATGACGGTGAGCGCGCACAGGTACTTGCCCTGCTGCAAACCCTGCGCCGCTATGAACCCATCGATGAGGCACAAGCCTCGACGCTGCAGCAGTTGTCGGCGGTAAAGGATTCCGCAACCACCCGTATCGAGCTCGCCAAACAGCTGCGCCGCTACCGCCAGCAGCCCGCCTGTGATGAGTGCCGCCAGGCGCTGTCGTCCCTGTTGTACCAGCTGCTGCCGGCGCCGCTGGCCGAGCCGGGATTGCCCAACGTCAGCACGGAGCGCGGCAGTTATCGCCAGTGGCTGCAACAACAGGGGGAGGCCCGCTAATGCTGTTCTGGTTCAACCTGCTGTGTATTGCCGGACTACTGGCCTCGCTACTTTTTATTCTGCGTCACAAAACCTCGCTTGCCAGACGTATCGGCCACGGCCTGCTGCAGACACTGATCTGGGGCCTGGTGTGGGCACTCGCTCACCCGCCGGCACTGCTGCCAACGGCGGCTGGCGGTGAAACTATCCGATTGAATAGCGAGGACGGTGCCGCGGCGCTGTCAGATCTCACACCTGCGGAGCTCCATCGGTTGGGCACGCTCGAGCTGGACGGCGATGGCCTGCGCCGCGACCTGCTGCGGGATATGCCTCCGGTACGTCTGCATCCCGACCAGCACAGCCAGACCGAGGCGTGGTCGCTGCAGTGGCCGCACAATCTCACTCTCGGCGGTCCGCTGGAGCTGACCATTACCCGCACCCAAGGTGGCGCCGCGCCCATCAGGTTCACACTGGAGGATCCATTCGGAAATTCCGTGGACAATGCCACGCTCTCCGCCGAAACGTCACAAATCACTCTCCGCGATCGGCCGAAACTGGTGGGACAGTGGGAATACCGGATACACATAGATCCCGAAACAACAGCATCGGGAACACCACCGTCAGCGCGCTCCGAAATACTGCCGGTATCGGTGCACACCACTCGCAGGCCCACGGTGCTGCTGTGGCTGGCGCGCCCGGGGTTTGAATCTGCGGCCCTGTCCCGCTGGCTGCGTCAGTCCGGTTCGCCGACGCAGGTGGTGACCCGTCTGGCGCCAGATATGCTGCGGCGCCAGACCTTCAACGATCAGGAACCCGTGGAAGGCAATCTCCTCGGAGCCGACAGTCCGTTCGACCTGTTGATTCTGGACAGCCGTCTCTGGCCACAATTATCCGCGCAGGATCGCCAACGGCTGGGCGCCATCGCCGAGGAGAAATCCCTGCTGTGGTTGCTGCACGCAGATACCGGCAAAGCCTTTTTCGACTATGCCGCGACCGTAAACATGCAGCTGGATGAGTCCGCGGCACTGGAGGCCGCTTATCGCCCACCGGGTTATTCCAGCGAATCCGAAATACCGTCACTACAGGTGGCGGGGGTTCAGCCCGCCGCGACCGCAGCAACGGATAGTCGCGTCACCGCCGGCGAACACGTGATCTACTGGGCGCGCACCCGTCCCCGGCAATCGCTCGGCTTTGTTTTTTTCCTAAACAGTTATCGCTGGCAGACCGCCGGCTTTGACAGCGAGTTCTCCCGTCTGTGGGCAGATATTTTTTCCGTGCAGCTCAGGTGGCAAGGGGGTGAAGCGCCGATCGCCCTGCAGCAATCGCTACCGCGGGAAAATGAGCGACTTACCCTGTGCAGCACTGGCTTCAGCACCGAGTCGGCACCCGCGGTGCGCGCCAGCATAAACGATGCGTCGACATCCTCCGCTTTGCCGGCGGCAGCGGCGGGGATCAGTGCGGCAGGCAACTGTTACAACTACTGGCCCACAGGATCGGGATGGTATCAGGTGGGAGATGGGGACTTCTCGTTCTATGTGTTCCCGCGGCAAAGCTGGGCGGAATGGCAGACCCACTTGAGACGCAAAGACACTGCGCAGATGGCCGCCGCGCGCCTCGGCCCGGTGGATAGCTCACAAGACACTGCCCGCGGAGACGCGCTGCCGCGCTACTGGATCGCACTGTTGCTGTTGTTGCTAATGGCCGGAACCTGGTTGCGCGAGCGCGGCACCCTGCGCTGACCCGCCAGCTTCCCGCAGGCATAAAAAAACCACCCGGAGGTGGTATCAGTACAGGGCTTGTTGACGGTCACCCATGTTTCACTGGAAATGTGATTGTCACCACCGGGGCAACAAAACACTGGGGTCGACACTTTAAAAACCCGCGAATCCTTCGCTCTCCTTGCGCAATCCCTCACGCAGACATCCCCAAAGTACCGACGCCAGTATCCTGTTCCATTCAGGTGGCAGTTGCGCGGTGCCGCACGAAGCAGCACCACGACTTTCACTTACTTCTCGACAAAGGCCCGCTCGATCACGTACTCGTGCGGCACGCCCGCGCGGGTTTCCTTGAAACCCCAGTCGTCGAGAATACTGGTCAGGTCTTTCAGCATCGCCGGTGAGCCGCACAGCATAAAGCGGTCTTCTTCCACATTCGGCTTGGGCAGGTCCAGATCGCTGAAAATCTTGCCGGACAGCATCAGGTCGGTCAGGCGGCCATTGTTGCGGTAGGGCTCGCGGGTGACCGTGGGGTAGTACAACAGCCCCTGTTGTACCATCTCGCCGAAATACTCGTGTTCCGGCAGTTCCTTCTCGATGTAGTCCTGGTAAGCCAGTTCGGACTTGAAGCGCACACCGTGGGTCAGGATGACCTGGTCGAAACGCTCGTAAACATCCGGATCCTTGATGATGCTCATAAATGGCGCCAGGCCGGTACCGGTGGACAACAGCCACAGACGCTTGCCCGGGAGCAGGTGATCGGCGACCAGGGTACCGGTGGGTTTGCGGCTGACGAAAATCTCGTCGCCGGGTTTGATCTTCTGCAGCTGCGAGGTCAGCGGGCCATCGGGGACCTTGATGCTGAAAAACTCCAGCTCGTCCTCGTAGTTGGCACTGGCAATGGAATAGGCGCGCAGCAGCGGACGCCCGTTGGGCTGCTCCAGGCCGATCATGGTGAAATGGCCATTTTCAAAGCGGAATCCGGGATCGCGGCTGGTCTTGAAGCTGAACAGGGTGTCGTTCCAGTGATGGACTTCGAGCACCGTTTCCTTATTCAAATTTGACATAACAATAGTACCACTTATTCCTGCGCTGTTTGCCCGGTGAATTCTAGCGCTGGCATATCTATTGGCAAAATGGGATATTTCGATATTCGTTATCTATTTTACAGATAACTAAAAGGTATCCCGAGAGACCCATCCCATGCGCTATTCCCTACGTCAGCTGGAAGTGTTCCTCGCCTGCGCACATTACCAGAATGTGAGCCGCGCGGCGGAAAGCCTGAACATGTCGCAGTCGGCGGCGTCCACCGCGCTGAAGGAGTTTGAGCAGCAGTTCGACCTGCGCCTGTTCGAACGCACCGGCAAGCGGCTGCGCCTTAATGAACTGGGACGACAGCTGTGGCCGCGTGCGGAGGAGCTGCTGGAGCGGGCCCGCGAGCTGGAGGCCACCCTGCTGGTGCACAGCGATCTGGGACGCCTGAAGATCGGCGCCACCCTGACCATCGGCAACTACCTGGCCGCGGGCATTATGGCCCGCTATATGGAGGAACAACCGGGGGCGCGGGTGGAACTGGAAGTGGCCAATACCGCGGCCATTGCTCAGGGCGTGCTGAACTTCGAGCTGGATCTGGGACTGATCGAGGGGGAACTGAACCATCCCGACCTGGAGATGATCCCCTGGCGGGACGACGAACAGGTGGTGTTCTGCGCGCCGGACCACCCCCTGGCCAAGCGCGCCCAGTTGACTGACGAAGACCTGCGTGAGGCCACCTGGATACTGCGGGAAACCGGCTCCGGTACCCGCCAGACGTTCGAGCGGGCCCTCGCGGGGCTGCTGCCGGAACTGAATATACGCCTGGAGCTGCAACACACTGAGGCCATCAAGCGCGCGGTGGAAGCCGGGCTCGGCATCAGCTGCCTGTCCCGGGTATCCCTCACCGATGCCTTCAAGCGCGGCGCGCTGGTAGAACTGCCGGTGCCACAGCGGGATTTCAGTCGCGAGTTCTATTTCGCCCTGCACCGGCAGAAATACCGCAGTGCCGGTATCGAGCGCTGGCTGGAACTGTGCCGCCAAACCCCCTGACCTGCCACACACCAGCGTGCGGGGCGGGCGCCAACAAAATACACGTGGTTATTCCTGTCCCGCCTTGCGCGCGTCCAGGCGACGGATAAATTCCTGCAGGATCAGCCGGTAGAGTTCCTTGCCCAGATATTTGTCTTCCACCCCGCTGTCGATGGACGGGTTGTCGTTCACCTCGATGACATACCCCTTGCCCGTGGATTCCTTCACGTCCACGCCGTAAAAACCGTTGCCGATGGGACGGGTGGCCTTCAGGGCGGCCTGCAATACCGGCTTGGGCACTTCAAATGTTGGCAGAGTGGTAAATCCGCCGCTGACATTTTTCTTGCTGCCGTGGTTGTAGATCTGCCAGTGATTTTTGGCCATGTAATAACGGCAGGCATACAGCGGCTTGTTGTCGAGCACACCAATGCGCCAGTCGAACTCCGTGTACAGGAATTCCTGGGCCAGCAGCAGGCTGGATTCTGCGAACAACAATTCCAGTTGCTGATGCAGCTCCTCTTCCGTTTTCACTTTCACCACGCCGCGGGAGAAAGAGCCATCGGGGATTTTCACCACCATCGGCAGGCCCAGCTCCTCCAGCGCCACCTTCAGCCCCGCCTCATCGCCGCGGCGCAGAATACAGGTGCGCGGTGCCGGGACCTTGTTGTTGCGGAACAGATCCGCCAGGTAGATCTTGTTGGTACAGCGCAGAATACTCGTAGGATCGTCCAGTACCACCAGCCCCTCAGCCTCGGCTTTTTTAGCGAAGCGATAGGTATGGTGATCGATGGCGGTGGTCTCGCGGATAAACAGCCCGTCGAACTCCGACAGGCGCATGTAATCCCCGGGGCCAATCAGCTCTACCGACAAACCCAGCTCGCGTCCGGCACCGATAAATTTCTTGATCGCCGCCGCGTCGGACGGCGGCAGTTTCTCTTCCGGATTCACCAGGATCGCCAGGTCGTAGCGACTGTTGCCAGGCTTTTTATGCTGGCGCCAGACCTTGTTGCTGAAGTTATCCAGAGCCTCGGCAAACTCGGTTTCCTCGGCCTCGTTCAGCTCGCGGTGGGAGCAGATTTTCAGCTCGACAATTTCCCACTGGGGGTCTGCGCGCAGGTGGATTTCCAGCACCGGGCAGGCAAAACGGTCGAACAGCGCCCGCGCCAGCGGCTGCAGTGCCGGGTCCGCGCAGCGCCCAAAATAGGACTTCACCACCCGCTCGGAACCCGCGGCGGGCAGCGGCAGTTTCGCCAGTACCGGCAGTGCCTGGGACAGCTGCAGCTTGTACAGCTGCGGCAGGGCCAGGTCGTTTAGGGTGCGCACGCTGGGCAGCACATTGTGACTGCGCGCCTCGGCGAGCAGCGAACAGTAGTAGCCCTCGCCGCGGTAGTCGTAGCTGGCACACAGGTTAATTACCCGCACCCGTTGCTGGCGTGCCGGCAGAGCCAGGTAATCGGCAAAGGTGATGACCCGCTCGCTGGGGTAGTAGGGAGCCCAGTCGTCGGGCTCGTCGATCACAATAAGGACCTGGGACATGGATGCTGTTGGCGCCTCGGGAGGGAAAAAGTGAGACCAAAATAGAGCCCAGAAGAGGCCCATCAGATGTGCGAAAGATAGAAGACTTTTTACCCAACACCTAATATTTTTTTCATCCAGCCACTAGTTTTTTTCCACCGGTTTGCTAGCTTTCCCGGGCCGCACCTTTGCGGCTCTATTCCGGTGCCTCACCCCCAAAATGCCACACCGCTCCCCCACCCCGAATGCTGTCGTACAGCTGCAGATTCGTGCAGCCGAAATCCGCGATCTGGACCCGTTGTGCCGGCTGGAAGAAGCCAGCTTCAGCGGCGACCGACTCAGCCGCCGCCGCTTGCGCCACTGGCTCAAAACCGACAACAGGGTCTTCCTGGTCGCGGAACACGATGGCGCGCTGCTGGGCTACGCCCTGGTATTGCTGCGCCGTGGCACCCGTCTGGCGCGCCTGTACTCTATTGCGGTCGGCACAGCCGGGCGCGGCAAGGGTATCGGCAAGGCACTGTTGATGGCGGCCGAGGATGCCAGCAGCCGCGCCGGCCGCCTGTATATGCGCTTGGAAGTGGCGGAGCAGAACAGCGCCGCCATCGGTTTGTACCAGCAGCTGGGGTACCGCACCTTCGGCAGCTATAGCAATTACTACGAGGACGCCGGCAACGCCCTGCGCATGCAGAAGCGCATCCGCTATCGCCCGGAAAACCTGCACACCGCGGAAGTGCCCTGGTACGGACAGCGCACCGAGTTCACCTGCGGCCCGGCGGCGGCGATGATGGCCATGGCCGGGCTGGATCCCGACTATGTTCCCAACGGCAGCGATGAACTGACCCTGTGGCGGGAAGCCACCACCATTTTCATGACCTCCGGCACCGGCGGCTGTCATCCCATCGGGCTGGCACTGGCGATGCAGAAGCGCGGCTTTGCCTGCGAGGTGTACCTGAACCAGTCGAGTCCGCTATTTCTCGACAGCGTGCGCAGCGCGGAAAAAAAGACGGTCATCGAACAGGTGGATGCGGACTATCGCCGGCAGGCCAGGGATACCGGCCTGCCGGTAATCGCGCAAGACTTTACCCAGGAACAGTGCCAGCAGTGGCTGGAGGAAGGTGCGCTGGTGTTATTGCTGATCAGTACCTACCGGCTGGACGGCAAGAAAGTACCCCACTGGGTAACCCTGACCGGAATGGACGACGCCTGCTTTTACGTGCACGACCCGGACGTGGACGACGAGGACAACCCGCTGGACAGCCAGTACCTGCCCATCGCCCGCGATGCGTTTTCGCAGATGTCACTGTTCGGCAAGGACCGGCTGCGCACCGCGGTGGTGGTCAGGAAAAGCTGACGCGGCTAGTTTTCCCCAGCAAACAATTCGCCGAAGAAATCCCCGCGGTTCCAGTATGGCTTGCGCTCCGCATCGGCCACATCCCAGGCAATCGCGAAATTCACCTCGGCAAACTGCTGCGCGGCGATATAGCTGATCTGTTCGTCCGCCTCGTCTTCCGGGCGGTGGTAGCGGCCAATCAGAAAATCGAGCTGCGCCTGGGTGCCATCAATGTTCTTGTCGATCGCCTCGCGCCCGCTGATCAGGTAGATCGACGGCACCCCCTGGCGCACAAAGCTGTAGTGGTCGCTGCGCACGAAAATCACCTGCTCCGGCATCGGGTCCGGGCTCAGCTTGAGGCCCGCCCGCTGTGCGGCGCGCGCGGCACTTTTGCCCAGGCTGGAGTGTTCGGCACCGAACGCGATCACGTCGCGGAACGGATACAACAGCATGGGCATATCCAGATTGATGTTTGCCACCATCGACCGGGGCGGCACCGGTGGGTGCCGGGCAAAGTAGTCGGAACCCAGCAGGCCCTCTTCCTCTGCAGTCACCGCCACAAACAGGATCGAGCGACGCGGTGCGCGACCGGACTCCGCAAACATGCGCGCCACCTCCAGCATCACCGCGATGCCGGCGGCGTTGTCCTGGGCACCGTTATTGATTCGGTCCGGGTTTAACTGATCGTGGACATCGCCCTCCCCCGACCCAGCGGCATCCATCCCGATGTGGTCGAGATGGGCAGTGAACACCACATACTCGTCGCGCAACCCGGGATCACTCCCCGGCAGCAGGCCGACCACGTTGGGGCTGACTACCTTGCGGTGTTCGCCACCACTGGTGAGGGTCGCGCTGTAGGGCAGCGCGAAGCCCCTGGGCACTACGCCATTGTCCATCTCGGTAAAAATGGTATCGAGACTGCGCTGCGCACCCATAAACAGCTGGCGCGCGGCGGGCATATCCAGCACAACGCCGGGGTGCATACCGGGAATGGCGTTGCCCGGTATATCGTCCGCACGCAACCAGTCGAAAGTCGGCTCCTGGATATGTTCGCCAGAGCGGGCAAACGAACGCCGCGCTTCCAGCGCCGGAGTATTGAGGTTGATATAACCAACCGCACCGTGACGGGCGGCGGTTTCCCGCTTGGTACGCCCGGAGGCATAGTGGGCGCCCACTTCGTTGGGAAGCTGCGGCGGGCGGCCATCCAGCACTACTACGATTTTGCCCTGCACATCCAATCCGGCGTAATCGTCGAATCCGAATTCCGGCGCTTCAACGCCGTAGCCGACGAACACCAGCCCCGCGGAGGTGACGGTGTCCTCGCCGATGGTAGGTGGTTTGGCGAGAAAGTCAGCGCCCATTTCGAAGGTGATATCCCCATCGCGGCCGTGCAACATCAGGGTCGCCTGGTGCCCGCCCCAGCGCGCCTCGCGAAACGGCACCTGCTGGAAGTAGTCATCGCCGGTAATCGACCTCAGGCCCAGTTCGGCAAAACGGTCGGCCACGTGCTGAGCGGCCTGTTGATAACCGCGGCTGCCGGTCTTGCGCCCGGCGAGGGCGTCGGCGGAAAGGTACTCTATATCCGCGCGCATGCGCTCCATATCCGCGCTGGGGATGGGCGCGAATGCCCCGGTGCTGACGCAGGAAATAATGCCGGTGCTGAGCAGTGCAGCCAGGGCGCCCGCCGCAAGGAAGCGGCGGGTGAAGTGATTGATTCGCATACAGGACTCGTCGAGATCGGATACGGCGCCAGCTTAGCACGCTCGCCATACCGGTCTCCGACGATTGGCGGGCATCAATGACGTGGTGCAAGTCTCATAAAGCTACTGTCCACGGCGCGCTCTGCGAGCTCGTGGGCACGATCCGCACAAAAGTCCCCATGGCCACCGAGCAGGTGCTGGAAAGGCAGGTTAAGCAGGCGCTGAAAATCCGCGGCCAGCCAGCGCTGGTTGTTCTCGTGATCCGGCGTGGCGCGACGACACCAGGCGGGTGCGACCTGCATCCCCTGGTGCACACCGCTCAGGCGCAGCATCCACTTCCCGGCCCAGCTGCAGCCGGCCCAGCCACTCCAGAACTGCAGCGCGTCGCAGGTGAGCAGCAGTCCTCCGGATAGGGGCAGCAGCAGCGCCGCCTCGGGCACCCGGCTGTTGCTGAATTCAAATACCCGACCGCCGGTTACCGGACAGGTGCCGCCATCGGCGAGAAACTGATCCGCCGGGGGCAGTGGATAGTGATCGGAGTGGGCCTGTCGCCAGAAGAAAACATTGAAGCGATCGCGGTAATAGAGGTCGTCACAGCCGTGGTAGTAACCGAGCCTGACGGCCTGGCGCACCCGCCCCAGTTCACACAGGCGCTCTTCCTCCATCCGGCGCAGACGCACCGGGTTCACCAGCAGCAGATCGTCGCCGCTGCGCACGATGCCCATGTTGCGATTGACATAAACCCGCGGCGCGATGCGCGCAGTACCGCGCACCACAAAAAAGTCCGGCAACACCTGGCGGATTCGGCCGTGTGGTAGCGGAGCGGGATAGGCAATATGCATGGTCTCAGGAAGCTCCTCAGCGGCGCTCCCTGCCGGATATCTGTTTTCTCCGTCAGCGCGGTTGGCGCTGATCAGCTGTACTGCAATCGATTGCTGATACCGTACAGAACCTGCATGGCCTGCTTGGCGTCATGCTCGCTGACCAGCAGATGCTCGTGACAGCGCGCCGATACCACATTGGCCTGGATACCGGCGTCTGCCAGTTCGCGCACGATGGTGGCGGCGAGTCCCGGCACCTGCAGGCCGCCGGTGTACTGCAGGGTAATCTGGCGGTAACTGCCGTCTTCCGGCAGTGATTCGCGCTCGGCAACGTCCTTGGGCAGCAGCGCGCAGATACCCTCGCGCTCGCGGAAGATACACAGGCACTCCTGCAACAATGTGCGCAACTGGGCTTCATCCAGCTGACACATCACCAGCTGCTCACGGTTCAGAATCGGGGTGAGGCGCTGTAACAACTGGTCGATTTTTACCTGGGCATTCATGGTGATCTCACTCTCCGGATACTGACTTGGGGCGCGCTCAGTTCGCGCCGCGTTTTTTCGGTTTCGGCTGTTTGCCGGTGCCGCCCTTCACCCGCGCCCTGGCGGTATTCTTGCGCTGCTGCGGCAGCTTGCCCTTGGGGGCTTTGGCGGCAGGGCCGAATTCTTCACCGTCGAACTCCGGCTCGCCCTCCACCGGGGTGGTATCTACCAGAGTTTCCTGGCGCTGCGCTTCCAGCTCCCAGCGGTCGAGGGCGATATCGATATCTTTTTCAACATCCATACGCGGGAACTCGGGACACGGGGCGTCTTTCTGCGGGTTGTGCCAGCCGGACAGCGGGGCGACAAACACCACCAGGGATTTGTGCAGGTAATTGCGGCCGATGCTGGCTTCGGTCCAGGTGGTCTGCCAGGCGTATTTGCCCTTGACCGCGTAATCGCTCTCGTAGGATTTGAGGGTCAGGAAGTAGGGATACAGACGGCCGCCGCGGCAAACGATGCGGCGCTCGGTCTTGATATTTGCCATCTGGGTAAACGGATCGAAGTACCAGCGGATATCGTAGCCATAGGAGAATTTCATTTTTTCCCCGTGCTTGCTGAACGCGTAGGAACGACCGGTGCCATCCCGGTTCAGGCTCCACACGTGCTGGGCTTCGCCGTCGCGGGAGATCAGCCAGTTGCCAACCCACTGGCTGGCTTCCAGGCGGGAGTCCGCGTCCCACCCCGGGTACCGGGTTTTGTTCTCCGCCTGCGCCGCGCTGTTCGCGATATCCGCTGCGCTGGCGTCGGCGGGCGCCCCATCCTGCGCCTGCAGGCTGGGACATACACCGCACGCAACCACCGCAGTCACCAGCAGGACCGGTTTCACGAATCCGGAGGGAATAAAGCGAGGCTGCTTCACGGCTTGTCTCCGCTTGCGCTTTATTCGTCCCTGAAGAATTGGTCGCCCACCTGGGGTGTCGACGGGTCCTTCCTGACCGGGCCGACGCTCGGGCGCTGAATCCTGAACCATCGCGTGGGCAGCCGCCGGTGCTCAGTTGCCCGCAGACGCGGTCTGCTGGGTTTCCTTGCGTTCACCGTCGTACAGGTTCGGGCACTCGGCCCCGTGATTGGGGGTCTGCCAGTCTGTCAGGCGACGCTGGAAGGCCAGGATGCCGCCGTTGTGCTGGCGCCAGTGACGCCCGTCGATAACGTTGAAGTCTAGGGTGACCGGACTCCAACCGGTAAATTGCGCGTACACCATGCCGCTGTTGCAGTGCAGGGTGCCACCGGTGCGGATACGTACCGTATCTCCCTCGATTCGCCAGGAAATGGCGAACCCGTGGGTGAGCTGGCCATCGGCGCGGAAGCCGTGGGCAAAACCGGTGCCATCGGCTTTCAGTTGCCACACCAGCTGCTCGTCGCCCTGCCCCACCACCAGCCAGTTACCGGCCCACTGGTGGGCGGTGGACTGATCCGGGGTCTGGCTCTGGGCGGAAGCGAGCATCGGAAGTAACAGGAATATCGCAAGCACCAGGCCATAGACCTGCAGCAGGGATAGGAGAACGGGACGGAAGGACAACTGACGCAACAACTTCATGCGGCACTCTTCTCTGTTGGGTTCTACGACTGGCGGTTATTTAATCAACCTAATTAAAAGCCTAGTCGTAAATCTCAACTGTGGCAGCGGATGCGACAAAATTCTTTGTTTCCGCGCCAATGCACACTACGAAGTTCCGGTTTTGCCCCTGGGGCGGCGCAATCTGTACCACAAAAGCCCGCCAACCCCGAGGGCGATCACCAGGAAAAACACCGCCCACGCGTAGATTGCGCTGCCAGAGGTGGGCTGTAACTGTTCCCGCGCGCGCACCACGTTGGCCTGCAGACGCTGGAACTGTTCGATGATTTCATTGCTCGGGGCGCGGTCGAGGATGGACTGGCGCAGTTCCTGCCACTGCTGGTCGAGCTGGGCGGTGAGCGCCGGGTTGCGCTCGGCCAGCTGCGGACGGGCCTGGGCGTAGCCCTCGCGCAGGCCGAGCATCAACTGGTGATAGGCACTCGCGGAATCGCCGCCGCGATAGGCCGCCTGCCCCAGGTACAGCAGCCCGGCGGCCCGCGCCAGTGGGTGTTGCAGATGCGCGGTCTCCTGCGGGTGCGCGCGCCACCACATCAGCGCGTCACGGGCTTCGTCGGGCAGTTCCACCGGCCGCAGTACCGCCATTCCCGGCAGCCCCACCAGCGCCGGATATTCCTGCGCGCGGCGCGCTGACGGCGCCATCTCCGGCGCGGCAAAACCCGCCACCATCACCGCCAGAGCCCAGCGCTCGCGACTGCTGAGATCGCCATCGATGTCACGGTTGTGGGCGTCGTTGCGCGTGGGCTCGAGCACGTTATAGAAATCGTACAGACTCAGGTTTGCCATGCGTGCGGGATCGGTCAGCTTGCGCTCCGCCTGCGGTGCATCCCCGTTTTCGCCGTGACAGTTGCGGCAGCGATCCTGGTACAGCGCGCGCGCCTCTTGCGCCGACGGCAGCGGCTCTGCCGGCGAGCGCGGCAGCTGGTAGAGCGCCGCAAAGCGATCCGCCGCGGCGTTTGCGCGCTGGCGTACCTGTGCCGGCGGCGCGCGGCTTTCAATCTCCGCGGCGAGGTCTTGCAGGGTGCGCTGCAGCTGATTGCGGCCGGGCTTTTCGGGCAGCTTTTCCAGCAGCGACGCAGCCACCTCCACATTGCCCTGCAATTGACGATACAGGCTGCGATCCCGCATCCCGTCCCCATCGTCACTGACCGCCTCCGGATAATCCACGGCAACAAAGGACAGCAGGCTCACCGCGCGCGCCGCGGTATTCTGGGTTTCCTTGTCTGCAGTGGGCTGCGCCCACGCCGCGCCCCCACCCAGCAAGGTGGCAAGCAACAGTATCAGCAGCGGGGTTTTCGGCGTTCTCGGCATTGGGCAGTGGCGGATTTTTTTGCGGTATCCCGTTTCAGACTAGCAGTATTGCTCCGGACACGGCTCGCACGGCAAACCGCGGGCATAAAAAAACCCCGCATCTGCGGGGTTTCCGTCGCGGTGGCAATCAGCCCTTTTCCGCGCGCTCTTTCTCGACCAGATAGTCGACAACTTCCAGCATCAGCTCCTGACCGTTGGACTTGCCTTTGAAGCCCGGCAGCGAGGTGCTGACACGGTACTTGCCGGCCACAACCATTTCCGGGGTGCCGGAAAGCTTGTAGGCGCGCTGCTTGGCCTGGCCCTGCTTGATCTTGCTGTTGATGGCGAAGGAGTTCATCAGCTTCACCGCTTTGTCACCGTCGGCACCATTGTTGGTGAACATGGCGGCAATGGCGCTTTCGTCCGGGGTCCACTCACGGCCGTTGCGGTCGGCGAACATTTTGCGCTGCTGGGCGATGGCACCAAAGATCGGGTCGTGCACCTTGTCCAGCACGCCCATGGCGTCCGCCACGTAGAACATACGCGCGTGCACTTCCATTACCGGCTGCCAGATTGCCGGGATCTTCTTCAGTGCGACATCCGCAGGCATGGTTTTCTGCCACTTTTTCAGCGGTCCTTCAAAGTGGTAGCAGTGGCCACAGCCGTACCAGAACAGTTCGGTGACTTCGATTTTGCTGTCGTCATCCTGGGCGACGGCCTGGGGCAGCACTTCGTAGTACTCGCCCGCTTTGAATTTTCCCGGGGTATCCTGGGCACAGGCTGCGAGGCTCAGCAGCATGGTGAACAGTGCAACGACGGCTCTCATAAAGACTTACTCCAAACATTATTCTTGGTTCCGGCGGTCAGTATGGCTCGCATAAGCTGACGCCCGGCTGAATATAGACCGCGGGAATTATTGAAGTTCCCGCACTGCGGTGCAACCCGGGTGCGATGGCCGGACAGCAAAAGGCCGGTCAGCGACCGGCCTTTTGTGAACTGGGACCGATTCCGGTGATCCGGCAGGCCAACAGTTACTCGGTGAGGCCCGCAACGTAGTTGGCCACAGCCTTGATCTCGGCGTCGGACAGCTGCTTGGCTACACTGCGCATTACGCGGGTGTCGCCATCGTTGTTACGCGCACCTTCGCGGAAAGCCTTCAGCTGCTTCTCGACGTACTGTGCGTACTGACCGGACAGGCGCGGATAACCCGCAGGAGCGTTGCCCTGGCCGGTGGGAGAGTGACATCCCATACACGCCGGCACACCGGAGCTTGGGTTGCCTGCACGGAAAATCTTGCGCCCCAGGGCCAGACCGTCGACGTTATCGCCGTTGTTCAGCATGACCGAGAATGCCTCGGAGCCGGAGATCTGGATATTCTGGGCGGCGAAGTAGGCGGCGATGTCCGCCATGTCCTGGTCGCTCATGTTGTCGAGCTGGCCGGTCATCTCTGGTACCTTGCGCTCACCGCTCTTGATGTCGTGCAGCTGCTTGAGCAGGTATTTCTCGCCGAGACCGGCGATTTTTGGAAAGGTCGGCGCCGGGCTGTTGCCGTCCGCACCGTGACAGGCGGCACAGGCGGCAGCCTTGGTTTGCCCCGCAGTGGCGTCACCGGCGGCGTGGCCCACCTGAGCAAATGCCACCATCCCCAAAGCCAGAGCGGCCTTCTTTATAATGCTGTTCATACGTCGTCCTGTTGCGCGCTGAAGTTTTGCACCCGATCTTCGCTGCTGGCAGCAACCTTGCCCGGCAGCCATCAGCGACGATAAAACCGCGGCATTATATACTTGCGCGCCATCTGAGTGTACCGGGAAGACTCATGTCTGAATCCAATGTAGAACGAATCAATTACCGTCGCGCCGAATTTCTGATCAGCGCCCCCACCCTGGCGGAGTGTCCGGAAGATTCCGGCGCCGAAGTGGCCTTTGCCGGACGCTCCAATGCCGGCAAATCCAGCGCCATCAACGCCCTGACCGGCAACGGCAAGCTCGCGCGCACCTCCAAGACCCCGGGGCGCACCCAGCTGATCAACTTTTTCAGCCTGAGCGAACAGCAGCGGCTGGTGGATCTGCCGGGCTACGGTTACGCCAAGGTAGCCCGCTCCATGAAGGACGAGTGGCAGCGCCACCTGGCGTTCTATCTGGAACAGCGCCGCTGCCTCAAGGGGCTGGTGCTGTTAATGGATATCCGGCAACCACTAAAAGAGTTTGACCTGCATATGCTCACCTGGGCGGTGAATGCCGGCCTGCCCGCGCACATCCTGCTGACCAAGGCGGACAAACTGAAGAACGGCCCCGCCAACAATACCCGTTTCGCGGTGGAAAAGGAGCTGAAGGAGCTGGAACTGGACAAAAATGTCACAGTTCAGATTTTTTCAGCGCCGAAACGCAAGGGACTGGACAAGCTCGAGGCGCGCCTCAACCAGTGGCTGACACTGGCGCCGGAAGATATGGAAACAGATGTCGATGGCGACGACTCTGGCGAGGACGACAACGACTAAGGCAGGTGCGGGCACAGTGTAAGTGATTACCCACCCGCGAAGCCCTCCTCTTTGAGGCTATCCAGCAGTATCCGTCGCAATGTGCGCCGCGCGGTAGGTGTCAGGCCGCGCAACTGTTCGGCGGTGAGATGCCGCCCCGCGATCAGCGACGTCAGGGTCTGCTGGCTGATCTGGATTTTCAGGTATTGATTGGTGGAGGCCATGGTCTGCTCCAGGTTAAATATCATGGCAATCCGGGACGCTCAGTGCAGGTGTGGCACCGCAGTGTCGCCATCGGAGGACGCCGAGATCCCCTTCAGCTGTCCGCGCCAGCTCTCCGGTAGGCTTGCCTCCGCGGTATAGAGGGTGCGGATACAGTCCGCGGTCAGCTGGTAGTGGGACCTGTCTGCCAACTCCCGCGCCAGGCGCGAACTGGCACCTACCAGGATGTAGTTTGCGTGGCCGGTGGCGCCGTACTGACGATAGGCCTCCATCAGTTTGTGTGCGCTGTCGACAAATCGTGTGGCCGCCACCGCATAACCGGGGGCGCGCTCACTCAACAGGAAATCCGCCAGTTCATAAGCACAACCCAGGAAAGGGACCGCCTGCTGGTACTGCCTCTCCTCACACAACAACCCGCCCCGCTCGCTCCATTCCAGCCATGCCTGCTCCGCACGGCGGCTGTCGCTCATCAACCACTGGCGGTGGTTGGCACACAGAAACTTCAGATTCACAGCATCTCCCCAATATTTCTTCAACGGATCCCCGGTGGGCGTTTGCACCCGGCCAGCCCATATTAATGAGAACAATTATCACTTGCAATTAGACAATAGGCGCTGCTGTTCGAACGATGTGAAATGGGCCGCCAGATTTCTACTAAACTGAATTTAACGGTGCTGTTAACGGCTCTAAGCCGATACCGCTCCCTCGACAGGCTGCGGTGGGAAACCTGCCGGTACTGCTGCGAAATGTGGCATTACAAAACAGACAGGCAAAAAAAAGCCGGCAGATTGCAGCTACCGGCTAGGGGTCAGTGCCCTTGGGGATGGGCACCTAGGGGAACACGCCCAGGGGGACGGGCGCGCTCTTGGGTTCTCACCCAAATTCCACTGCATCCGATGCGTTTCCTTCAATACAAAGATTAAGCTGGGCCGCTAAGGTTCCCCACTCTTTTCTCCGCGTTGTTTTCTCGTCTACGGACAGGGGAAATGTATCCCACAACTATTGAGCACTGGGACAAAAAATTCTTTATTTGAGACTTTATTCCACGCCCCCGGCCAATTTTTTCCAGCTTCGTGCAATTAATCGGCAACCCTGATGATTCTTCAATCAACGGCATTTTCTCGATCGCACAAATTTTGGGCAAAAAAAAGCCCCGATGGGGGTAGCTTCGGGGCGAGGGGCTTCTGACTAAGCTTTGGGGGATGATGTTACATTCCAACGATCTTGCTTAATTAGAGAGCCCCTTCTGGCGGTAGTTCCAAGAGTTACGAAAAAAATTTAAAAAAATTTCGTGGCGGTATCGCTGCCTGGTGTGGCCTTGCGAGACACGCCGTGAACCCATCCCTGGGGGCTCTTCGAAAAAGTCCCTTTTTTCGAAGGTCTCGCAAGGCCACACCAGGCAGCGATACCTTCGCCCTAATATCGCGCACTTTAAGATCAGTGCGCCTCGTCCCAGTTGGCCCCTTCCCCGAGATCTGCGATCAGCGGTACATCCAGTTCCGCGGCCGCCTGCATCAACTCCGGTATACGTTTTACCACCAGATCCCGCTCATCTGCCGGCACTTCCAGCACCAGTTCATCGTGTACCTGCATGATCAGGCGGGACTTGAGCCCCTCGTCGCGCAGCCATGCATCCACCGCAATCATCGCGCGCTTGATAATATCCGCCGCGCTGCCCTGCATCGGCGCATTGATCGCGGTGCGCTCCGCGGCCTGGCGCTGCATGCCGTTGCGGGAATTGATTTCCGGCAGGTACAGGCGGCGGCCGAACAGGGTCTCCACATAGCCCTTGTCCGCGGCCTGTTTGCGGGTGTTCTCCATATATTCGAGGACACCGGGGTAGCGCTCAAAATACCGATCGATATAGGTCTGCGCATCCGCTCGCGGAATATCCAGCTGCTTGGCCAGGCCGAAGGCGCTCATGCCGTAAATCAGGCCGAAGTTGATCGCCTTGGCGCGGCGACGCTGTTCATCGCTCACGTCGTCCGCCGAAACCTCGAACACTTCCGCCGCAGTAGCGCGGTGAATGTCGGCGCCCGCGGCGAAGGCATCCAGCAGCCCCTTGTCCCCGGACAGGTGCGCCATGATGCGCAGCTCGATCTGGGAGTAATCCGCCGCGACGATCACGCTGCCGCCGTTGATGCGCGGGTCGGCGACAAACGCCTGGCGAATGCGGCGGCCTTCTTCGGTGCGAATCGGGATGTTCTGCAGGTTGGGATCACTGGATGACAGGCGGCCGGTGGCCGCTACCGCCTGGTGATACGAGGTGTGCACACGGCCGGTGGCCGGGTCGATCATCTGCGGCAGCTTGTCGGTATAGGTGTTCTTCAGCTTGGCCATGCCCCGATACTGCATGATCAGCGCCGGCAGCTTGTGTGACAGGGCCAACTCCTGCAGCACCGGTTCCGCGGTGGAGGGAGCGCCCTTGGGGGTTTTCTTGATCACCGGGATTTCGAGCTTTTCGAACAGGATCGCGCCCAGCTGTTTGGTGGAGCCGAGATTGAACTCCTCACCAGCTTCCTCGTATGCCTGCTGCTCCAGCTCGCGCATCTTTTCTTCCAGCTCGACCGACTGCTTTTTCAGCATCGCCGCATCGATATAGGCACCGTTGCGTTCGATATGTACCAGTACCGGCACCAGCGGCATCTCGATCTCGTCGAGCACTTTCTCCAGGCTCGGCTCCTTGGCCAGGCGCCCGCTCAGGTCCTGGTGCAGGCGCAGGGTGATGTCGGCGTCTTCCGCGGCGTAGGGCCCGGCCTTGTCCAGCTCGATCTGGTTGAAAGTCAGCTGTTTGGCGCCCTTGCCGGCAATATCCTCGAACTTGACCGTGGATTCGCCGAGATATTTCTGCGCGAGGCTATCCATGTCGTGGCGGCTGGCGGTGCTGTTCAGCACATAGGATTCCAGCATGGTGTCGCGCGCGATACCGCGCAGTTCGATATCGTAGTTGGCGAGAATGTGGCTGTCGTACTTCAGGTTCTGGCCGACCTTGTGGACGTTTTCGTCCTCGAGCAACGGCTTCAGCTTTGCCAGCGCCGCATCGAAGTCCACCTGCTGCGGTGCGCCCATGTAGTCGTGGGCCAGGGGCAGATAGGCGGCCTCGCCCGCTTCCACGGCAAAGCTCACACCCACCAGTTTTGCCTGCATGTAGTTGAGGCTGGTGGTTTCCGTATCGAATGCGAACACCTCGGCTTTGGCGAGTTTTTCCAGCCAGCCGTCGAGTTCCTTTTCGTCGAGGATGATGCTGTAGTTGCGCTCGACAGCGAGCGCTTCCGCGGCTGTTTCGGCATCGCCATCACCCCCCAGCTCCTCCACCCAGCTGCGGAATTCCAGCTCGCTGAACATCTCCCGCAGTTTGTCGGTATCCGGTTCGGCGTTGGCGAGGGACTCCGGTTTGTAGTCCATCTCCACGTCAGTCTTGATGGTGGCGAGCACGTAGGACATATCCGCCGCGTCTTTGTGCTCCTGCATTTTCTTGGCCAGGGTTTTGGAACCGCGAAAGCCGAGCGGCGCGATGGCGTCGAGGTCGGCGTAGATGTCCTTCAGGCTGCCGAGCCCCTGAAGCAGTGCCAGCGCGGTCTTCTCGCCCACACCCGGCACGCCGGGAATGTTATCGGCCTTGTCTCCCATGAGCGCGAGGAAGTCGATGATCAGTTCCGGGCCCACACCAAACTTTTCTTTCACGCCCTCCACATCCAGCACCGTGTTGGACATGGTATTCACCAGGGTTACGCCCGGGCGCACCAGCTGGGCCATGTCCTTGTCGCCGGTGGAGATGATCACATCCATGCCCTTGTCGGCAGCCTGCAGAGCCAGGGTGCCGATCACATCGTCCGCCTCGACCCCGTCGATTACCAGTCGCGGCAGCCCCATGGCATCGATGATGTCGTGGATGGGCTGGATCTGTGCGCGCAGGTCATCCGGCATCGGCGGTCGGTGGGATTTGTATTCCTCGAACAGTTCGTCGCGGAAAGTTTTTCCCTTGGCATCAAAAACCACCACTACCGGGCTGTCCGGGTGCTCCTTGAGATGTTTGCGCAACATGGAAATCACACCGCGCACCGCGCCGGTGGGCTGGCCACTGCTGGTCGCCAGGGGGGGCAGTGCGTGGAAGGCGCGATACAGGTAGGAGGATCCATCGACCAGGATCAATGGCGCGGAAGAAGTCTTGTCGTTACTCATAACTAGCTGGGAAGTCCGGTTTTTCATTGCGGGGCTTTCGTTGGGCGACAGGATACCCGCGATGGAAGCTTTTCGCTCGTTCCACTGCACGCATCTGTGTCTCCGTCGGCGGTGTGAAGGTTGTTCACCCCGTCGCCAACCGCGTACCAGTCGTCGCACTGTCACCACAGTCCCCGCGCGGGCTTCTAGGCTTTTATCAGGGAAGTCGCACAGAGGTGATCAACATGAACCCCCGCAAATTTGCCGCAGCGTTACTAGCCTGCGCCATCGCCGGGACCGCACTGGCCGCGGAACAATCCGATGCCAGTGAGGAAGCGGAAGTGATGGAACACGTGGAAGTGATCGGCTATCCAACGCCGGCGATTACCGCAACGGAAGCCAGCGTCGACGACGAGTCCATCGCCGAGCAGATGATCGAGCAACAGCGACAGGAGCTGTTGCGGAGTACCGAGGCCGTCCAGTTGCAGCAACTGGAGGCATTTCGGCTGGAAGGCGAGAACCTGAGCGGCGACACGTTGGCGCAGGAAGCCCCGCAGCAGCTTGAGCAGCTGGAGCCCGCGGAAGTTGAACTGGACGAAGAGGCTTCCAGTATCGATCCGGCACAGGAGTCTGAAATACAGGAGGAGCCACTGCAGGAACCGTCCTGAACGGATCGAGCAACGGCAGATACTTTTTCAGTTAAGCTCCGGCGCCCGGTTCAGTGCTCCGCGCTACGATCCGGTATCGCCCCCAGGCACTCGCGCGCATCCGCCAGCAGTTGCTGCATAAGTTGTGGATAAGTTGCGTCTGCTGGCAGCCGGGTACCGAGGGGATCCAGGGCCTGGTAGCCCAGGTTCAGGTGTTCTGCGGTCTGGCGATCGCGCTCGTTCACTGGCACCTCGCCGAACAGGCAGCCGTGCCCGGCCTCGGCTGCGGTGGCTTCTCGATGCTCGAGCATGGCGCGCGCGCCGTGCTGGTGACTGGAGGAACCACTCAGGCTGTTTACGGTTACCCCGGCGGGCCCGAAGAACTGACTGTAGGCCTTGTGGGTAGAGACAATCGGTACATCGCGATAGGCCCACAGGGCGCGATCCTGAACCTTCTGCAGGTTGGCCATGGCACGTGAGAAATCCCGCGCGCGGGCGCGAAATTCCTGCGCCTGACCCGGATTCAACTCTGCCAGGCGGGTAGCAATATGCGCCGCCATTACCGCCGCATTGCGCGGGCGCAACCACAGATGCGGATCGTCCTTGTCCGCCCCGTCAAACTCGTAACCACCCGCAGCCAGCAGGCTCAGCTGCTGTTGCTCGGGCAATAGCGCCATCTGTCGCGCCAGCACGGACTCCATTTGTGGACCCAGCCATACCACCAGCTGCGCGGATTCCATCGCCACGCGATCGGTGACACTCGGCGCATAGTGGTGGGGATCGCCGTTGCCGATCAGCGACCGGACCGCCAGCTGCTCGCCGGCAATTTCCCGGGCAATCATCGCCAGTGGGCCAATACTCACCACCAATGTCGCCTTTTTGGAAGCATCCCCAGGATCGCGGCTTGGCTGAGGCGATGTCTGCGCACTCTGGTCTCCGCCGCAGGCGGCGACCATCAGGGTGATGAGCAAGACGAAAAACTGGGCAAGAAACGGCTCTACACGACTACTAGACAAGGTGACCACCAGGATTCTGAGATTCGGCTGGGCGCCGGCGGGGGCGAAAAAAAGTGCGATATAATCATACCCGGCGTACACTCGCCAGCCATTCGCCCCGGGCCCCCGTATAAGGGTAACCTGCTCTATTGCCTTTATATGGCCAAGTCACCGTCAAATCACAGGAGTGCCCCCTGACTGCCAGCCAGCCGCTTATCCGCGCCCACAGCCTCGGCCTGGAAATTGCCGGGCGGCAATTGCTGCGGGATATTTCCCTCGAGCTCGAGCCCGCGGAAATCGTCACCGTCATCGGCCCCAATGGTGCGGGCAAAACCACCCTGTTGCGCCTGCTGCTGGGATTGACCCGCCCCACCAGTGGACGCGTGGAGCGACGTCCCGGCCTGCGCCTGGGCTATATGCCGCAGCGCCTGCAGATCGACGCCACCATGCCCATGACCGTGGGCCGTTTTCTACAGCTGGGTATCGACGACGTGAAAGTAGCGGATGCACTGGCGCGGGTGGGTGCGCCGCACCTCGCCGGCACCCGTCTGGCGGATCTTTCCGGCGGCGAGATGCAGCGGGTACTACTGGCGCGTGCGGCGGCGCGCAAACCGCAGTTACTGGTGCTCGACGAACCCACCCAGGGAGTCGACCTGGGCGGCCAGAGCGAGGTATACCAGCTGATTGCCCAGTTGCGCGACGAACTTCACTGCGGTGTGCTGCTGGTGTCCCATGACCTGCATCTGGTCATGGCCGCCACCGACCGGGTGCTGTGTGTCAACCAGCACATCTGCTGCCACGGCCACCCGGAACAGGTAAGCCGGGACCCGGTGTATCTGGAAATGTTCGGCGACAAGCTCGCGCCCTACACCCACCAGCACAATCACCACCACGACCTCAGCGGCGAGGTGGTGGATGACGGCTGTGATCACAACCACGCCCATGCATTGACGCCACCTCCCTCCAGTCACCCGGTTACACCGCCAGCCGGCGGCCAGCAACAAGATCCCGACAGCAGAAACGACCAGTGAACGATCTCTCCCAGCTATTACACAGCACCTTTCTCTGGTACGCCCTGGGGGCGGGCCTGCTGGTGGCCCTGGTCAGCGGCCCCCTCGGCTGTTTCGCGGTGTGGCGCCGCATGGCCTACTTCGGCGACACCCTCGCCCATTCGGCACTGCTCGGCGTGACGCTCGGTTTTGTTCTGCACATCCAGCCCACCCTGGCCGTGGGCGCGAGCAGCTGTCTACTGGCGCTGTTGCTGGTGTATTTCCATCGTCGCCAGAACCTTTCCGTGGACACCCTGCTGGGGATTCTGTCCCACACCATGCTGGCACTGGGGATCATCACCATCAGCCTGCTGGACATCAATGTGGACCTGCTGTCGCTGCTACTGGGGGACCTGCTGGCGGTCTCGAGCCAGGACCTGGTGCTGATGAGCGCCGCCGCGGTATTCATCGGCCTGCTTCTGCTGTTCCTGTGGCCCAAATTACTGGCGTTTACCCTGCACGAAGAACTCGCTGCGGTGGAAGGTATTCCGGTAGAGAGGATAAGACTGGCGCTGATGCTGATGCTGGCACTGCTGATCGCCATTGCCATGAAGGTAGTCGGGGTATTGCTGATTACTGCCCTGCTGATCATTCCCGCCGCGACCGCCCGGCGCATTTCCACCACACCGGAACAGATGGCCGGCTTTGCGGCACTGATCGGTGCCATCTCGGTGGTGCTGGGTCTCGCCGCTTCCGTGCTGTGGAACACTCCGGCGGGGCCATCCATTGTCGTCGCCGCTGGCGCACAGTTTCTGTTCGGTCAGTTGCGGCGCAGTAGCCAGTAACCGACCTCTATTCATCCCGTTGGCGATTGCGCTGCCTTCCACCACCGCGCTGCGGTCGGACCGGCTCACTGCCGGCGCAGTGGAAACCGTATACGGTCAGCCCGATGCCGAGCAGCATCAACAGGAAAACCCCGACACCCACATACAGAATCAGTTGATCTGACATGATCCCTTGCGCACCTAGTCGCGGCGCGCCAGCAGCGCGGAAACTTTGACATAGATACCAAAGGCGAGAATCGTCGGTACCCATATCGCGGTAAACACACCCTGTTCGCGGTAGCCGTTGAACCACAGGTAGCTCGACAGCGCGAAGGAAATGGCAACGGCGAGAAGAATAAACAGGTCCGATAACTGAAACATTGAAGCTCCTCTTCCTTGAACAGGTCAGTCGTGGCAGAAGCCGACGGCGGCAATCAGCAGGCCAGCGATGGCGCAGGAGGCGGGAATACGCAGGCCGGGGATACCGAACACCGATACCAGCGAGGGCACCAGGCCGGTCAGTCCCAACAGGAACCAGATGGCCCACGGCAGTGCAAGTGCGACCCCGATATAGCCCAGCAAGCGGCGCTTGGCGCTCATCCCGATACCTTTACCCTGTCCCTTACGCTTTCGATTCTCGCGGTGCGTACACCATGAACCAGCCTCCTATGAGACTAGCCCATGGCAGCCGGGCTGGCCCACAGGTGATGCGCATCGCGAGATGCCGGGAGGAACGGCCGAGGGGGTTGGACAGGTAGGAACGAGAGGGGAGAAAAACGGGGGAGCACAGGGCTCCCCCTCGGGTAGATCTTTCGGGCGTCGAGAACGGCCTCAGGCGGGATAGCCCAGCAGTGTCATATGCAGCAGGTTAACCCCCCAGTGCGTCAGCACGCAGGCCCAGAAGCTGCCGCGCAATTGCCAGACCAGCGCATACCCCAGGCCCGCCAGCCCCACCAATGCGAGCATCCGCGGTGAAGCCGCCCAAGCCGTGTGCGCAGTAACAAACAGCAGGGTCACAATGATTGTGGCCAGCCAGGGTAATTTCTTCAGCCACATGCCCAGACCGCGCTGCAATATCCAGCGAAAGAAGCCCTCTTCCGCAATACACACCACCAACAGGTTTATCAGTGCGGCGATGGCGATGGTTGCATTGAGCTTGGGGTAGATGGGGAGTAGAAAAAGACCCGCAATAATCGGTACTGCGACGGCAATGGCTACAACACCCAAATCAGCGCGTTTCAGCCGCTGCGGACGCAAGATCATAAACAGCACCAGAGTCAGTGCGATCATCGCCTTGGCCGGACGGAAACTTGCGTAAATCTGGTTGCCGTTGCTGTCCGTGTAGGGCGCCAGCAGGGCAACGTGGTCATTACCGGGGATCTTGCCGCTGTTTACCAGCAGCATCAGCAGCGCGGTGATGACAAAACCCAGCGCCTTTTTCCAACCGCGCGTGTTTTCAATGGACACCAGTCCCAGCCAGATGGCTGGGGCAAACACACCAATCCATCCCAGGGGAATGGCGAGCAGACACAGAAAGGCCGCAGGCAACCACAGACTTTTACTATCGAAGGGTTCGGCGGCACCGATTACCGGTGCCCCCTGATGGACATTGAGTGAAAACATAGAAAATCCATTTTCAAGTTCAACAAACGGGTACAGGCGCCATTCTAGCGCCTGTGCAATACCAATTCAGTGAACGACACCCAACTACCCGTTGTACGTAGCTCGCATTGAGCGGTACGTCAGTTTCATTTTGGCCGGGTCGAGCGGTGCCTTGAAGAATCCGTGATAGTGACCGCGAGGATTGATCAGCACCACCTGAGATCCGTGGTCGACGGTATATCCCCCGTCGTCCAGCGGCACCTTGTTGAAAGGAACATTCAGCTGGTTGGCAAAACGTTTCAGGTTGAGGAATTCACCGGTTACGCCAAAAAAGTTCGGATTAAAGTAGCGGACATAGTCGTGCAGCTGCTGTGGCTTGTCCCGCTGCGGATCCACTGAAACCAGCAGAATATCCGTATCAGTGCGGGTGTCGTCGTCCAGGGTCTGGTAGAACTGGTTGAGCGTGGACAGGGTTGCAGGACACACATCGGGACAGTGAGTGAAACCAAAAAACACCAGGGTCCAACGTCCGGCCAGCTGGGTTGTCTTGAATACCTCACCGGAATCGGCCAGCAACTCAAACTCATCCAGGATCCGCGGCCGCTCCAGCTTGATGGCGCCGTTCGCTCGCAATTCCGCATCGGTGATAACCCGCGGCTGACCCATTTTGTTCAGGAAGCCGGCCAGCACCGCCAGCATAAACAACACCATTACCACGACGGTGAGCAGGATTCCCCGTTTCTGTTCCGCCGTGTGCTGAACATTTTTACTCATGGTCACGCTCCGCTGGTGGGCAGGGCTACCAGGTAGTGATCCAGCAGCATGATGCAGAACAGCGCCATCAGATAGATGATGGAATACTTAAATGTCTCCATACCCGCATTGGGATTTTTATCCCGCAACATTTCCACTGCCCAGTACAGGAAACCGATACCCAGTACCACCGCTCCCAACAGGTATAACCAGCCGAGCATGGCGGTGGCAAAAGGCAACAGACTGACGACAAACAGGATAATGGTGTACAGCAGAATATGAACTTTTGTGTAACCGACACCGTGGGTGATGGGCAGCATGGGAATTTCTGCCTTGGCGTAATCGTCCCGGCGATGTACTGCCAGCGCCCAGAAATGTGGAGGTGTCCAGGCGAAGATGATCAGCGCGAGCAACAGTCCATGTCCGTGCACATCTCCGGTGACCGCAACCCAGCCGAGCAGCGGCGGCGCAGCACCGGCGAGCCCGCCGATAACGATATTCTGTGGTGTCGCCCGCTTCAGGAACATGGTGTACACCACCGCGTAACCTAACAGGGAAAACAGCGTGAGCCAGGCGGTGAGCGGATTGACGAAGGCGAGCAGTATGGCCATGCCACTGCAGCCCAGTACCAGGGCAAATAAAATGGCTTTGTGTGGCTCGACTCTACCGCGTGCGATGGGGCGATTGGTGGTGCGCGCCATCTTGATGTCCACGTGGCGATCTACCAGATGATTGACCGCCGCCGCGGAACCTGCGCACAGCGCAATACCCAGGTTACCGAGAATCAGGATATCCAGTGGCACCATCCCGGGAACGGCGAGCAACATGCCGATCACGGAGGTGAGTATCATCAACATCACCACCCGCGGTTTGGTGAGTTCATAGTAATCGCGCCAGCTGGCACGTTGTACGCTTACTGCCTGGGTACTCATGGTTACCACCTCGTTGTCATTATTATATTGGCCAATTCCGTATGGCCTGACTTGTGGCACCGGATGCTGTTCAACATCCGGTGGCGGGAAATCAGCGGCTGACTTCCCTTTTGAAAACCTTGAGGTACTACTTGATCCTCTGTGAAAACGCGCTATTCAAACCTCTGTTTAAATTTCCTAAATAAAGCGTCGCTTGCTACGAATATTTTTTTATCGCCGGTTGTACCGTATTGATCCGATAGCAGAATGTCAGCAGGCTCAGTAACAGCAGCGCTGCACCGGCGTTATGTGCCACGGCAACCGGCAGCGGCAGAAACATCACTACGTTCGCAATTCCCAACCCCACTTGCAAGCACAAAACGGCGAGCAAACCCTGTGCCCAGCGGGGCGATCCAGCGCGCCACGCGAGTAGTGCGAGCAGACTCACCAGCAGGGTGACAATTATGGCGCCAATGCGGTGGGTGAGATGGATTGCGGTGCGCGCATCATTTTCCATGGCGCCGCCCAAATAATTGGGTCCGATCTGTTGCGCAACGTTGAAACCCTGGCTGAAATCCGCGGCCGGCCACCACTCGCTGTGACAGGTGGGAAAATCCGGACAGGCGAGCGCGGCATAGTTGGAACTGGTCCAGCCGCCGAGGGCGATCTGCAAACAGACGGCAACCACCGCAACGACTGCCAGCGGCCTGATTTTCTGCAGCGCACTGAATTCATGGGGCGGGATCAGCCGTTTGCGGTAGCGCAGGCGCTCGGCGAGCATCCACAGGATCGACAGGGTTGCCATGCCGCCCAACAGGTGCGCGGTTACCACTTGCGGCCAAAGCTTCAGGGTAACCGTCCACATGCCGAAAGCGGCCTGTAGCAAGATAACGCCCAGCAGGATATGACTCTGGATAAACCCGCGGTGTCCGCGGCGACGCCAGAACATATAGGTGAGCCCGACCACTACCAGCAGCAACATACCGGCAAAGTACCTGTGTACCATTTCCGGCCAGGTCTTGTCGGTCTCCACCGGGGTATCCGGGAATGCGGCATTGGCCGCCGCTATTTCGTGACTTTCATTGGGCCACAGCAGGTGGCCGTAGCAACCTGGCCAGTCCGGGCAGCCGAGTCCGGCGTGTGTCAGGCGGGTAAACGCGCCCAGAACCACAACCACCAGGGCGAGTCCGGTGCCGATCAGGGCCAGGCGAAAACGCCAGTCATTCTTGTAGTTCTTGCGCAGTTCGGTGATGTCCGATTCCACATCCATTCGCTCTCTCCCGGATGAATATTTGCTGTGGGCTCCGTTGCCGGGCCGCTACTTTTCGTAGGAGTACTTCAGCAATCGTTTGATATCTTTGAGTAACTGGTTGCCACTGTGGCGGTTGTCATAGACCATCATCGCAAAACCGTTCTGGTCTACCAGCAGCGCGCTGGGGCGTTGCAGCTGCGCGTGGTCGCTGTCGGCGAGCCACTGATCGATCTGGCCCTGGTCCGCCGTGGTAAATCGCAGGCGCGGGTGCTGGCGCGCGAGATCCTCGTGACGCAGCTCGGTGAGCGGCGAACCGGTCACCAGCAGTCGCTCTACCCGGTGCGCCTTGTCACCCAGGCGGATATGCACCTGACGCGTGGTGTACAGCAGATCTTCACACTCACCCGCACACTTTTCATCACCGATGATGAGATAGCGCCACAGGGGTGCCTCATCGCTCAGCACAACGGGATTGCTGTCGCTGGAGGTCAGTTCAATGTCGGCGACATTCTTTGCTGGTGTTAGCAGCTCACCCTGGTTGACCGTGTTGGTGGGCATGCCGATGCCACTGTAAAACACGATATAGGCGGCGAGCATGGGCAGCGCCACTGAGGCAAACACGGCAAACCCGGACCAGCGGCCGAAGCCGGAGACCTTGCCGTGATTGTCGGCACCTTCACTAATCGCTGCACTTTCTGGATGGGTGTTCTCTGCCACGGGAATTACCTCGCTGCCGCGCCGCTGTTGCTGCAGGACCACCACAGAGCTGCAACTCGCGCGCTCGTTATTGTTATGTGTTGATTATGTCTGTTTTGTCGGCTTTTTAAACCACTTTTGCCGAACCATCTCTCGTATATTGGTCGCGGCCAGCAACCACAGCAGACACAGGGCCGCGGCCATGGAGAACCACTGTACCGCATAGCCCCGATGTCTTTGCGGATTTGTATTCACCAGTTGCCAATCTGTGAACAGTGCCGTGTCGGAGTCAGCACTCAGGCGGATATGCCACTGCGGGTAATCGAGCCGCAACCCGCTTTCGGCGATGTTGTAGAGCGACTGTATGCGGGCATGGGGTGTGGTGCGCGACGGGGCATCGTTAGACTCTCGTCCGACCTGATTACCGCTGGGATAGATAAATCCGGTGATCACCTTGGCCGCGAGGGGATACGCCACTTCCGGTAACTCTGAACGCTGGCTACTCGCCGGCAGCCAGCCGCGGTTGATCAGCCAGCGCCGCTTGCCGCGCTCGCGGTCGCCAGTTTCAAATACCTGTAGGATTTCATAACCCACGCGGCCGTTTCGGGTGCGGTTGTCGAGATAAAAATATTCGTCGGTATAGAACCCGAGCAGACGTACGGGGGTGTAGGACTGTGGCTCGTGAAGTTGATCAATGCTTTGCGGCTGTGCGGAAAGACGGCCGTCTATACGATCGAGCAGGATTTGCTTTTCAGCAGCGCGCTGTAACTGCCAGTTACCGAGACCTAATAGCAGGGGGAAAAAACACAGACACAGCAGGCTGAGTGGCCAGCTGCGGATAAATGCTACACTGGCAGCTCGCGATGGTTCTCCCGCTTCCTTGGAGTCTGATCGGGTCCCGGAGGTTAATGCATTGCCGCCTTCTTCCGGCGACATTTTCGGAACTGTCATGCCAATAATACTTCTATAAATGGCGTTATATTATGTGGCTCAAAACAATCATTGTATTGTTATTTCTTGCCGTGCTGGCCAGCCTGACCAGCGCCCTGCTATTTCTATTGCGCGATATGGGCGCACCGGAATCCAAGCGTACGCTGTACGCACTCGGTATTCGGATCACACTCGCTGCGCTGCTCCTGCTAACCATCTGGTATGGATTCCACAGCGGTATGCTTTCCAACACCGCGCCCTGGGCTAACAAGTATTAAATAGTTTCTGGTGGATACGGCAATCCGTATCCACCGTTAACGTCCGGGTTTACGCGCCCAGTACATAGACGAAAATAAACAGTCCGACCCAGACCACGTCCACAAAGTGCCAGTACCAGCTGGCCGCTTCGAAACCAAAGTGATCATCCGGCTTGAAGTGATGGGCAATCACCGAGCGCAGCAACATGATCAGCAGCATGATGGTGCCGAGTGTCACGTGGGCGCCGTGGAAGCCGGTGAGCATAAAGAAGGTAGTGCCGTAAATACCGGATTCCAGAGTCAGCCCCAGATGCTGATAAGCCTCCAGATATTCTTCGACCTGGAAGAACAGGAAGGCCGCACCGAGCGCGACGGTGGCACCCAGCCACAGATTGAATGCCTGACGCTTGCCCTTCTTAAGGAAAACATGGGCGATATGTACGGTAACGCTGGAGGCCAGAAGCAATACGGTATTCAGCAGGGGCAGGTGCCAGGGGTCGATGATGCCCTTGGGCCCCAGAACCTTGGCGGATTCACCACTCACCGCCTGATCCGGGGTCACCATCAGCGGCCAGGTATTCTGGAATCCCTCCCACAGCATGTTGGAAGAGCCGCGATCCCCTTCACCGCCAAGCCACGGCAAGGTAAAGGTGCGAATGTAATACAGCGCGCCGAAGAATGCGGCAAAGAACATCACCTCGGAGAAAATGAACCAGCCCATCCCCCACACATAGGAACGCTTGAGCTGATCGCTGTTGAGTCCCTGCATGTTCTCGCGGATCACCGCGGCGAACCAGAACCACAGCACTGTCGCCATGGCGATGGCACCGGCGAAGAAAATATAGGAGCTTCCGCCATTTACCCAGCTGGCGGCGCCAAAGGCCGTCAGGAACAGGCCAATGGTGGCAAAGATCGGCAGCCGGGACTGCTCGGGAACATAATAGCTGCTTTCGGTGGCCATAATTTTCTATCCCTCTCGCTCGGAGTCTCGCTCAATTGGGGAGGCATCCGTTTTTTTGTTGTCTGTCTGCTTCGCGATCCGTTCGGTTACATCAAACAGCGTGTAGGAAAGCGTGATGGTGTTTACGCCGGGAGGCAGATCCGGGTCGACGATAAATCGTAGACCCAGCTCGGCGCTCTCGCCGGCAGCCAGAGTCTGCTGGTTGAAGCAGAAACATTCGGTTTTATGGAAATAACTGGCGGCCTTGAACGGCACCAGGCTCGGGATGGCCTGGCCCACCATGTCGCGCTCGGTCGGGTTGTACGCAAGGAATACCGTATCCACCGCCTCGCCCGGGTGCACTTTCATTTCCACTACACCGGGTGTGAATTCCCACGGCATGTTTTCGTTGTTGCTGGCAACAAACTGGACTTTTACCGTGCGCTCGGTATCGACGGCCGCCGGTACCGCTTCATAGCGACCTCCGGTCTTGCCGTTGAGACCGGTAATCTCACAGAAGGCGTCGTACAGGGGCGGCATGATAAAAAGTGCAAACCCCAGCATGCTGACCGCGAGGGCCAGCATCTTTACCGTGGTTTTGGCGTTAGCACTCATTGCCATGATTCAGCCCCGCTTGTCATTACAACCAATCAACGCACTACCGGCGGCGTACTGAAGGTGTGGTACGGCGCCGGTGATGGCACAGTCCACTCCAGACCCTGCGGGTTTTCCCACACTTCATCGGTGGCTTTGCGGCCGCCGCGCACCGTGCGAATCACGTTGAACAGGAACACGATCTGCGCAGCGCCGAACAGGAAGGCGCCCACGCTCGCGATCTGGTTGAAATCGGCAAACTGCAGCGCGTAGTCCGGGATACGCCGCGGCATACCCGCGAGACCGACAAAGTGCATCGGGAAGAAGGTGACATTCAGGCCGACAAACGCCATCCAGAAATGCACCTTACCCATGGTCTCGTTGTACATGTTGCCGGTCCACTTCGGCAGCCAGTAATACACCCCGGCAGTGATCGAGAAAATGGCACCCGGTACCAGTACATAGTGGAAGTGCGCCACTACGAAATAGGTATCGTGATACTGGAAGTCCGCCGGTGCGATGGCGAGCATCAGCCCGGAGAAACCGCCCAGGGTAAACAGGATCACGAAGGCAATGGAAAACAGCATGGGGGTTTCGAAGGTCATCGAGCCCCGGAACATGGTGGTTACCCAGTTGAACACCTTCACCCCGGTGGGCACCGCAATCAGCATGGTCGCGTACATAAAGAACAGCTCACCGGCAATGGGCATGCCCACGGTGAACATGTGGTGCGCCCATACGATAAAGCTGAGGAAGGCAATCGACGCGGTGGCGTAGACCATCGAGCTGTAACCGAACAACGGCTTGCGCGCGAAGGTGGGAATGATCGCCGATACGATACCGAACGCCGGCAGGATCATGATGTACACCTCGGGGTGGCCGAAGAACCAGAACACATGCTGGAACAGTACCGGGTCACCACCGCCGGCGGCGCTGAAGAAGCTGGTACCAAAGTGGATATCCATCAACATCATGGTCACCACACCGGCGAGCACCGGCATTACCGCAATCAGCAGATAGGCGGTGATCAGCCAGGTCCACACAAACAGCGGCATCTTCATCAGGGTCATGCCCGGCGCGCGCATGTTCAAAATGGTGGCGACAATATTGATCGCCCCCATGATGGAAGACGCACCCATGATGTGAATGGAGAAGATAAAGAAAGTTACGCTGGGCGGCGCATATTCGGTGGATAGCGGAGCATAGAAAGTCCAACCGAAGTTGGGCGCGCCGCCCTCCATGAACAAGGTGGATGCCAGCATCGCGAACGCGAATGGCAGAATCCAGAAGCTCCAGTTATTCATCCGCGGCAGCGCCATATCCGGGGCACCGATCATCATCGGCACCATCCAGTTGGCGAGGCCCACAAACGCGGGCATCACCGCGCCGAACACCATGATCAGACCGTGCATGGTGGTCATCTGGTTAAAGAATTCCGGCTGCACAATCTGCAGGCCGGGCTGGAAAAGTTCGGCGCGGATTACCAGCGCCATGCAACCGCCAAGCAGGAACATCGCAAAACTGAACCACAGGTACATCGAGCCGATGTCCTTGTGGTTAGTGGTGTAGAGCCAGCGGGTAAAACCGGGTTTCGGACCGTGTGCCATAACTAAACTCCTTTCGGCTCCTGCTTACTTATTCTTGAAATTGAGAATGTCGATGGGCTGCACGGTGTCGCCCATATTGTTGCCGAAGGCATTGCGCTGATAGGTGATAACCGCAGCGAGATCCACTTCACTCAACTGTGCGCCGAAGGCCTGCATCGCGGGATTGCTCGGTGAGCCATTCACCACCATGCTCAAATGGCCATCCATCGCACCGGTGGCGATCTTGGAGCCGGCAATGGCCGGGAAGGCACCGGGCACACCCTGCCCTTTCACCTGGTGACAGGCGGCGCAGGTGCTCTCATAGACTTTCTTGCCGCGCTCGTACAGCTCGTCAAACGTGAAGGTCTTGTTGGTCAGCTCCTTGATCTTCGCCGCCGCTGCTGCGCGATCATCGAGCCAGGAGTGGTATTCATCTTCCGGCACGGCCTTCACCACAATTGGCATAAAACCGTGGTCCTTACCGCACAACTCCGCACACTGGCCGCGGTAAATCCCCGGTTCCTCGATGCGGGTCCAGGATTCGTTCACAAACCCGGGGATCGCATCTTTTTTCACTGCGAGATCCGGCACCCACCACGCGTGGATTACATCGTTGGCGGTGATCAGGAAGCGAATCTTTTTATTGATCGGCACCACCAGCGGCTCATCCACTTCCAGCAGATAATTTGCAGTTTTCGGCTGCTGGTTATCGATCTGTGCGCGGGGGGTGGAGAGATTGGAGAAGAAGGTGACATCGGAACCCAGGTAGTCGTATTTCCACTTCCACTGGTAGCCGGTGATCATGATGTCGAGATCGGCTTCCTTGGTGTCGTAGATATCGTAAAGGGTTTTGGTGGCGGGAATCGCCATACCGACGAGGATCAGCGTGGGTACAATCGTCCACGCCAGCTCCACCAGTGTGCTCTCGTGAAACTGCGCCGCCTTGTAGCCCTTGCTTTTACGGTGACGCCACATGCTGTAGAACATCACCCCGAACACCACAATACCGATCGCCACACAGATCCAGAAGATCAGCATGTGCAAATCGTAAGTGGTTCGGGAAACTTCGGTAACCCCCTGGGTCATGTTGACCCCCCAGCGCTCCACACCCTCTTCGGCTTTCTGCGCAGTTTCCTGGGCAAAAAGTTGGGGCGCGATGGCCGAGATGGTCAGGAAGGCGAACAGCCGTTTTAAGCCCATCAACATCGCCTGCAGATCTCCATGTTTGTTATTCTCGCGAGCCGCTTTCCTGCGGTCACATCACTGCGGGCCTGCCACACGAATACTGCTTTCGCTGCGGTATCGGGTGCGCAGTCGCGGCGCTGCAACCAACAAAATAGCAAAACCCTGTAACAGCGGTTGGCTGCTCGGAGGACTGGAGTCTGCCCCGATCGCAAGATCGGGAAATAATCCACACATCTTAAATGTGGACATGCTGTAGTAAACCAAGACTACATACACTGTTCGCACACCGGGGAGGACCACAGTTGCGCGATACTGCTGTCAGTGCAACTTGTTATTTTTACTTCAGATGTCGTCGCCCGGAAGGTACAACCAACAACCTGTGTCTTTTCGTCGCATCTAGCGCTATCAAAAGAAACACATCGCCAGAAGAAAGTCAATTAAACCGCCAACTTACATGAAAAATTCACCGGCGCCTTCGCGTGCCATTCAGCGCCGTTTTGCCGCCCCCTATGTGCGGGTCTGGCGCCTTGCCTGGCCCATGATTCTGAGCAACATCACAGTGCCGCTTCTGGGCGCGGTAGACACTGCTGTGCTCGGTCACTTGGCCAGCCCGGAATATCTTTCCGGCGTGGCTATTGGCGCCAGTGTGATTTCCATGCTGTTGTGGGCGTTCGGCTTTCTGCGTATGGGGACCACCGGACTGGTGGCGCGGGCAAGCGACAGCGCAAAGGGCGCCGCCTGGCTACTGCGCGCGTTGTGGATGTCGGCAATACTCGGCCTGCTGGTACTGTTACTGGCGTCGCCGCTGCTTCCGCAGATTACCCAGTGGATGAATGCCAGTGCGGAGGCCGCACCGCACGCCCGCGACTATTTGCAGATCCGCCTGTTGAGTGCACCACTGGCACTGGCCAACTTTGCCTTGCTGGGATTTTTTATCGGTCGCCAGGACAGCCGCGCACCGCTGGCAATACTGGTTACCGCCAACCTGCTCAATATTCTGCTCGACCTGATCCTGATCCTCGGCCTGGATATGGGCGCGAGAGGCGCGGCCTGGGCGTCGGTATCCGCGGACCTGTGTGCTTTCGCGATGGGGTTCTGGCTGCTGTCCCGGCGGCACCGCAACACCGTCCGGGAAATACGCGCAGTAATGGCCGCAACCGACTTCTGGCCGTGGCGGCGCGGCGCGCCGTGGTGGGAGCTGCTGCGTATCAATACCGACCTGTTTATCCGCACCTGTCTGCTGCTGTTCACACTGACGTTTTTCACTGCCCAGGGCGCAGCCCAGGGGGATACCGTGCTGGCCGCCAACGCGATTCTGCTACAGCTGCTGATGATGACATCCTATGCGCTGGACGGCTTTGCGCATGCCACCGAGTCCCTGGTTGGGCGCGCAGTGGGACGTGAATCCATGACACAATTCCAGCGCACCAACGCGGCCGCGGGGGTCTGGGCGCTGGTTTCCGCCATTGTCGTCACACTGATCCTGATCACCGGAGAAGGCTGGATTTTGCCGCTGTTTACCAGTATTCCGCCGGTGTTGACGGCAAGCGCGGAGTTTTATCCCTGGCTGTGTGCACTCCCCCTGGTGGCGGTATGGAGCTATCAACTGGATGGGGTATTCATCGGGGCGGGAAAAAGCAGGCAAATGCGTGACACCATGTTCATCGCAACTGTGATCGTGTTTTTACCTTGCTGGTGGTTTACGCGACACTGGGGTAACACTGGCATCTGGTTCAGCCTGTTTTTGTGGTTTGGCGCACGATCTTCCGGATTGATGGTCTACTTTTATAACTACACTAAGAACAATTATTGGCTGTAATTGGAGATACGCACCGAGTCCACTTCCAACGTTAAGCAGTCTTGTCCGCACTCTGGATCAATCCCCTGCCATCAGGGGCAAACGGGGGGTCAGCAGACAAAGAAACGGGGAGGCGGTTTCGTCGTTTTCGTTTTGATGTATGTGTGACCATTATCAACTGATCCAGCAGTGTATCGACCGCGCCGTGGCTGCAGAGCAGTCCCGTGGGCGCTTTCGTCGCGCGTTGCACGATACCCTGCCGAACCTGCATCGCAGCATCCACCTGCCGCAACGCGACGCACCCCTGCATATCACCTGCTTTGTCATCCGCTATATCCAGGCCATTCCTTCCTGGATGCAACGACTCGATGAGATGTGTAACGCCGGCGGCCTGGATTTTCACCCGTTGCGGGAACTGATCCTGCACAGCTTCAGCCAGGTGCCCGAGCGTCAGCCCTACGAGCACGGCCTGGGTTCCATTCTGGATGAGGCCTATCTGGCCCATCGCGCGATGGAGGAAATCAACGATATGCTGCACCCCCTGTGTGGTACGCCGCTGCTGCCGATGGATCCGATGGTGGCCAATCTGGTGGTGCGGGAACTGCTGGGAGAAAAGCTGGCGTGCCAGCTGGACGATCTGGCAAATATTTTGCTGCAGCGCTTTGAACCGGCGGAACTGGATCCGGAAAGGCTGGTATCCATGATCCTTTACAAACAACGCTACGACGATGCACCGGGTGAATGGCCGGACTTCGCCAGCCAGCTGCAGATTGAACTGCGTACCCCTTCCCTGTCCAGGCAGATCGACCTGTCGCACTAGGCGTAAGCTGCCAACGCTGACAAGTTCGCGCGCTACCGCTCGACGATCTGGCGCCAATTTGTGAAGAAATCCACCTCTCCCTGCAACAGGGCACGGTTCAGGTCATCTGCTTGGCGGTGCAATTTATCGTTATAAAAATACAGGCTGCCACCGCGCAGGGTAAACCCCCTGGGGTTGTCGCTAAGTAACTGGTAAAAGGTTTCCTGGCGCTCCAGATATTGCAATACCCGCGCCTTGCTAAAACGTCCCTTGCGATATTTATCGAAGATTGCTTCCTGCAACTGTCGCTCGACCAGAGCGCGCGATTCTGCTGAGATCCGGCTGATATCGAGCAGGCGATTGATATCCGAGCGCAGATCCTCCAGATACCGATCCGCAGCTTCCGCGGCTATTTTTGTCCGGTAAATCGTGCGTTTCCGGCGCGACTGATACTGGGAGCTCTTGGCATTTTTCAGGCTCCACATCTCTTTTTTTGCCATTTCCATCAGGGGGCGGAAAATGGTTTTGTGCAGACGGTTGGAGTTAACCGTAAGACGCTGGCAAATTTCCAGCGCGCCCTGCCAATCGGCAAAAGGCTTGTCGACCAGTACCGCATCCGGCAACGCAGCGATCCGCTGATCGAGCCGCTCTTCTTCTGACTGCAACAGTTCCGGGTTTTTCTCCCAGTCATTTTTTTGCAGGGTAAACAGGGACAGCAGTCCCTGGTTCACACAGCGGGTAATCAGGTGCGCAGTCTGGGCCTGCTGCTGTACGCGCACCTCGCGGTAGTGGTCAAGGCCCGCGTAGCCCGCAATAAGTAAAACGATCGCCAGTGCGATCAGGGGATAGATTTTCTTCAAGGAATTCTTTTTTTAGTGGATTAATTTTTATCGGCCGGTCCCGAAGGCGGCTGCAGTATTTTGACTGCGGTTTCTTCCACTTCCCTGTCATCGGTCTGATTCACCCGGGTATCCAATTCCCGTGGAGATGCCTGTAAGCGTATTTCGTCCTTGAAGCCACAGGCTACGCACTCGCGATAATTTTTATCGCCCAGTTTGTAGTTGACGATCTTGTCCATCTCGCTGCAGCGGGGGCACACAGCACCGGCAATAAACCGGCGCTTGGTGGGCTTTTCAATGTTCTGGTTATCGCTCATGGGTTACCTCATTCAATACCCGAGTGCCGCAACAGTGCGTCTATTTTAGGGGCTCGGCCGCGAAATTCTGCGAACAGGTCCTGTGCATCTCGACTTCCGCCCTGCTCCAGGACCGTGCTCAGGAAGTGATTGCCGGTGGCGGGATCGAAAATTCCCGTCTCCTCGAACAGGGAAAACGCATCCGCGCTCAGTACTTCGGCCCACTTGTAGCTGTAGTATCCGGCGGCGTAACCGCCGGCAAAAATATGGCTGAAACTGTTCTGGAAACGGTTATCCGGGGAAACCGGGACCACCGACACCCTGGCCCGAACCTCGTTGATCAGGCGCTGGATTTCCTCTGCATTGGCGCCCTCCGGGCGGGAGTGCAGCAGGAAGTCAAACAGGGCGAACTCCAGCTGGCGCACGGTAAACATGGCGGACTGGAAGTTCTTGGCCGCGAGCATTTTTTCCAGTAATTCCTGCGGCAGCGGCTCACCAGTCTCGTAATGACCGGCAATCATCGCCAGTGCCTCCGGCTCCCAACACCAGTTTTCCAGAAACTGGCTGGGCAACTCTACCGCATCCCAGGCAACACCGTTAATGCCGGAGACCGCGGCCACGTCCACCTGGGTCAGCATATGGTGCAGGCCGTGGCCGAATTCGTGGAATAAGGTGGTGACCTCGTAGTGGGTCAGCAGTGCCGGCGTGTCTTTACCCGAGCCGGAAGCGGCAGTCGGCGAAGAAAAGTTGCATACCAGGTAGGCCACTGGCAGCTGTAGGCCACCACTGGTCTGGCGGCGCACCCGCGCGTCATCCATCCAGGCGCCGCCGCGCTTGTTCTCGCGGGCATAGGGATCGAGATAGAAGCCGGCAATGGGCTCGCCGCCGCGCTTCAGCCAGTAAAAGTGCACGTCCGGGTGATAGGTGGCTACCGAGCTGTCCTGCTCGGCGCTCACGCCGAACAGCTTTTCCGCTACCGAGAACAGGCCCGACAATACTTTCGGATACGGAAAATACGGACGCAGCTCTTCCTGGCTGACCGCGTAGCGTGCCTGCTTGAGCTTCTCAGCGGCCCAAGCAACATCCCACGGCTGCAGGCGGTCGATACCGAGCTCACTGTCGGCAAATGCCTGCAGCTCGGCAAACTCTCGCACCGCGGCGGGCTTGGCGCGCTTGGCCAGATCCCACAAGAAGGTTTCCACATGCTCGGGAGATTCTGCCATCTTGCTGGCCAGGGAGCGCTCTGCGTAGTTCTTCATTCCCAGCAGATGTGCCTGCTCTGCGCGCAGGGAAAGAATTTCGGCCATCACATTGGCGTTATCGAACTCACCGGCGTTGGGGCCAACATTGGAGGCGCGGGTGATAAACGCGTAATGCATCTTGTGGCGCAGTTCGCGGTTCTCCGCGTGGGTCATCACCGCCAGAAAGCAGGGGCCATCCAGGGTCAGCAACCAACCGGATTTCCCCTTCGACTCCGCCAGTGCCCTGGCGGTGGCCAGCGAGGATTCGGGGATACCTGCCAGCTCGGCTTCCTCGGTGATATTCAGTGTCCACGCATTGGTGGCGTCCAGCACATTATTGGCAAATTTGCTTTTCAGTTCTGCCAGGCGCTTGCTGATGCTGGCGTAACGTTCGCGCTTCTCGCCTTCCAGGCTGACACCACCAAGATGCATGTCGCGAAGACCATGACGCACCGCCTGTTTGCGCGCCTGCGGCCAGTTGGCAAAATCTGTGGACTTGGCCAGCGCCCGGTAGACAGCGTAGAGCTCCGGATTCTGCCCGAGCTCCGTCCAGTATTCGGTGACCTGGGACAGGCACGCCTCGTAGGGCGCGCGCCAGTCGCCACTCAGTACGCTGTTCAGGTGAGAGACCGGAGAAAACGCCTTGCTCAGCTGATCCTGAGCCTCTTCCAACGGCGCCATGGTTTCTTCCCAGCTTGGGTTACTTCCCGCATTTTGCAGACAAGATTGCAGCTGTTCTCGACATTTGGCGATGAGCTCTGCGATTGCCGGCTCGGCGTGCTGCGGCTTTACAGTATCGAACGGGGGCAGCAGCGGAGCGCTCAACAGCGGGTTGGGTGCGGGCGATTCAGACATCGGAATTCCTTGTCGACGGGCCCCCGATGATGCAACACCGGGCGCGGAGAAGGGTTAACATATGCCCAGTATTCTAGTGGATTGCCCAAGCGGAGGTCAGCCTTGTCCAAATCCGATTTACCCCAACACACCTTGCGCGAACATCGCGGCCAAACCCCGACACTCGGAGAGCGCGTATTTATTGATCCCCAGAGCTGCGTGATCGGCGATGTCGAACTGGGCGATGACTGTTCCGTGTGGCCGATGACCGTTATCCGCGGTGACATGCACCGGGTACGTATCGGCGCCCGCACCAGCGTGCAGGACGGCTCGGTACTGCATATTACCCACGCCAGCGACTTCAACGAGGGCGGATGGCCACTGACCATCGGCGAGGATGTCACCATCGGCCACAAAGCGTGTCTGCACGGCTGCACCGTGGGCAGCCGGGTGCTGATCGGTATCGGCGCGATTGTATTGGACGGAGCGGTGATCGAAGACGAAGTGGTACTTGCCGCCGGGGCACTGGTGCCTCCCGGTAAACGGCTGGAGAGCGGATATCTGTACGTGGGCTCACCGGCAAAACAGGCGCGGCCACTGACGGAAAAGGAAAAAAAGTTCTTTACCTACACCGCCGGAAACTACGTCAAGCTCAAGGACGAATATCTGGCGAAAAATTAGCGCGCAAAACCTCGCTCAGTGCCAGAAAATCCAGCGAAAAAACTTGCTTAACGGGCCCGCTTTTAGATCCATTCAGGCGGGCTTTTTTGTTAAAATTTGAGCTTGGTTTTCGAGCCAGTTTTCCAGCCTAATGATCCGGCGCATTATCGATGAATACCACGAGTAAGGACTCCGACCTCGCCCAATGGCACCAGTGTATCGCCAACCTGCTGGATAGCGAGTCAGACTCCGAGCGTATCTATGAGCTGCTGCGTGGCGCCGAAGCCCTGGTGCGCGGTAACAGCAGCATGGCGATTCTGTACCCTGCAGATGGCCCGCCGGAAATTACCCATCATCGTCTGCTGGCCAACGAGCAGCTGAGCACCCAGGTGGATCGCTATATCGAGGGTGCCTATCTGTTCGACCCCTTCTATCGCGCTGCGGTGGATGAAAACAAGCAGGGATTTTACCTGCTGCGGGAAGTCGCACCGGACGCCTTCGCACAGACGGAATATTTCCGACGCTACTATCGCGAGGCCAACCTCGGCGACGAGGGGTGTTATCTGCTGCGCGGTGAAAACGGAATCATCGCCAGTCTCTCTATCGGTCGAGCGTCCGACCTGGGTAGCGGGCGCTTTTCTTCCCATGAGGTTTCACTGCTGAAATCGCTGTTGCCCATTGTGGAAAGTGTGCTGCGAAAGTGGATTTACAATTACCACCGCAGTGGCAGCCAGATCGAGACTTTCGGTAAACGCCTGGAAAGCGCGCTGGAGAATTTCGGCAGTTCACTGCTGACCAAGCGCGAGTGTGAGGTGCTGCACATGACCATGCGCGGACACTCGATTAAATCCATGGCGGAGAAGCTCGACGCCAGTGTGGATACCATCAAGACACACCGCAAAAATATTTATTCCAAGCTCGATGTTACTTCCCAATCCGAGCTGTTTTACCTGTTTATCAGCGCCCTGCGCCATCACTCCGGAACTGACCCGGATCCGCTGACCAGCCTGGAAAAATAAGTCGACGGACACAAAAAATCCCGCATCCACTGTTTGCAACGAGGTAGGCGTCGGAACAGCGGTGCGGGCAAATGTCCACAAGACAGAAATCAGGACAAGACAACAATCACAACAGAATTATTTCTGAGTAATGGGAAAACCCATCTTCTCCACCATACGCACCCAGGGAATACGCCAGCCGCGTTTTTCATCCAGGGTATCCAGTGCATACATGGTGATCTTTGCGCCGATCCAACGGAATGGCTCCGGCGGAATATACGCCGGCTGAGAAATGGCAAACTTCAACCCGAGCTCCGGGACTTTTTTGTCGTCCAGAATCGCCAGCGCAACGCGCGCGCCAAAGCGTGTGGCTGTCACACCGAAACCGGAGTAACCGCCGGCATACAGCATCTTTCCGCCGTGATAATGCTGATAGTGCACTGCCATACGTGTGGTCAGGGCAATGGGACCGCTCCACGCGTGGCTGAAGTTAATGCCGCGCAATGACGGAAAGGTGCGGTAAAAATTTTCGATCAGGCGCACATAGGGTTCCGGCGCCTTGTCGTCTTCCGGGTCGGTATTGTTGCCGAAGAAATAGTCCAGACGGCCACCGAACAGAATGCGATTGTCCGCGGTCAGGCGCATGTAGTTGAGCTGGGTGCGGGTATCGTAGATGCCCTGACGGTTTTGCCAGCCGATACTCGCCAGCTGCTCTTCGCTCAGTGGCTCCGTCACCACGATGCGGTCGCGGATGGCGGCAACGCGGTTGCGGATTTTCTTGTTGCCGGAAGCGAAGGCGTTGGTGGCCAGTAGCACCTTGTTGGCCTGTACGCGGCCTTTTGGTGTTTTCACCAGTACGCCTTTGCGATTTTTGGCGTTGCTGACCATGGGCGTGTTTTCGTAAATCTTTACACCCAGCTCCATGGCAACACGTTTCAGGCCCCAGGCGAGTTTTGCCGGGTGCACGGTGCCGCTGCGTTTTTTCGACCACAGGCCACCGTTAAACAATGGTGATTTCACTTCCTGTTGCACAGCATCCTTGTCCAGCAAGTGTGCGTCGTGGCCGTAGTGGCGATACAGCTCGTATTCCTTCTCAATATCCTCGATGCCTTCATCGCCGACAGCGACGGTGAGCTCACCGCCCCACTCCAGGTCGCAGTCGATACCGTAGCGCTCGATGGTCTCGCGGAAACCGTCCAGGTTTTCCTTGCCCAGTTGCTCCAGCATTTCCATGTCTTCGGGAAACAACCGCTGCGCATTGGCCAGGCCGTGCATCACCGACGTGGACAGAATCGCCGCCGGCCGTCCGGAGGCCCCGATGGCGATGCTGTTGGCCTCGATCAGCACAACATCGCGTTCGGGATTGGCTTCCTTGGCCTGCACCGCGGCCCACAGACCGGTAAATCCACCGCCGACAATCAGCAGGTCACAGTCCAGCGGTCGCTGCAGCGCGGGCTCATCGCGCGGGCGCTGCGGTGCATCCAGCCAGTAGGGAAAGAAGGTCGTTTTTTGTAGCGCTTCCAGAGCGTCCGCCCTGGTTTGTGGGTCACACATGATTACCTCTTTATCATCGCGTTATCGCCGGCGCGTAATTAGAAAATGTTGTAGCGAACCGAAACCCCAAAGGTGGTCGGCGCCTGGCGATAGAAAGAGCGGCCAGCAAAACTGGAGAACGCATAGGTCTCCGCACTGCTGTCCTCAATGTTTTTGATCCAACCACTGACTTCCCAGCGCTCGCCGGCATCGCTCAGCGAGGCTTCCGCGTCCCAGGAGTGCACAGGTCCGGACAGAGCGTTGTCGTCCGCCAGCTGTGCGGTCATCTCATCGCTGTAGGTGTAGCTGGTCTGCAGGCGCAGGTTGTAGTCGGCGAGCGGCAGGTCGTAGGCGACCAGGCTGTTGTAACTCCATTCCGGGGCCTGCGACAGCGAGGCGCCTGCGGGCAGCGGTGCGGCCAGGGCATCCACAAACAACTGGTTTACGCCATCGGCGTTGTCGTTCACCGACGGATCCGCGGCGATGCCGCGCATGTCGGCGGTGCCCGGTGCCCTGGTGACTTCGCTATCCAGGAAGGCCACACCGGCCATTACCGTCAGGTTGTCGGTGGGCAGCCAGTGCAGGTCCAGTTCGAAACCGTTGGTTTTGGATTCCGGTACATTGACCAGGGTGGTATCCGCTACCGGGAATTCCAGGTAGTTACTGAAATCGTCAACGATGATGGTCACCAGTGACTGGCGATCGGTGTAGTCGAGACTGAACAGGGCACCGTTCAGCTGCAGCGAGGCGTCGAACAGGGTGGCCTTGAAGCCCGCTTCAAAAGACAGAACTTTTTCCGGCTCCACGTACGCCCAGCTGGCGTCGTCGAGAATCGCTGCGCCGTAGTAGGCGCCGGCCTTGTAGCTGTTGGATACGTTGGCGTAGAGCAGCAGGTCGTCGTGCAGCTGCCAGTCGAGACCCAGCTTGCCGGTCACGGCATTTTCGCTGCTGCTGTCGTTGAGCTCGGCGATGGTGTCATTGAACGAGTAGATATCGTCGTGGTTGGTGGAGATACCGTCGAAGGTGCGGTCGTCCGCGCTGTAGCGGATACCGGCGACCAGGTTGAAGGAATCGCCCAGCGCGGTTTCGGTGTGCAGGTAGGCCCCCCAGGATTTGGTGACCTGCTCATATTCTGCGGTAAGCAGGTCCCACCCCTGAGCGGAAACATCGGCCGGGTCGAGTACGAAGGTGCTGGCCACGGAATCGGTGACGAAGAAGGAATCGTCGAACACATCGCGGACGTTTACCGTGTCCTCGGAAATATTCACCCCGGCGACCCAGGTGGTGGCACCGTCACCATTGCTGACCACGCGGAATTCCTGGGACCACTGGCTCATTTCGTTGTCCTGGTACAGGTCGAGAATCGCCGCGGAGGAGCCGCCGTAGTTGTCCACCACCTCGCGGTCGTAGGCATCGATCGCACTGATGGAGATGAAGTCAAAGGTTTCGAAACCGTAACTCAGATTCAGGGACGCGCCGTGGCCGGATTCATCGCGGGCCACCTTCAGGTCACCAACGTTGACGGTAGAGGCATCGTCGTTGCTGTTAAGTTCGTCGAACGAGGGATCGCCGAAGGCATCGCCGAGACCACTGACCTGAGGTGAAACCGGAGTGGACTTGTCACGACTGAAGTACACCTTGACCAGCGCCTCGCCGTTATCCGCAAACGGGAAGGAAACCTGGCCGCGGCCCGCGGAGCGGTCCACGCTGCCGAACACGCGACCGGTCTGGGGGTCTTCCTGCCAGCCGTCCGCCTTGGCCATGTTCAGGCTCAGGCGGCCCAGCACTTCGCCGCTGATCTGACCACTGACCACGCCCGTCATTTCGCGTGCGCCGAAGTTGCCAATACCCGCATCCACAAAGGCTTCAAATTCGCTGGTGGGTTTTACGCTGATGAAATTGATCGCACCACCGGTGGTGTTCTTGCCGTAGAGGGTGCCCTGGGGGCCCTTCAACACTTCGACCCGCTCGATATCGAACAGCTGGCCGCCGAGGAAGGACGGGTTGCTGGCGAAGACTTCGTCGGTGTAGATACCTACACCGCTGCTGTTGTTGGGGCTGAAATCGTCGAGGCCGATGCCGCGGATGGCGAACACTGGGGTGCCGCCTGAAGTGCTGTTCACGGTGACCAGGCCCGGGGTGTGTGCACCCAGGTCCACGGCGCTGTCGATGCCGAGGTTCTGCATCATCTCACCACTGAACGCATTGGCGGATACGCCGATGTCATTCACCGACTGCTCACGCTTCTGCGCGGTGACGGAGACTTCTTCAATCTGGTTGGCGAAGGTGCCGGATGATATTCCCATCGTGGACAGGAACGCGCCGGTAACGGCGACGGCAAGCGTGTTCTTGGTGAAGCGTCGGCTGGTGTAACCCGAAAATCCCATGACGATGTCCCTCTGATTCAATTATCTGTTTTATGTTGAGGGAGACTATAAAAACCGAATCAAAATTCAGGTATCACCCCAACGGGTGAGGAAACCGAGCTTTTATTCAACTTTAAAAACAAGCACAAAAACCCGCAAGTAGCGGGTTTTTGTCAGAAATTTGCGATATTTTTCTAGGCGTTTAACAGGCTACAGAGCAGTAAGAACTCCAGAGGTTTCGCTTGCCAGCTTACCGTTCTGCTTTTCGGCCCACAGGATCGCCAGCTCACCCAGCAACAGGGTGACGACGGAACCGATCAGCACCGGCCACTGCACACCTTCACCGGGTGTGTAGATAAACAGGAAAATGCTGCCGGCCAGTACCGCGACACAGAACAGTGTCAACGCCCGTGCAAAACCGTCTCCACCGGGCACCCGGAAGGGACGCGCGCGCGCGCCATCGGTGCGGCGCATTTTCAGGAACGCCAGGAACATACCCACATAGGGCAGCAGGAAAATAACCCCACTGAAGGCAAACAGCGACCAGAACAGGTCCTCGTTGGTTTCCACCAGAAAACCGTACAGCACCAGGATAAATGTGCTCATCAAGCCCATCAGTACCGCGGCGCCCACCGGGGTGTTGCGGCTGCGGCTTTTTATCGCAAACGCTTTCGGCAGTTCGCCCTCTTCCGCCGCTTCTGCCGCCGCGCGGTTGCCACCGATGGCCCAGGTAACGCCGTTGGAGAAAAATGTATAGAGCGCACCCACACCCAGCAGCATCACCACGGTTTCTCCAAAGGGCAGTGAAGCAAAGAAGAGCTCCAGGGTATCTACCAGGCCCTCTACCAGATCGATATCTTTTGCCGGGATGGCAGCCAGAATGGCAGTGGTGCCGAGGATATACAGCAGCAGGATAATCGCACCGGAAATCAGGATCGAGCGCGGCACATCGCGCTGCGGATTGCGCATTTCCTCACTGCTGGCACTGATCAGCTCGAAGCCGAGCATGCCGTAAATGATCGCGGGAATGTACTGCAGGCTGTCGCCCAGGTTGGGCTTGATACTCTCGAAAGTGATCGGGTTGGCGAGTCCGTTTTCCGCAGCGTAAAACACTGCGCCAGCGCTGATCACGAAAAAGATGACGATCTTGATTATGGCACCGATGTTCGGCACCCACTTGCCCACATTGAGTGTCACCACGTTGGCGATCACCGCCACCCAGGTAAGCACAATGCCGAGCCCGATCTGCACCGCGACCCCCATGCCCGGCCAGAACAGCTGTTTCGCCACGCCGGCAAACAGGATGAAAATCGCCGGCATCCAGATCGCCACATTGACCCAGTAACTCCAGCTGATACGCGACGCCCAGCGGCCGCCAAATGCGTCCCGCACCCAGGCGTAGATGCCCCCTTTTTCCGGATAGGCACAGCCGAGTTCGGCGGATACCAGGGCAAAGGGCACAAAGAAAAACAGCCCCAGAAACATCCACCAGAAAATACTCGAGGTACCGATGGCGGCGGTGGCGGCAAGGGTGTCCACCAACAGGATGGCGGACACGGTAAACAGGATCATGTCCCGTTTACCCAGATTCTTTTTGACGGCTACTTCTGTCACGGAGATTCTCCCGCGTTACTTATTTTATTATTTCGTTTGTGTCGGTCAGTATCAGCCGGCGCGCCGCGGATTACTCCGCGGGCACACCCAGTTGCGCAGATTTGATTTCGGTAAATTCTTCCACGCCGTGGTGGGAAAACTCGCGGCCATTGCCGCTCTGTTTGTAGCCGCCGAACGGCGCCTGATAGTTGAACTCACCACCGTTGACAAAACACAGGCCGGCGCGAATGCGTCGCGCAATGGCCAGTGCGTCCTTGTGGTCTTTGGCGTAGACACCGGACGACAGGCCGTAAGGCGTGTCGTTGGCAATGGTCACCGCCTGGTCCAGATCGTCGTAGGCAATCACGCACAGCACCGGGCCGAAAATTTCCTCGCGGGCAATGCGCATGTCATTGGTGACATCAGCAAATACCGTCGGCCGCGCATAAAAGCCTTGCGCCAGCCCTTGCGGTTTGCCGGCGCCGCCACACAGCAGGGTCGCGCCCTCGTCGAGACCGATCTGGATATAGTCCTGTACCTGCTGCCACTGGCGCAGTGAAGACAGCGGGCCCATAAACGCATTTTCGCCCATGCCCACTTCGATCTCGGCCACACGGGCGCGGATGATTTCCAGGGCCTCGTCGTAGCGGCTCCGGGGTACCAGCATGCGGGTGAGCGCGGTGCAGGTCTGGCCGCTGTTGATCATCACGTCGTCCACCCCGTAGCGCACCGCGGTGGTGAAGTCGCTGTCCGCGGTAATGATGTACGGGGACTTGCCGCCCAGCTCCTGGGTCACGCGTTTTACGGTGGGCGCACAGGCCTTGGCGATCTCGATGCCGGCGCGGGTGGAGCCGGTGAACGACAACATGTCCACCAGCGGGTGCTCGCACAGCGCCTGGCCGACAACCGGGCCGCGACCGGGCACCAGATTGAACACGCCCGCGGGCAGCCCCGCCGCATGGAAAATTTCCGCCATCAGGTAGTCCTGCAGCGGGGTCTGCTCGGACGGCTTGACCACCATGGTGCAGCCCGCCGCCAGTGCGGCGCCGACCTTGCCCACGAACTGGTGCAGGGGGTAATTCCAGGGGTTGATAAAGCCGCACACACCGGCGGCTTCCCGCCACACCAGCGAGTGGCCATGCTCGGCGGTCTCCTCGGTAATTCCGGTGTGCTCGGCGAACAGGCGCATGGCCTCGATGGGGCCCTCCACATGCAGCCAACCGGTGATATGGCGCGGGCAGCCCAGGCTGTCGGATACCGCGGCCACCAGCTCGTCCTGACGGGCTTCCATCAGGTCGGCGGCGTGCAACAGCAACGCGCGGCGCTCGCTGGCGGGGGTGTTGGCCCAGGCATCGAAGGCGCGGGCCGCGGCCTGCACGGCGCGATCCACATCGGCCACGCTGCCTGCGGGCACTCGGGTAATCAGGGATTCGGTTGCGGGATTGATGGCTTCCAGCCATTCGCCGGAGGTGGACGCGGTCCACTGGCCATCGATATAGATCTTGTTATGGTTTTGCATCTTACTCGACTTGCTTACTGCAGTTTTGCGGCGAGATTCGACCCTCGCGACGATTGGCGCCAATTTCATCGACCGAAACTGGCGCACATCGTCTATCAAACGGACAATCTGCGCAATAGTTAGACTTTTTCGAATGATTATTCAGTATGCGGGAAGGTCAAGCGGGGCCCAATCACCTGAACAGGTGATACGGCAGGGTGCAGGTGTTACGCGGGCGGTGACGCACCGCTGGCGGGCGCCGCAAGCCCCTGCTGCAGGGCCTTGGCTTCCGGCGCCAGCGACGCCCCGCGGCTCTCCAGCCAGCGAAACACCCGCTCCAGCACCAGCCGGGTACGCTGGTTGATGGCGCCGCGGTGATCATTCACCAGATACAGGAACTGGCCGATGGTGTAGGAGCGCTCGATCACCGGGGCCAGGCGACCGCTCTTCAGGTCTTCACTCACCTCAAGCCGGTCCGCCAGTGCCACGCCCATGCCCAGGCGCGCGGCCTCGATCGCCTGGTAGGCATAATCCACCGACATGCCATTGACCGACGGCGCGTAGTCCACACCCTGGGCGGTAAACCAGCCCGGCCACTGCTGCTGGCGGTCGTGCAGCAGCGGCAATGCCAGCAGATCCCCCGGGCGCAACGCGCGACTCAGATCCTCCCGCGCGCGCAGCAGCTGTGGACCCGCCACCGGCAAATAGTGCTCCTGATACAACGGCGTCACCTGCCGTCCCGGTGCCTCCGGCTCGCCGAGACAGATGGCGATATCCGCCTCGTCGTCGAGGCGCCGCGCGCGGGGCTCGATGGTGGTTACCCGCAGGCGGATCTCGGGATAGCGCTGCTGTACCTCCGCCAGAATCCGCAGCAGCCAGCGGCTGGCAATGGTGGCGGTGGTGGCGATCACCACCTCCCCGGACAGGTTGCCTGGATCCAGGGTAACCAGCCCCTGCTCCAGGCGGCCGAAGGCTTCGGACACCGCGCGGTGCAGGCGCTTGCCCGCGGCGGTCAGCGACAGACGATTGCCGGTACGCAGGAACAGCGGCGTACCCAACCGCTCCTCCAGCTCGCGGATCTGGCGACTGAGCGCCGGGTGCGACACATGCAGCTCCTCCGCCGCCCGCCGCAGGTGGCAGTGGCGTCCCACCGCATAAAAGCTGCGCAGGGAAGTCAGGGACAGGTTTCGGAGCTCGGTGGCCATGGATTGAACCTCGTTGCGGTGCCTTTTTGGTACCAAACCGGCAATTAAATGTTAATTGTGTTCGCAAAATCAAACCATAGACTTGTGCTAAACCCTATACATCCATTCACACAATAAAAGTCGGATGCATTCCATGACTGATACCCGCCAAGTCCGCGCCTCTCAAGTGCGTATCAATGGCCAGCGCCTGTGGGACTCCCTGATGGAGATGGCCGCCATCGGCGCCACCGACAAGGGCGGCTGCAACCGCCAGGCGCTCACCGACCTCGACAAGCAGGGCCGCGACCTCTTCGTACAGTGGTGCGAAGACGCCGGTTGCAGCGTCACCTTCGATGAAATGGGCAACATCTTCGCCCAACGTCCGGGTAAAAACCCGGACTTGCCACCGGTACTCACCGGCTCCCATCTCGACACCCAGCCCACCGGCGGCAAGTTCGACGGCGTCTATGGCGTGCTCGCGGGACTCGAGGTGGTACGCAGCCTGAACGACGCCGATATCGAAACCGAAGCGCCGCTGGAAGTCGCCGTGTGGACCAACGAAGAAGGTGCCCGTTTCTCCCCCGCCATGATTGGCTCCGGGGTCTGGGCGGGTGAATTCGACCTCGACTATGCCTACGCCCGTGAAGACAAGGAAGGCAAAACCTTCGGCGAGGAACTCGCGCGCATCGGCTACAAAGGGGACACCCCCGCCAAGCCGCGCCCGCTCGCCGCCGCGTTCGAAGTGCACATCGAACAGGGTCCCATTCTCGAGGCCGAAGAGAAAACCATCGGTGTGCTGAGCGGCGTACAGGGCATGTACTGGTACGACCTCACCCTGATCGGCCAGCCCTGCCACGCCGGCCCCAGCCCCATGGAAACCCGTCGCGACCCGTTTATGGGCCTGCACCGCATCCTCGACGAACTGTACAAACTCGCCGCCGAACACGGCCCCTGGGCCCGCGCTACCTTCGGCGACATCCGCGTCGAGCCGGGCAGCCGCAACACCGTGCCGGAAAAACTCGTCCTCGCCGTCGACCTGCGCCACCCGGACCAGAAAATTCTCGACAGCATGGACCAGCGCTTCCGCGAAATCGCCGCCCGTGTCGCGGATGAAACCGGCCTCGAACACCAGATCCGCGACGAATGGCGCTCCCCCGCCGTCGCCTTCGATCAAAGCTGCGTGGAAGCCGTGCGCAGCGCCGTCGCCGAGCTGGGTTACAGCAACAAGGAAATGGTCTCCGGTGCCGGACACGACTCCGTGTACATCTCCCGCGTCGCACCCACCAGCATGATCTTTGTGCCCTGTGAAAAAGGCCTGAGCCACAACGAAGCGGAAAACGCGGAGCCAGAGGATCTGGAGGCCGGTGCAAACGTACTGCTGCACGCGATGCTAAAAATGGCAAAGACGAGCTAACAAGGCTCAACACTTAATGCGAAGCCGCCGATGCCGGTGAACCTTCGCGAGACCTTCGAAAACAGGGATGTTTTCGCAGAGCCCCCAGGGATGGGTACACGGCGTGTCTCGCGAAGGTTCACCGGTAGCGGCGGCGCCACGGAACCGCGCGAGCGGTACCACGGACTCCGAAAAAATTCGAGAAAGACGATGACTGAATTTACCTACAAACACCGCAACGACAACGGCAATACCGCGCGCCTCGACAACTGGGGCATCGACTCCGAATACGGCGTGCTCACCGACCTGCTCGTCGGCCCGATTGACAACTACACCTGGCAGACCGGCAACGCCGCCAGCCGTCGCTCCATCCGCCTCGGCCGCCAGTTCGATGCCGCCGTCGCCAAACGCCAGCACCAGGAAATGCTCGACGCCTACAAACACGCCGGCGTCACCACCCACCTGTTGCCCGCCGATAGCAACCTCCCCTATCAGCTCTACGCCCGCGACAGCAGCGTCATGACCCCCTGGGGCCCGATTGTTACCCAGATGTACTCCCCCTGGCGCCGCGGCGAATGGGTGGACGTCGTAAAGACCTACCAGAAACTCGACATCCCCATTTACGACATTATCACCGCCGGCAGCCTGGAAGGCGGCGACTTCATGGTGCTTGAGCCGGGGGTCATCCTGTGCGGCTACTCCGGTGAGCGCACCTCACCGCAAGGCTTCAATCAAATGAAGAGCTGGATCGAAAAAGAAGGCTGGGAAGTGAAAGGTTACGAGTTCGACCCCTACTTCCTGCACATCGACGTGCTGGTAGCGGCACTGGCGGAAAAACTCGTCGCCGTGTGCGTGGACGCGGTGGAACCGGAACTGGTGCAGTGGTTCAAATCCCGCAACTTCGACATCATTGATATCTCCTACCCGCAGGTCATGGAGCTGGGCGTGAACGTGGTGGCGCTGGGTAACGACCGCGTGATGCTGCCGTCAGATAACACCGAGCTGAAGGAAAAATGTCGCGCGCGCGGCCTCGAAGTGATCGATCCGGATATCTCCATGATCACCGCCGGCGGTGGCGGTGTGCACTGCATGTGCCAGCCGCTGGCAAGAAAGCCCGCATAAGTCACACCGCAAATAAAAAAAGGTCGGCCCAGGGCCGACCTTTTTTTATTGCAGAGGACGGTACCGTTCCTCGCAATTTCGCGCAGCCGATTCAGCGCGCCGCCTTGATTTCCTCTTCACTCACCAGCACCACCTCATCGCCCCACGTATTGCTAATAAACGCGATGATCGCCGAAATCTCGCGGTCAGTCAGAAATTCCAGCGCCGGCATCAGCTCCTCTTCACCGCCATTGCGACGCGGTGCTGAGCGCCCGTGCAGCAGCGTCTCGACCAGCAGCTTTTTATTCGCTAGCAACGCGGGATCGCGCAGAGAGGGGTACAACGCCTCCTCACCGTAGCCATCGATCTGGTGACACTTCTTGCAGTTGTCGGCAAAGGTAAGCGCACCAAACCCAACCAGGTCACGGGTCTCTTGCTCTGAGGCAGCACTTTCAAGTGAAAATGCAGCGAGTAAAAGAGCGGTCAATACTCTGAATTTCATGCAATGTATCCTGTGGCAGATAACAGCTTTTTTATTTTCCCTGCGCCCGTAACAAACCGGAACCGGCAATACCACCGGCCGCACAGGCTAGAACAATCACCAGCGGTGTCAGGGTACCCAGTGCCAGTGCGCCCACGCCATAACCGCGCATCGGCAACAAAACCAGCAACAAGATACCAGCGGGAATCAGCGATAGCAGAAAACCGCGGGTAACCCAGCTTTTCTGCCACGGCAGCATAAAGATCAAGCCGCAGACGCCGCCCCACACCACCCGCTGGTAAATGTAGGCATTGGAGAGATACGGCGCGATATCCACGTGCAGAAAACGAGAGAACCCATAGTGCCCCATGGCCCACAAGCCGATGGCATAGGCCAGCCCGGCAAAGCAGCCGGCGGTAAAACAGAAGGACAGGTTTCTCAGAAATTCTCGCACTTACTACCTCCACAAGTGGTGTCCGCGAAAACGCTAGTCGCGTCGGGAACGTTTGTGGACGAGTATGCCAGATCCGCACCACCGAAGCGCAAACCGGTGTTCATTTTTGGTATTGGAAACGGATGGGAAAAGGAAGGGAAAATAAAAAACGCATTGCCCCGATCGGCAAGGAGAAGCGCGGAGCAATGCGTTCAAAAACAGAAAAGTCAGGTTCAGGCTGGGCGTCTGGTTTCGCCGTACAACTCCTCGAGCATCGCATCGATATGTTCAGCCAGGGCCTCCTGAGTGTCATCCAGCAGGATCACATGGCCCATCTTGCGGCCCGGACGCAGGCTTTTGCCGTACAGCCACACACCGTCATTGGCCAGCGTCGGCTTTTTGTCCACGCCCAGCATATTGATCATCACCGCCGGGCGCGCCGCGTGGGTATCACCCAATTCCATGCCGAGGATCGCGCGCACGTGGTTGGCAAACTGGCTGGTTTTGGCGCCCGCTAACGTCCAGTGACCGCTGTTGTGCACTCGCGGCGCCAGCTCGTTGATCAGCAGGCCGTCGTCGGTGACGAAGCACTCCATCGCCAGTACGCCCACGTAATCCCAGGCGTTCATCAGGGTGGAGAGATATTCCTCTGCAGTGGCCTGCAGCCTCTCATCTACATGTGGCGCCGGTGCGGTGGAAACCAGCAGGGTGCCGTTGTAGTGGTCGTTCTCTGCCAGCGGGTAGGTCACCACCTTGCCGTCCGCGGTGCGCGCGCCGATCAGGGAGACCTCGCGGGAGAAGTTGATACCCTTCTCCACCACGTATTCAGACTCTGGCACAGCATCGGCGATGGCCGCGAGATCTTCATCGCTATTCACCCGCCACTGGTTCTTGCCGTCGTAGCCGTTTTCACAGCTCTTGATAAACGACGGGTAACCCAGCTGTTTGACCGCTGCACAGATCTCATCGTAATTGTTCGCGGGCAGGAAGGGTGCAACCGGTAGCCCGGCGGCGGTGATTGCGGTTTTTTCACGCAGGCGATGCTGGGTTTTTTCAAACGCATCCGGGCGCGGGTATACCGGGCAACACTTTTCCAGTGCGCGCAGCAGTTCAACAGAGACGCCCTCGCGCTCGGCAGTGATCACCTCGGGGCTACCCATGGCTTCGTAAAGCGCCGCGATGTCATCGCCATCATGAGCATGCACGATGGTGCCGAGCCCCTCCACACAGGTGGTGTTCTCGTCACCCTCGGCGAGAAAGCTGAATTCGATTCCCAGCGGGCGAGCTTCCTGGGCCATCATCTGGGCCAGCTGGCCACAGCCGACAATACCTACGCGTCTGACTGTCATTTCGAATAATCCTCAATCATATCGGGCTTCACTGAGCCGCATTCAGGGTCGCCTTACTCGACCTCAAACGGGACACTGGCGCTCTGGTTTTCGCGCCAGGCGATCAGGCGCTTCTGCAATTCCGGGTCGGTCAGGGACAGCATCTGTGCCGCCATCAGGCCGGCATTGTACGCGCCGGAAGCGCCCACTGCCTGGGTGGCCACCGCAACGCCCTTGGGCATCTGTACGATGGACAGCAGGCTGTCCATACCGGTCATGAACTTGCTCGCCACCGGCACGCCGATCACCGGCAGCGGGGTCATTGCCGCAATCATACCCGGCAGGTGCGCGGAGCCACCGGCACCGGCAATGATCACCTGAGTGCCGCGCTCGTGGGCAGTGGAAGCGAACTCAACCATGCGCTGGGGCGTGCGGTGAGCAGATACCACAGCGGTCGCAAACGGAACCTGAAGCTCGGTAAGCGGCTTGGTCGCCATTTCCATGGTCGGCCAGTCGGACTGTGACCCCATTACAATGGTGACTTTTTCGAAGGGAAGCTGTTTCACTTAGGGATAACTCCAGTGTTGCACGAGCGCCTGATTCAGACAGGTATCGCCACCGCCAAATTACCGGGAAAGCCAGACGTCAGGTAAGAGTCCTGTGTGGTGCCGCCGGCCGCCCCAAAATCAAGGGGCGTGAGGATACCAAAACTCAGCGAGAAAGCACGCCGCACGTGGATTTCCGCCAAATATCAGCTCTAAAACGATAGTGTGCCGCGGCTTCTGCGGCACTTTGACGTGACTGCTTGGTTCTGCAGGAGAAGAAATGGAGACCGGAAGGCAGCGTTTGTTCACAAGCTGCCGTGTCGGGAGACGCGTTATTTGTCTCGCAGGCGTTCGCGCAGCATGGCTAGCACGGGTGCCACCTCGGGTCGTACACCGCGCCACAGGGTAAAGGACTCTGCCGCCTGCCCTACCAGCATGCCCAGGCCATCGGATACCTTCGCGCCGAGGCCGGTGGCCCAGTGCATAAACGGCGTCGGCTGGGCACCGTACACCATATCGTAAGCACAGCAGCCATCCGCCAGTGCCCGCGGAGACAGGGGGGGCAGCTCACCGGAAAGGCTCGCCGCGCTGGCGTTGATGATCAGGTCGAACTCTTCAGGCACCGCATCGAGACCGCTGGCTCCGATAGTGCCGTACCCGGAAAAGTCTTCCGCCAGCTGCTCCGCCTTGCGCGCGGTGCGATTGGCAATGTGCAGCCGGCCCGGCCCCTGTTTCAGCAATGGCAACAGGGTGCCGCGGGTGGCGCCACCGGCACCGAGAATAAGTACCTTCTTGCCGGCGATCGCCCAGCCCAGGTGATGGGTGATATCGGCTACCAGACCTGCACCGTCGGTATTGTCCCCGAGCAGGGAGCCATCCCCCTGCAACGCGAGGGTATTCACCGCACCCGCGGTGCGAGCGCGCTCGGTGAGTTGGTCGGCGTAGTCAAACGCATCCAGCTTGAACGGTGCCGTGACGTTCAGCCCCTTGCCGCCCTCGGCAAAGAATTGATCCACCACTTCCTTGAAACCATCCACTTCCGCAAACAGTTTTCCGTATTCGATATCCTGACCGGTCTGTTGTGCGAAGGCACTGTGAATATCCGGAGACATGGATTGGTTGATGGGGTTTCCGATGACCGCGTACTTGTCCATTTTTACTTCGGCTCTTTTCAACGTGTTTTCGCGCAGGAATCAGGCTGCGCTCAGGGCTTGCTTCAGTTGTTGTGTTTCATCCACCCCGATCAAGCCATCTATTTTCAGTTCGCCGTTATAGTCACAAACCATATAGCGGGTGATCGCACTGTATACCTGCCGGGGTTTTTCCTGCGAGGTATCCAGCAGCACCCAGTTGAGCGTGGCGAGGCTGGCATTTTCATTCAGCTCGATCACATCGGTCACCGCGCCGACAATCTGATTCACGCCGAGCTTTTCATACAGCTTGAGTAATTTTTCCACCCGTCCGATAAAGTATTCGCGGCTCAGTTCAGATTTCTTTCCGTTGGAAAAATAGTAGTGAATGGGGAAGCGATAGAAATCGGCGATCTGCTCGGCATCGCGGGCTTCGAACAGGCGACGGTATTCGAGAAATAACTTGCTGATCTCTTCCAGTCGGGCCTTGTGCATGGCGACTTCCTTTTAAACGGATTTTTCACGTCAAAAAATTAGGAGGGACCTAGTGAATAGGAACTCCTACCGCAACAGAATTAAATCCACTCCCGATGCGGCAGAAAATCCGTATAAAGCTTGGCTTCGGGTGTACCCGGCTGCGGGTGCCAATCGTACTTCCAGCGTACCTCAGATGGCAGCGACATCAGAATGGATTCCGTGCGTCCGCCACTCTGTAAACCGAACAGCGTACCGCGGTCGAACACCAGGTTGAATTCCACATAGCGACCGCGGCGATACAGCTGGAAATCCCGCTCGCGCTCGCCGTATTCCGTATCCTTGCGTTTTTTCAGGATCGGTAAATACGCATCCAGGTACGAATCGCCTACCGCCTGCATAAAACCAAACGCGTTGTCGAACCCACCCTCGTTGAAATCATCAAAGAACAGGCCGCCCACACCGCGCGCCTCATCCCGGTGTTTCAGGTAAAAATATTCATCGCACCACTTCTTGAAACGCGGATAGATATCTTCGCCGAATGGTGCGCAGGCGTCTTTTGCCGTCTGGTGCCAGTGCACCACATCTTCCTCAAAACCATAGTAGGGTGTCAGGTCGTAGCCGCCACCAAACCACCACACCGGCTCTGCACCCTCCTTCTGCGCGACAAACAACCGCACATTCGCATGGCTGGTCGGCGCATAGGGGTTTTTTGGGTGAATTACCAGACTCACACCCATGGCCTCAAACGAACGTCCGGCGAGCTCCGGGCGCGCCGCGGTGGCAGACGGCGGCAGCTTGTCACCGTACACGTGAGAGAAATTTACCCCACCCTTCTCGATTACATTGCCGTTTTCCAGCACCCGGGTTCGACCGCCACCACCGCCCTCGCGCTCCCACGCATCCTCAAAAAACTCGGTGCCGTCAATCGCCGTCAGTTCCGCACAAATGCGGTCCTGCAGCTTCAGCAGATAGTCTTTAACAGCCTGGATATTTACTTCGCTCATGGAATGCTCACGATCGGTTCAGGGAGGCTCCGCTGCACGGAGCAAATGCGGGTCTGGTTCAGCCGGCGCGTACGATGCGGCCACTCGCTGCGTCGCGGATTTCGCTGGGTGCTTTGCGCCCACCGGTATTGCCACCGCCGACAAAGTCCAGCTGGTCGCCAAAATAGCGCAGCACCTGGAATTTGTGTCGCGCGGGCTGGCAACCGGTGGGATTCGCGGAGGTGGATACGATAGCACCGCCGTAAGCGCGCGTTAATGCCGCGGTAAAGGGATGGCTGGTATGGCGCAACGCGACACTGTGATGAATGCCGGAAATCCAAGGTGCCACCTGATCGAAGTGCGGCACCAGCCAGGTGACCGGCCCCGGCCAGGTCGCGTCGATTCTCGCGCGCTGATCGCCGTTGAGGTTGTGCAGCAGGCCGCTGAAATCATCGGCATTCCCGGAAACCAGGATCAGTCCCTTTTCCAACGGTCGGTTTTTCAGCTGCACCAGGCGGGCAACGGCATCGGGATTGTTCGGATCACAGGCGAGGCCCCACACCGACTCGGTGGGATGGGCGATCACCCCGCCGGCGGCAAGCGCGCGTACGGCGCTGGCGATGGTGAGGGCACCAAAGGGTGTGGACAAACTGTTAGTGTCTGGCAAGGATTTGACTCTTTCTGCTCGTAAACGGGTTCCGCACCCAGCCGCCTTGCCGGTTAGGGGGGCCAGCTCGGGATGCGCGGCAATTTAGCGGAACGATAGCGGCGGAACAAGATTTCGCCGACCACTGGAAAGGGGTCGGCCATCACGCTTATTCCGCCGGCACTACTACTTACTGTAGGAAACCCGGTAAACCGCGCCCGCCTGGTCATCGGAAATCAACAGCGCGCCGTCCGGCATCACCAGCACGTCCACCGGACGCCCCCAATTCTGTTCGCCCTGCAACCAGCCATCGATAAACGGCTTGTAAGACGTCGCCTTGCCGTTGTCATCCAGGGTCACCATGGTTACCCGATAACCAATCTTCTTGCTGCGGTTCCAGGAGCCGTGCTCGGCAATCAGCACCTGGTTTTTGTACTCCGCCGGGAACTGGTCGCCGGTGTAGAACTTAACGCCCAGTGGCGCCACATGGGGGCCGAGTTCTTGCACTGGCGGCACATAGGCGCTGCACTGTTTGCCCTCGCCAAACTCGGGGTCCAGCACATCGTCACCGTGACAGTAGGGGTAGCCGAAGTGCATGCCGGCTTCCGGCGCGGTGTTTAGCTCGCACGGCGGGATATCATCCCCCAGCATGTCGCGCCCGTTGTCGGTAAACCACAGGGCCTCGGTCTCCGGGTGCCAGGTAAAGCCAACGGTATTGCGTACCCCTTCAGCCCAGGTTTCGGTTTTCACCACCTTGTCGCCCTCGATTTTCAGGCGCTGGATATTGGCGAAGCCTTTTTCGTCACAGATGTTGCACGGCGCGCCCACCGGCACGTACAGCCAGCCGTCCGGACCAAAGGCGATGTACTTCCAGCCGTGGTGGCGCTCGGTGGGAAACTGATCGGTAATCACGATCGGTTTGGGGGGATTGTCGAGGCGTGACTCGATGTCGTCCAGGCGCAGTATCTTGCTGACCGCGGAGATGTAGAGATCGCCATCGCGGAAGGCGACGCCGGTCGGCGAGGTAATCCCTTCGGCTACAACCTTGGCAGCATCCGCCTTGTTATCACCGTTTTCATCGGTGATGGCGTAAACCTTGCCCTCGCGCATGGAGCCCACAAACAGGGTGCCCTTGTCGCCGCGCACCATATGTCGGGCATTGGGCACATCATCGGCGTAGACCTCGATCTTGAAGCCTTCGGGCAGATTCAGCTTTTCCAGCTGGATACCGCCCTCTTCCGCCTGTGCGGCTCCCGCGCCCACTGCAATCAGCAGGCTGCCGGTACACGCGGCAAACTGACGGGAGGCGGTACGGAAAAAGGAAGGATTGTGTGCAAGGCGTGCGCAAAGGTGTGAAGAGAATCGCTTGAACAGACCCATCAACTGGTCACTCCTGTGTTTTTTCTCGGCGGCGCCGCTTTTCCGCAACGCGCAGGTGTCAGGCGTGACCCTATCGGCTTTTGTGGCATTCGGCCAGAGTCTTTAATGGCGAGTCTTTAACCCTCAACCAGCGCACTCAGGGTCTGCGCGCCACCGCCGGTGAGTTGGTAGCCACCGGGCAACTGTTCCACCAGCCCCTCCAGTTCCAGATGTAAAAGGTTGGCCATCAGGTCTCCGGTGTCACCGCCGGTATCCCGCACCAGCTGCTCGATACTGCGCGGGTCGCCGCCGAGGGCACGAATAATGGCACTCTGATCCGGGGGCAGTTCCACTCCGGCGTTCGCCGACACTGCATCGAACAGCCCCGGCTGTTGCGCCATTCCGGAAAGCAGACCGCCGAGGTGCTGCACGATATCGGCACTGGTTTCCACAAGATGGGCGCCGTGTTTGATCATATGGTGACAACCCCGTGCCATCGGGTTGTGGATGGAGCCGGGAATCGCAAATACCTCGCGATTTTGCTCCAGCGCCAGGCGTGCGGTGATCAGGGAGCCGGATCGCACCGCCGCCTCCACCAGCAGGGTCCCGAGGCTTAGGCCGGAAATAATGCGATTCCGCCGGGGAAAATGGCTCGCATCCGGCGCACCGTCCAGCGGCACCTCACTGACGATAGTGCCGTCTGCGGCAAGGATCTGTTCAGCCAGTACCGCATTGCGGCGCGGATAGACGCGGTTTACTCCGGTACCCATAACCGCGACCGTTTTGCCGCCGCCCTTCAGCGCCCCCCGGTGAGCGGCGGCATCCACGCCCAGCGCCAGGCCTGAGGTAATGGCGAAACCGGCACTGGCAAGATCGGTGGCGAAGGCCTGGGCGTTGTCGAGACCGGCGCGGGTTGCGCGCCGCGCGCCGACAATCGCCACCTGCGGCAGTGACAGGGCGTCGAGGTTGCCGGTGACATAGAGCACCGGTGGCGGCCGCGGAATTTCCTTGAGCAACGATGGATAGTGTTCGTCGTCAAAGTGCAGCAGATAAATGCACTCTTCCGCACAGCGCTGGCGCTCTCTCAGAGCCCATTGACCCAGCTCGCTGTCGAGCTCAAGGCGCTGCAGTTCCGCGAGCTGGGTGCGGGCGCGATCCGGAAGTTTGCGGGGAAAGTCTTGCGGGGGCTGCTGGAGGGCAGCGGTGGCAGAGCCAAAACGCTCAACCAGCTGCCAGTAGATCCCGGGGCCTACGCCCTCGAGACGCTGAAGAATAAGGGAAGCCGTCAACGCATCCATGCGTCTTGTACCTCTAAAAATTATCTTTTTTGTACGAGAGCAGCGTCGGCTCTGTACGCGGTGCCTCCCTGCTCTCGTATGAAAATCCGATTTTTGGAAGGCACCTGTTAACGGGTAGACCCCGAAACACGCGTTACGGGTTGCGCACCAGGTCCATGACTGCCAGCGGCTTGTCCGCTTCCAGTACCAGGCCGAGGCTCATTTTCTCAAAGCTGCGGAACACCATCAGTACGCCGGCGCGCTCGTCCGGCAGCTTGACGCTCTCGCGGGCCAGCTGGTCGCGCACGGTGGCGCCGCGCTTGTAGATGGCCAGTACATGGCCCGGTTCAAGGCCTTCGCGCAGGCCGCGGTTGATCGCAACCACGTCGTATTTGGCAACCTGGGTCACACCTTCTTCCACCCCGAGGATGATGCCGTCTACCGGGACAGACGGAGCACCGGGCTGGAACAGGGCGGCAATGGCGCGCTCCTCAACCGGCAACAGGCGGTCCTGCAGGCGGATATCGCGGCTGGTACGGGTAACGTCGAGGGTGGCCACGGCGTACTCGCTGTTGGCGTTGTCCTCATCCAGCTGACGCAGATCTACAGAGCCTACGTCGAGGGCCTGCTGGCCGAGCTCTTCACCGGTAAAGGGATCGGCGTAAACCGGGCCCGGGCGATAGATGCCGTAGGAAGCCAGGGGCTCGCGGAAGTCGCCGCGGGCGTAAATTTTCTCACCGGCACCCATCAGGATCCGCTGATCCTGCCCGGAAATAACGTAGGGCACACCCTTGAAGGCGTTGGGTCCAACGATGCGGGTGCGGGACAGGAAGGCGTTGATGGCGTCCAGCGGAATGGCCGGAATGGCGCTGTCGATGGGTTCGCGACGCACCGCCGGGCCCAGGCGGTTATTGCTGGCAGGGCTCAGTTTGTAGGCGGTGGGCGCACGCTCGAGCTCGAGCCGGGGTTCACCGTCGATATACACGAGGTTCAGGCGGTCGCCGGGATAAATTAGGTGGGGGTTCTCAACCTGGGGGTTCACCTGCCAGATTTCCGGCCAGTACCAGGGCTGGGAGAGGAAGGTCCCGGAGATATCCCAGAGGGTATCGCCCTTCTGCACCACATAGGTGTCTGGGTGGTCGGGATTGAGGCGCACATCTTGCGCCTGCAGACCAAAGGTCGCCAGCAGTGTGGCGGCAGCGGCCAGAATTATTTTTTTCATGGAAGCATTCCTATGCTTTTTATCGCAAACGCTGGGGGCCATAGTGTCTGCTGAATCTTTATACGGCTATCACTGAGGGCTTATATCGCTATAATCTCACAGCGCTGGACCGGTGGCGGCTGACGTCGCCGGGGTGGAGGAGCAAATAGGACGCCATCTGGCGAGTTCCTGCCCGCGGTATCGCTGATTCATCAGCACGCGGAAACAGCCCCCCAATTCAGCAAATTTCAAGCGCGATCATTATGTTATCAGCGCAAGTTCCACTAAGACTAGAAGTTTGTCACAGGTGTTATGGCCAAACTGGAAATCCTGGAATTCCCCGACCCCCGTCTGCGCAAGGTTGCAGAGCCCGTTGCTGAGGTAACGGACGCACACCGCACGCTGGTCGATGATATGTTCGAAACGATGTACGACGCGCCCGGCGTGGGGCTGGCGGCGACTCAGATCAATGTGCACGAGCGCATTGTGGTGATTGATGTTTCTGAAGATCAGAGCGAGCCGCTGGTGATGATCAATCCCGAGGTCGAGGTGCTCGATCCGGAGATCCACAAGTACGATGAGGGCTGCCTGTCGGTGCCCGGTTTCTACGAGACGGTGCAGCGCCCGCGCAAGATTCGCCTCAAGGCGCTGGATCGCAACGGCGAGACCTACGCGCTGGAGGCCGAGGGGCTGCTGGCGGTATGTATCCAGCACGAGATCGACCATCTCGATGGCAAGCTGTTTGTGGATTACATCTCGCCTCTAAAGCGCAATCGTATTCGTTCCAAGCTCGAAAAGGCCCACCGACAGAAAGCCTAAGCTTTAAGCCGGTTCTTTTGGGTCCCGAAGCAGGCGCAGTGGCGGCGCGGCACCGGGTACCTGTTTTCAGAACCGCTGTGAATACATCCCTGTACGCTGCGTCGGCAACGTCCCTGTCGCCGACGCTTCTGAAAACAGGTACCCGGCACCGCGCCTTCGCATCGTATTTTTGCGCTCCATAGCAAATTCTCTTTTCTGACCAAAACCGATACCCCTTCATGAGCCTGAACATCATCTTCGCCGGCACCCCCGACTTCGCCGCGGTACACCTGCAAACCCTTCTGGACAGCGAACACAAGGTAATCGCCGTCTACAGCCAGCCGGATCGCCCCGCCGGGCGAGGCAAGAAACTGCTGGCGAGTCCGGTAAAACAGCTGGCGCTTGAGCACGATATCCCTGTTTACCAGCCGCTCTCCCTGCGCGACGAAGACGCGCAGCGGGAACTGGAAGCGCTGAATGCCGATGTGATGGTGGTGGTGGCCTATGGCCTGATACTGCCGCAGGTTGTGCTGGATACCCCGCGCCTAGGCTGTGTGAATGTGCACGCCTCGCTGCTGCCACGCTGGCGCGGCGCGGCGCCGATCCAGCGCGCTGTGGAAGCCGGGGATGCGGAGAGCGGCGTCGCCATCATGCAGATGGAGGCCGGACTGGATACCGGGCCGGTGCTGGTTGAGGTGCGCACGCCGATCACTGCCAATGAAACGGGCGGTAGCCTGCACGACAAACTTGCGGGCCTGGGCGGGCCTGCTCTGCTGGAAGCGCTCCAGGCACTGGAGAGCGGCACCGCACAACCGCAGGTGCAGGACGACGCGCTGGCCAATTACGCGGGCAAGATCTCCAAAGAGGAAGCCCGCATCGACTGGCAGCGCCCCGCAGCGGAGCTGGCGCGGCTTATCCGGGCGTTCAACCCGTTTCCGGTGTGCTGGACCGAGTATCTCGACGGCAAGGGCAAACCCCAGCGCCTGCGGATCTACGCTGCCAAACACGAACAGGGCTGCCACACCGAGCAACCGGGCACCATCCTGAGCGCCGATGATGAAGGTATTCTGGTGGCCTGCGGGCGCGAGGCCTTGCGCCTGACTCAACTACAATTGCCGGGCAAGAAGGCCCTGCCGGTTGCGGAGATCCTCAAGGGCTACCGCGAACTGTTCAGCGCGGGTACCCAATTAGGCCAAACCCATGAGTGATTCTTCCAGCAAAACCCTAAAAGACGCCCGCGCCCTCGCCGCCCGGGTGATTGCCCGTCTTTACCAGGATCGGGGTTCCCTGCAACGCCTGCTGCCCTGGGCGGAAAAACAGGTGGATGAAAAAGACCGCGCGCTGCTGCGCGAGCTCTGTTACGGCACCGCCCGTTTCGCCCCGCGTCTGGAACTGATGCTGAAAAAGCTGCTGCGCAAGCCGGTGAAGGATGAGGAACTGGAAGCGTTGATGCTGGTGGGCCTGTACCAGCTCGAATACACCCGCATCCCAGATCACGCCGCCATCGCCGCTACCGTCGAGGCCGCCCGTGCGATCAAGCTCGGGCACGCCACTGGCGTGGTCAACGGTGTACTGCGCAACGCCCTGCGCAATAAGGAAACACTCACTCGCAAGCTCTCCGGCAACCCCCAGTTCAGCTCTGCACATCCCGAGTGGCTGCAGCAGGCGGTCAAGAATGCCTGGGGCAGTGAAGCCAGGACCATCTTCACCGCCAACAACGAAAACCCACCCATGACCCTGCGGGTGAACGCCGCCCAGACCACCCGCGACGACTACCTGGAGCAGCTGAAACAGGCGGGTATCCCCGCGCAACCCTGTGAGCTCGCAGATTCCGGACTAGTACTGGAAACCCCCGTCGCTGTAACCCGGCTGCCCGGCTTTGAAGAGGGCCTGGTCAGTGTGCAGGATCAGTCCGCACAACTGGCAGCACAACTGCTCGACCCGCAGGCAGGAGAAAAAATTCTCGACGCCTGTGCCGCCCCCGGTGGCAAAACCTGCCACCTGATGGAACTGCAACCCGACCTCGACCTCAGCGCACTGGATATAGAAGAAGAGCGCCTGGACCGGGTGATCGAGAACATGGAACGCCTCGGCATCGCCGTGCAGATCATCTGCGCCGACGCCGCCGAACCGGAACACTGGTGGGACGGTGAACAATACGACCGCATCCTGCTCGACGCCCCCTGCTCCGCCACCGGCGTCATCCGCCGCAACCCGGATATCAAGCTACTGCGACGCCCCGAAGACATTGCCGAATTGGCCGAATTACAGGGCCGCATACTGCGTGCAATGTGGCCGCTGCTCAAACCCGGCGGCACCCTGCTCTACGCCACTTGCTCCATACTCCCAGAGGAAAACAGCGCTCAGGTGGCGCGCTTCGTTGCGGAGACACCGGATGCGAGGGACAATACGCCGCAATTGCTGCACGATCAGCCCTGGGGGCTGCCGCAGGAAGCCGGTATGCAACTGTTGCCCGGTATTCATGCAGGCGATGGGTTTTACTACGCGAAGCTGGAAAAGCTGATTCCAGAGGGCTGACCCTGGAAGATTCGCTGAACTGTTCTCCGGCTTACGAAGTACAAATATAGAAATTTAAGGCCGAGTGCCGGGGGCGAGTTTTCAGGAGCGTCGGCAACAGGGATGTATTCACAGCGGTCCTGAAAACTCGCCCCCGGTACTCGGCCGCCACCCTACCTGCTCAAAGAGCAATGAGTGGCACAATGGCCAGATAACACAGGCCCCGAAACCCAATTATGAAAATCATCATTCTCGGCGCCGGCCAGGTCGGCGGATCCCTGGCAGAAAGCCTGGCCTCGGAACGCAACGACATCGTTCTGGTGGACAGCGACGAGAAAACCCTGCGTGAACTGCGCGACCGCATTGACATAGGCGTGGTCACCGGCCACGCCTCGCACCCGGACATCCTGCAGGAAGCCGGCATCGAAGACGCCGACATCTTGGTAGCCGTCACCAACAACGACGAAACCAACATGGCCGCCTGCCAGATCGCCCACTCCCTGTTCCGCGTCACCACCAAAATCGCCCGCGTGCGCGCCTCCGCCTACCTCCAGTACCCGGAACTGTTCTCCACCGAATCGATTCCTATCGACGTCCTCATCAGCCCCGAGCAGATTGTCTCCGAATACATCGCGCGACTGATCGAACACCCCGGCGCCCTGCAGGTCCTCGATTTTGCCGACGGCCGCGTGCAGCTCGTCGCCGTGCGTGCCGTACAGGGCGGGCCACTGGTAGGCCACCAGTTGCGCTACCTGCGCGAACACATGCCCAAGGTGGATACCCGGGTCGCCGCCATCTACCGGCGCAACAGCCCCATCATTCCCCAGGGCTCCACCGTCATCGAGGCTGGTGACGAAGTCTTCTTTATCGCCGCCAAGCAGGACATCCGCGCCGTGATGAGCGAACTGCGCCGGCTCGAGCAGGGCTACAAGCGTATTACCATTGCCGGGGGCGGCAATATTGGCCTGCGCCTTGCGCACAAACTGGAAAATCGATACTCCGTCAAAATCATCGAACAGGACCACGACCGCTGTATCTTCCTCTCCGAAGAACTCAGCAACAGCATCGTGCTCCACGGCAGCGCCTCCGACCAGGACCTGCTGCTGGAAGAGAATATCGAGGACACTGACGTGTTCCTCGCCCTCACCAATGACGACGAAGCCAACATCATGTCGTCCCTGCTGGCCAAACGCCTCGGCACCCGCAAGGTAATGAGCCTGATCAACAACCGCGCCTACGTCGACCTGGTACAGGGGGGCGAAATCGACATCGCCATCTCTCCCCAGCAGAACACCATCGGCAGCCTGCTCACCCACGTGCGTCGCGGCGACATGGTCAATGTGCACCAGCTGCGCCGCGGCGCTGCCGAAGCCATTGAAGTCATCGCCCACGGCGACAAACGCACTTCAAAGGTTGTCGGGAGAAAAATCGAAGATATCGACCTGCCGGAAGGTGCAGCGATCGGTGCCATCGTGCGCGAACGGGATGGCGAGAGCCAGGTACTCATCGCCCACGACAATATCGTTGTCGAGTCCGACGATCACGTCATCGTGTTCCTGGTCGACCGCCGCCACACCCGCCACGTGGAACAGCTGTTCCAGGTCGGCTTCAGCTTTTTCTGACGGCGGGAAGCGAATAAATGCGATTTGCGGTCATAGCGCGGGTATTCGGCATACTGTTGACGGTGTTCAGCCTTACACTGCTGCCCCCCATCGGCGTATCCCTGTGGTACGAAGACGGTACTCACGTTGCGTTTACCGTGGCCTTCGGTATCACCCTGCTCACCGGCCTGTTTATGTGGCTGCCGGTACACGACCTCAAGCAGGACCTGCGCACCCGCGACGGCTTCGTGGTGACCTCCCTGTTCTGGCTGATTCTCGGCAGTTTCGGTGCCCTGCCACTGATTATTTCCACCCAGCCGGACCTGACCATAGTCAACGCCATTTTCGAGTCCATCTCCGGACTCACCACCACCGGCGCCACCACCATTGTCGGGCTGGATACCCTGCCCCCGGCGATACTGTATTACCGCCAGCAGTTACAGTGGTTTGGTGGTATCGGGGTAATTGTCATCGCACTCGCCATTTTGCCGATGCTGGGTATCGGGGGGATGCAGCTGTACAAGGCGGAAATGCCCGGCCCGGTCAAAGACACCAAGCTCACCCCGCGTATCGCAGAAACGGCGCGCGCCCTGTTCGTGATTTATATCGTGCTCACGATTCTGTGCGGTATCGGTTACTGGTGGGCCGGCATGAGTGTGTTCGACGCGGTGGGCCACGCCTTTTCCACCGTGGCCAACGGGGGCTTCTCCACCCACGACGCCAGTATGGGGTTTTACGCCCACAACAACGCGATCATGGCGATCGCCATCATTTTCATGCTGACCGCGGCAATCAACTTCGGCCTGCACTTTTACGCGCTCAGCAACAGGACCGTGCACCACTATTGGAAAGACTCTGAATTCCGCTTTTATGTACTGGTTACCCTTGGAGCCAGTGCCATCATCATCGGCTACCTGTACATGTCCGGCACTTTTGATATGCGCGGCAGCATGCTGCACGGTGCTTTTCAGGTAGTGTCGATCGGTACTACTGCCGGCTTCGGCTCGGAAAGCTTTGCCCTGTGGCCGGCGTTCCTGCCGTATATTCTTTTATTGCTGGGTATTATGGGCGCCTGTGCGGGTTCCACTTCCGGTGGTATCAAGGCGGTGCGGGTAATGCTGATTGTAAAATCCGGCCTGCGGGAATTGAACCGTCTGGTACACCCCAATGCCGTGGTGCCAATCAAGGTAAACCGCAAAATCGTCCCCGCGCGGGTTACCGATGCCGTGTGGGGATTTTTTGCGATTTATATCCTGTCGTTCTTCCTGCTCACCATTGTGGTGATGGCGACGGGCGAAGACTTTGTAACCTCGTTTTCCACCGTCGCCTCCTGCCTTAGCAATATCGGCCCCGCCCTGGGGGATGCCGCGGCGCACTACGGGGAGGTCAACGAAGTGGCCAAGTGCTTCCTGATTCTCGCGATGCTGATGGGACGACTGGAAATTTTCACTCTGCTGGTCCTGCTGACACCCGCGTTCTGGCGTCACTGAATTTTATTCAAGCAGGTCTTTCTCACCGCGGATGATATGCCAGTAGCGCGGAACGAATCTCACCAGCACCCAGATTTCCAGTAGTGCCCCTAACAGGGTCAACGCATCCAGTGTCTGCTCGAAAATCTTCTCCGCCCCGGATGTCTCTGGAAAGTACTCGATGGCAACCTGTTCCGCAAACCCCATCCCCAGCACCAGAAATGCGAGCGCCATGGCCGCTTTGGACAGCAATCCCGGCGCGATCATCACCTCTTTCTTCAACCACCAGAACAACACCGGCACCACACTCAGCTGGATTGAGAAACGGACAATTACCAGGGTGGTGTAGACCCCGCTGATCGATCCGTAGCTCCACAACAGAGGAATCAGGCACAGGATAAAAAGACGGTCTGCCACCGGGTCCAGCAGCGAGCCGAAATGGGTATGCCAGTGAAACCTGTGCGCCAACCAGCCGTCCAGCAAGTCACTCAACGCTGCCACGCAAAACACTATCAGCGCCATCAGGTTGTGGCCGGACAGGGACAACCAGAACATCACCGGTATCAGGATCACCCTGAACAGGGAAATCCCATTGGGCAAATGCCGCCACGGAGAGTTTACTCCGCCAGCCGGTGCAGGTTTTATCTTGTACTTTCTTCGGCTCATGGTACGTCGGTATCAATCCACGTACGTATGAGCTTAATAGATATTTGGCGGCACGACCGAACCGTGGCATTGGCCGCCACGGTGCTCGGTACCTTTGGTCGGTGCGCCCTATGGCGCCGGTCCAGCTGTGGCCCAAGACTCTGATCTGCGCAGTAAGACTGCAGCTACCCTAAAGATCACGAGTCATGAAATTGACTGCAAAGGTCGATAATTTTTTAACTTTTACGGCTACTTTCGTCTCAGCGTTTTTTGTATATGCGGCTCTTCCCATCGGGAATTTTTCGGAACCGTTTGTATTCCCACTGATACTGTTCCGGCGCTTCAGCAATGCAGGATTCGACACCGCGATTGAGAGCCGCGAGCGAAACTTTTACTTCTTCGCTGTAAATCGCCTGCTCCGCGGGTAACAGCACCAGCTCAAAGCCATCTGACACGCGTTTGGCAAAACCGAATACGACCTTGCAGCCGGTGCGCTGGATCAGGTTGTAGGCAAGGGTCATGGTGAGGGTGGGATGGCCAAAAAACGGGGCAAAGTCCCCCCCGGAAAGGTCCGGTTCCTGGTCCGGCAAGACACCGACGATGCCGCCGTCGCGCAGGGCTTTGAGCAGCGCGCGCACGCCGCGCACGTTGGTGGGCACCAGCTTCGCGCCGGTTTTCTCGCGGCCATCGCGGATGACAGGGTCCAGTGCTTCGATTTTTGGTGGCGCATACAGGCTGGTGGTGGGACCGACGGTGGCCAGAAACTGACCGAAAATTTCCCAGTTGCCGATATGGGGTGCGAGTACCAGTACTCCCTTACCCTCTTCTACCCCGTCCGTCAGCAGCTGCTGGTTGCGCACCCGCGCAATATGATCTTCGGCGTGACTCCAGGGCCTGCGCCACAGGGTCGCCATTTCGAAACCGGTGGTTACCGTACTGATGACGCTGGTGCGCGCCAGCTTTTCGCGTTCTTCAGCGGTCATTTCCGGGTAGCAATGCGCGATATTGATACGGCTCACGCGTAGCCCGTCTCCGCGGGCCCACACGGTGCCATATCCAGCCCACTTGCCCAGCCGGCGCGACCAGCTCAACGGCAGGCTACCAATCAGTTTCAGGGTGCCCGCAGCCAATTGCCCTTTGATATCCAAGCGTTACATCCTTCTCTGTGGGGCTGTTGCCCCGGAAACTCACTGTGAGCTCCAAATTCTTAGCAGATTGGCCGTTTTCTGGCCATCTATTTACCTTCAATGCCCGGTGCGCTGTTTAGCGTGCAACCCGCTGCCGCTATAATTGCGCCCCTTGTCTTTTCACCCAGCTGAAACCGGAGATTGTGGTGTCCGAGCAACAAACCAGCAGTTCTGCCCCCGCGCAGGACCTGAGCACCTTTCAGGGACTGATTTTTACCCTGCAAGAATACTGGGCGCGCCAAGGGTGCGTCATTCTACAGCCTCTGGATATGGAAGTGGGCGCCGGCACCTTTCATCCCGCCACCTTCCTGCGCGCCATCGGCCCGGAAACCTGGAATGCGGCCTATGTGCAGCCCTGCCGCCGCCCCACCGACGGTCGCTACGGTGAGAACCCCAACCGTCTGCAGCACTACTACCAGTACCAGGTGGTAATGAAGCCCTCCCCCAGCAATATCCAGGATTTGTACCTCGACAGCCTGCGCGCACTGGGGATTGATCCCGCGGTGCACGATATCCGCTTTGTAGAGGACAACTGGGAATCCCCGACCCTGGGTGCCTGGGGCCTCGGCTGGGAGGTGTGGCTGAACGGTATGGAAGTGACCCAGTTCACCTACTTCCAGCAGGTCGGCGGTATCGAGTGCTACCCGGTCACCGGTGAGATCACTTACGGTATTGAGCGTATCGCCATGTACCTGCAGGGCGTCGAATCCATCTACGACCTGGTGTGGACCCGCAATGCGGACGGCACCCCGGTCACCTACGGCGATGTCTTCCACCAGAATGAAGTGGAGATGTCCCACTACAATTTCGAACACGCCGATGTGGAGTTCCTGTTCGCCACCTTTGACCACTGCGAACGCGACAGCCAGCGACTCATCGATCTCGGCCTGCCCCTGCCCGCCTACGAGCAGGTAATGAAAGCTTCCCACGCCTTCAACCTGCTGGACGCGCGCCACGCAATTTCCGTCACCGAGCGCCAGCGTTTCATTCTGCGCGTACGCACTCTGGCGCGCGCAGTGGCTCAGGCCTATTTCGATGCGCGCAAGGCGCTCGGTTTCCCGCTTGCCGATGAGAAGGTTCGCAACGAAGTGCTGGCCCAGGCTGAAAAAGCCGAAAGCAAAGGCAAAGCGAAGAAGGAGAAGAAGTAATGGCTCAGGATTTTCTGGTTGAACTGGGCACCGAAGAGCTGCCCCCGAAAGCCCTGCATACACTGATGCAGGCCTTTGCCGACGGTATTGAAAAAGGCCTGAAAGACGCCGAACTGGATTTCGGTGCAGTCAAAGCGTACGCCAGCCCCCGCCGCCTCGCAGTTGCGGTCAGTGATCTGGCAGAGCAGCAGCAGGACAAGCAGGTCGAGAAACACGGCCCGGCCGTAGCCGCTGCCTTTGATAAGGACGGCAACCCCACCAAAGCAGCACAGGGTTTTGCCCGCGGCGCCGGCGTCAGCGTTGAAGAGCTGGCACGGGTACAGACCGACAAGGGCGAACGCCTGGCATTTATCAGCGAGCAGAAAGGCGAAGCGACCAAAAACCTGCTGGGTGATATTGTGGCCGGTTCCCTGGCGCAACTGCCGATTCCCAAGCGTATGCGCTGGGGCGCGCGCAAAGAGGAGTTTGTGCGTCCGGTGCACTGGCTGCTGATGCTGCTGGGCAATGAAGTTGTAGATGCAGAAGTCCTCGGCCTGAAGTCCGGCAACACCACGCGCGGACACCGCTTCCACTGCAACCAGGAATTGCCGGTTGTCTCCGCCAAAGATTACGTGCAGAAGCTGCGCGACCCCGGTTACGTCGTGGTCGATTTTGCCGAGCGCCGCGAAATGATTCGCGAACAGGTTCAGGCCGAGGCCAATAACGTCAACGGCGAAGCCGTGATCGACAACGATCTGCTGGACGAAGTAACCGCGCTGGTAGAGTGGCCGGTAGCACTGACCGGACGCTTCGAAAAGCGCTTCCTGGACGTGCCCGCCGAAGCACTGATCTCCTCCATGAAGGAGCACCAGAAATATTTCCACGTGGTGAATGAAGACGGCAACTTGCTGCCGTTCTTTGTCACTGTATCGAATATCGAAAGCACCGATGCCAAGCAGGTGATCGAGGGCAATGAGCGGGTAATCCGCCCGCGTCTGTCTGATGCCGCCTTCTTCTTTGATACCGACAAGAAAACCAGCCTCGAAGCGCGTCGCGAAAAGCTCAAGTCCATCGTATTCCAGCAGAAGCTGGGGACCGTGTACGACAAGACCGAACGCCTGGCAAAACTCGCCGCTGCAATTGCGGAAAAAATTGGCGGCGATACGGCACTGGCGCAACGCGCGGCGCAGCTGTGCAAATCCGACCTGGTCACCGAAATGGTGTTCGAGTTCGCGGATATGCAGGGCATCGCCGGCTACTACTACGCCGAGAACGATGGCGAGCCGCTGGACGTGGCCAAAGCGATGTACGAGCAGTACATGCCGAAGTTTGCCGGCGACCAGCTGCCGGTCAGTGAAACAGGCACTATCGTGGCCCTGGCCGATCGTATCGACACCCTGGTGGGTATCTTCGGTATCGGCCAGCCGCCCAGTGGTTCCCGCGATCCGTTTGCACTGCGTCGCGCCAGCCTGGGTGTATTGCGTATTCTGGTGGAGAAGAATATCGACCTGGATCTGCGCGAACTGCTCACCCTCGCCCGCGATGGCTACCCGCGCACCGCGCTGGCAGAACACGACACTGTGGTCGGCCAGACACTCGCGTACATGATCGAGCGTTTCCGCGCCCGCTACGAAGATGCCGGTATCAAGGCGGAAGTCTTCCTCGCGGTTTCCGCGCGCAAGCTGTCCCGTCCGCTGGATATCGACAACCGTGTGAAGGCCGTACACAGCTTCAGTCAACTGCCGGAGGCAGAAGCGCTCGCCGCCGCCAACAAGCGGGTATCCAATATTCTCGCGAAACTCGATGGCGATACGCCGAGCGAAGTCGACCAGGCGCTGCTGCAGGAAGATGCAGAAAAAGCCTTGTACCTGGCGATCCGCGATGCGGAGGAAGCGGTTGCACCGCTGTACGCCGAAGCGCGCTTTGAAGAAGGTCTTGCCGGCCTCTCCGGCCTGCGCGAAACCGTGGACAACTTCTTCGATGGTGTGATGGTAATGGCCGAAGACGAACAGCTGCGCAACAATCGCCTGGCATTGCTGGCACAGCTGCGCGCCCTGTTCCTCGAAGCCGCGGATATCTCCCTGCTGGCCCCCGCGAAGTAGTAGCTAACGCCATGGCCATCATCATTCTCGACCGCGACGGCGTCATCAATCACCAGTCCGGTGACCACGTGACCAGTGTCGACGAATGGACTCCTATCGCCGGGAGTATCGAGGCCATGGCGCGCCTCAGTCAGGCGGGCCACCAGTTGGTGATCGCCACCAATCAGAGTGGCCTCGCCCTGGGGCTGTTCGATCTCGACGACCTTGAAGCCATGCACGCAAAACTGCGTGCACTGGTGGAGGATGCCGGCGGCGAAGTGGCGGGAATTTTTTACTGCCCACACAGCGATGCAGATCACTGTCGCTGCCGCAAACCAAATACCGGCCTGCTGGATGCCATCGAGGCGGAATTCGATACCAGCCTGCACGACTGTTATTTCGTGGGTGACCAGCGCAAGGATCTGGAGTGCGCTGTCGCCAAAGGGTGTAAGCCCGCACTGGTACAGAGTGGACGCGGTGAGCAGACCCTGGCTTCACTGCTGGAAGACCCGGACCCCGGATTGGCCGCAACCGCAGTATTTGCAGACCTCTCTCAATTTGCGGACTTTGTGCTGCAATAGATCTACAGCTTTCTCCATTTTCGATTTGTTTCCTGTCATCGCGCGCACTTCATATTCGCCGGTGGCGCCCCCTTTTCTTTCCGGAGTTCCACCGTGCAACAACTGATTCTTAACCCCCGCGCCGAGCGTCGTCTCAAACTCGGGCACCTGTGGATTTACAGCAATGAAGTGGACACAGCGCGCAGCCCGCTCAAAGGTCTCGAGCCGGGCAGCCAGTGTGAGATTCTCGACAGCAAGGAGAAGAGCCTCGGCTATGCGCTGGTTAATCCCAACCAGCTGATCTGCGCGCGACTGGTTTCCCGCAAAGGGCCGTTTACCGGCAAGATGCTGAAGCGTCGCCTGGAAAGTGCGCTCGCCATGCGCGAGCGCTACTTCCCGCATCCCAGTTACCGGATGGTGTACGGGGATTCCGATGGCCTGCCCGGATTGGTGGTGGATCGGTTCGGCGATTATCTGGTGGTGCAGATCAGCAGCTGGGGCATGGAAAACCTGGTGCAGGAGATTGTCGATGCGCTGGTGACGCTGGTTAACCCTAAAGGCATTTTGCTGCGCAACGATCACCAGGGGCGCAAGGTGGAAGAGTTGCCTGACCTGTGTGAAGTGGCCCACGGCGAGGTACCAAAGATGGCGCCGTTCGAGGAAAACGGTGTGCCGTTGCTGGCACCGGTAAACGAGGGACAGAAGACCGGCTGGTTCTACGATCACCGCGAGAATCGCGCGCGCTTGAATCAATGGGTAAAGGGTCAGCGCGTGCTGGACCTGTTTTCCTATGCGGGCGGCTGGGGTGTGCAGGCACTCGCTCACGGCGCCCGGGAAGTCACCTGTGTGGATGCTTCTGGCCAGGCTCTGGACTGGTGCGACGAGAATGCGGCACTGAACAATCGCCAGGCTGACCTGATTACCATCCAGGGCAAAGCCGTGGATGCGATGAAGGAACTGATTACCGCCGGCGAGCGCTACGATGCCATCGTGCTGGACCCGCCCGCATTTATCAAACGTCGCAAAGACCAGAAATCCGGTGAGGCCGCCTATCGTCACATCAACGAGCTGGCACTGCGTCTGCTGGAAAAGAATGGCTTACTGGTGAGCGCTTCCTGCTCCATGCATCTGGAATCGGATACGCTGCTGGAGATCCTGCGCGGTGCGGGTCGCCATCTGGACAAGTCCATCAGTATTATTGGCAGCGGCGGCCAGGGCGCTGACCACCCGATACACCCCTCCATACCGGAAACCCGCTATCTGAAGGCGCATTTCGCACACCTCTCGGGGACGGTTACCGTTTAAAGAAGCCTGTTTGATATAGGCACAAAAAAAACCCGGCAATGCCGGGTTTTTTATTTTTGCGCGGTGGGGAAACCGATCAGAAGCGATAGGTCATACCGACCGAGGCAGTGCGCGGGCGGTTGGCACGGGCACCGTCCGGGGCGCGATTCACAATGGCCTGCTTGTCCAGCAGATTGTCGATCTTCAGGTAGCCAACAAAGTCGTCGGTGAAATCATAATGGGCGGCCGCATCCAGCACCCACAGGGATTCGGTGTAATCGGAACGGCTGGTCGCAGCGCGGTTACAACTGTTGTTTACACACATCTCATCCTGATAAGCCGCGGTCAGGTTGACCCGCCAGGCGGCGCCACTGTCGATTCCGGTAGTCAGGGCAAATACCTGTTCAGGCAGATAGGCAAAGTTGTCGCCCGCTGCGAGGCCACTTTGGCCGTCGCTTTCCAGGTATTCGTCGCTGTCCTTGCTGATTTCGGCGTCGGTCCAGGTATAACTCGCTGTCAGCGGAAGGGTCCAGCCGTTAGCAAGTACCCACTCCGACCCCAGGGAGGCCTCCAGGCCACGGATCTCGGATTCACCCAGGGCATAGTTACCACTCTCAGCACCGTTGGCACAGGGAGCCGCCACGGAGCAGTTCTGCACCGAGCTTTCGTAATCACTGAAGAAGGCGATCACTTCACCGCGCAGGGTGCCGCCTGTGAAACGCGCGCCCCACTCATAGTTGGTGGAGAGGTCGCCGGCTTCGCCGTCGCTGGAACCGCCACCGGGAGGCGCAAAGCCACGGTGAACACCAGCGAGCAGGGTCCAGTCGCCATTCAGCTGATAGGTCAGGCCCAGGCCCGGCAGCCACTCGCTCACCGAGTTGGATTTGCTGCTGCCCTTTTCGGTACGGTCGACGTCGTTGTAGCGCTGCTGTGCGGTGTTCACGTCCTCATATCGCAGGGTGGCGGTCACGGCCAGGGCATCGCTCATCTGTATCTGGTCGTAGATGAACAGGGATTTGGCGCTCGCATCCTCGATGCGGTTATTACTGGAACTTGGATCGACCACTTCCTTGAATACCAGCGTGCCGTTCACCTGGCTGTAGTTTTCCACCGGCTGGAAGCGATCAACCTCGTCCCAGTGGCGGCGCACACCGAATTCGAGCTCGTGCGCAATATCGCCGGTCTGCAGCGCCCAGTCGGCGCTCACCTGTACACCGCGGGATACGTAATTGCGGTTGTTGTGCTTGATACCGAAGTCGTAATCCTGAGTACCGTTGAGCACCGCCTGGGCATCGCTGTCGCCGTCGTTGGCGTCATTGATCAAACCACCGAGGCTGGTCTTGAACCAGTCGCGCTTGAACTTGTTGTAGTAAGCCTGGGTGTTTACGTTGAAGCTGTCACTGAGCGCAATGCTGTGGTTCAGCTGCACGGTACTGTGACGGTTCTGCATCTCATCCAGGGCACTGATACCGTAGCGACGGTTGGGATCCGCGGCGAAGTCCGCATCGGTGAGGCCCAGATAACTCATGCCGGACTCCTCTTCGGAGTACTGCAGCTTGATATCCAGTTGCTGGGCATATTCGGCGCCCTCGGCGGACTTCAGGCGCCCTTTTACCAGGTAATCTTCCTTGGCAATGTCGGCGCTGTCGGCGCGGTCGATATCGCGGAAGCCATCGGCCTGCTGTTGGTGGGTTTCAACCAGCCAGCCTGTGGTTTCGGTACTGCTGCCGTAATAGGTGTGCAGGCGGTTTTCACCGTACTGACCCGCTTCCAGCTGCACGCTACCGGCGCTGGCTTCGGGAATCGGGGTGCTCAGCATGTTGACCGCACCACCGACGGTGAAGGGGCCGTATTTCAGGGTGCCCGGGCCCTTGAGGACTTCGATACTGTTCAGGCGACCAGCGGTGGGGAAGTAATAGGCTTCCGGTGCAGAGTACGGAGCGGGAGCTACCAGCACGCCGTCTTCCATCAGTGAGATCTTGCTAGAGCGACCGCCGTCGGCACCGCGGATACCGATATTCGGACGCAGGCCATAGCCGTCTTCCTCGCGCAGATAGACACCCGGCACGCTGCGCATCATGCGGTTGATATCCACAAACTCGAATTTCTCGAGCTCTTCCGCGCTCACCAGGTGCGCGGAGCCCGGCAGTTTGTGCAGGGTCTGGGTATTCCCGAGTACGGATACGGTTTCCAGGGTATCTGCACTTTGGGTTGTGCTCTCTTGCGCCGCAAGCGCAGGGCTGGTCATCGCTATGGCCAGAGACAGGGAAATTGGGTGCAGTGCAAAACGGCGCACAAGGCTCTCCTTAGTCCGGGTAGTGTTGTTATGGAGGTTGTTAATGAGATTGATTATATTTCTTTATACAGATCGTGTCATGATCTGTAGTTGGTTTTTTCAGGTACGTCTGTGCCGTTTGGAGGGCTATTGCGTCGAGCCTAGGATTACCAGTTACATCTATCTGGTAGGTGGAGAATCTATGCTGAGACCGCTTCAGGAATCCGATATAGAGCGTCTGTCGCAACTCTGGTTGCACCTCGCATGCAGCAGTCACCCAAGCGTGCCGGTTAAATTCTGGATGGCGGAAGCGCGGGCACTGCGCAGACAGTTAACTACCCAGTATCGCGCCAGCCAGTCGTCTTCGACAGGCGTCAGTCACTGGGTCTATACCCGGCCGGGTAGTGATATTGCAGAGGGGCTTGTGACCATCACCGACAACCTGCACGTAGAAACCATCTTCGTATCCCCCGGAGAACAGGGGCGCGGTGTGGGCAGCGAGCTGATGGCACAGGCAAAATTTGGTCGCATACAGCTCGAGACACGGGTGCTGGAGGAAAACCTGCGGGGACGCTACTTCCTGCAACAACACGGCTTCGCTGAGACCGATCGAGCGTTCAACCAGGCCGCGAACCAGGATGAGATCGTGATGAATTGCCGTGTTGCCTGACGAAGCTCCCAGAAAGAAAAAAGCCCGATCAGTGAAAACTGATCGGGCTATCTATACGAGATAGATGTGAGCGCTTACATACTGCTTACCCTATCTCTCAACCGGGCTTGAAGTCTTAGACGTCCAGGTTTTCCACCGCCAGTGCATTGCTCTCGATGAATTCCCGACGGGGCTCCACCTGGTCTCCCATCAGGGTGGTGAAGATCTGGTCGGCAGCGATCGCATCTTCCACAGTAACCTGAAGCATGCGACGGCTTTCCGGATTCATAGTGGTCTCCCACAGCTGCTCCGGGTTCATCTCACCCAACCCCTTATAGCGCTGGATGCTGTAGCCGCGGCGACTTTCGTTCATCAGCCAGGCCAGTGCTTCCGGGAAGCTGCTTACCGGCTGACGTTTTTCACCGCGCTGGATAAAGGCACCCTCTTCCAGCAGATCCTGCATCTTTTCGCCCAGCTGACAGATAGAGCGGTACTCTGCAGATTCGAAGAATTCGTGGCTGACCGTGTAGCGACTGCTCACACCGTGAGCCACGATGTCGATGGTTGGCAGGAACAGGTTGCGCTCAGAATCTTCCGAGACGGTGACCGCATGGCGGCGGCCACCGCCCTCGCCTTCACTTTCCAGTAGCTCGTGCAGCTTCTGCGTCCATTCGCGCATATGCGCTTCCGACTGCAGCTCTTCCGGCTTCAGGCTCGGCAGATAGACCATACTCTGCAGTACTTCTTCCGGGTACAGACGGGACAGGCGGTCGATGGTAGCCATCACCCCGCGGTATTCCTTCACCAGGGATTCCAGCGCAGTGCCAGACAGTCCCGGTGCTTCCGGATTTACGTACAGGGTGGCGCTTTCCAGGGCGGCATTGGTCAGGAACTGGGTAAGTGCCGCCTCATCCTTCAGGTACTGCTCCTGCTTGCCCTTGCCGATTTTGTACAGTGGCGGCTGGGCAATAAACACGTGCCCGCGCTCGATCAGTTCCGGCATCTGGCGGAAGAAGAAGGTCAGTAGCAGGGTTCGGATATGTGCACCATCCACATCGGCGTCGGTCATGATGATGATGGAGTGATAGCGCAGCTTGTCCGGATTGAATTCGCTCTTGCCGATACCGCAACCCAGCGCGGTAATCAGGGTGCCGACTTCGGCACTGGACAACATCTTGTCGAAGCGGGCTTTTTCGACGTTCAGGATCTTACCCTTCAGTGGCAGGATCGCCTGGGTGCGGCGATCGCGCCCCTGCTTGGCAGAACCACCTGCGGAATCACCCTCCACCAGGTACAGTTCGGAAAGCGCGGGGTCTTTCTGCTGACAGTCCGCCAGCTTGCCGGGCAGGCCGGCGATATCCAGTGCGCCCTTGCGGCGGGTCATTTCCCGCGCCTTGCGCGCCGCTTCCCGGGCGCGTGCGGCGTCGATCATCTTGCCCACCACCGCCTTGGCTTCCTGCGGATTTTCCAACAGATAATCGTTGAAGGACTGCCCCATCTCCTGCTCAACCGCGGGCTTAACTTCCGAGGAGACCAGCTTGTCTTTGGTCTGGGAGGAGAATTTCGGATCCGGTACTTTTACCGAAATGATCGCGGTGAGCCCCTCGCGGGCGTCGTCACCGGTGGTGCTTACCTTGTCCTTTTTACCTACACCTTCTTTTTCGATGTAGTTATTCAGTCCACGGGTCAAAGCCGCGCGGAAACCAGCCAGGTGGGTACCACCATCGCGCTGGGGAATATTGTTGGTGTAGCAGTAGATATTTTCCTGGAAGGAGTCGTTCCACTGCAGCGCCACTTCGACTGCGATCCCGTCTTCGCGCTGGTTCTGGAAGTGCAGTACCTTGTTGATCGGGGTTTTGTTCTGGTTGAGGAATTCCACAAAGGCGCGCAGACCGCCTTCGTACTCGTAGACTTCCTCTTTACCGCTGCGTTCGTCGCGCAACACGATACGTACGCCGGAGTTCAGGAACGACAGTTCGCGCAGGCGCTTGGCCAGCTGTTCGAAGTGGAATTCGATATTGGTAAAGGTGTCTGCCGAGGGCTTGAAGTGCACCGTGGTACCGGTGGTATCGGAATCTCCAACAACGGCCAGAGGCGCTTCAGGAACACCGTGGCGGTAAACCTGCTCATGGATCTTGCCTCCGCGACGGATGGTGAGCTTTAACTCCGCCGACAGTGCGTTCACCACGGAAACCCCCACACCGTGCAGGCCGCCGGATACCTTGTAGGTATTGTCATCGAACTTACCGCCCGCGTGGAGTACGGTCATGATCACTTCGGCCGCGGAAACGCCCTCTTCCGGGTGCATTTCGGTGGGAATACCACGACCGTTATCGGAAACACTGACGGATTCGTCCGGGTGAATGATCACACGAATCTCGTCGCAATGCCCCGCCAGTGCTTCGTCGATGGAGTTATCCACCACCTCGAATACCATGTGGTGCAGGCCGGTGCCGTCATCGGTATCACCAATATACATCCCGGGGCGCTTGCGCACTGCATCAAGGCCCTTGAGCACCTTGATGCTACTGGAATCGTAGTTATTCTCTTCCGACATTCTGTTGCTCCGTTCACGCCCGGCGTGGTTGCCCGGCACTCTGAGTTTGAAATTCTTTTCAGTCTGACAATCGTTCTTTGCGCATACACATCGCACGCCCTGTCCGGCCTTACTCGCCTGCCCGACAGTGTTTAATTTTCCGCTGCAGTTACGACCCCATGTTCCACGTGGAACATCTTCGGCGCATTCCACGGCTCCGGCAGTTGTAGCCAGGGCCGCGCTGTGACGGAGTGTTCAATTCCCGTAACCAGAACCTGACTGGCACAGGCGCTTACCCAGTGGGCAAATAGCGCCTGATTCCCCTCATCAAGCTCTGACGGAAGATCATCTACCAGAAACACCGCCTTCTGCGCACCCTCGACCACCGAAGCCATTGCCGTACGCAACGCACAGACAGCCATCTTCTGCTGCCCCCGAGAGAGAACGGCATGGGCAGGCTGGCCGTGGATAACAAAGCGCAAATCCGCTCTGTGGGGGCCAACCCGGGTAAAACCCTGGGCAAGATCACCCTCTCGTGAAGCCTGCAAGGCCTCCCCCAGGCTCAACTCCTTCTTCCAGCCGCCTCTGTAGTGAAGCTGTAGCGCCCCGAACACTGACTCGGGTAGATCCAGCAACCGACGCTGGAACTGGACATTCAACCGCGAGAAAACCTCTCGGCGAAGCATGTCTACCGCCTCACCACTTTTGACCAGCTGTTGTTCCCATGGATCCAGGGATTTGGAGTCGATTTTACCACGACGAAGCAGTGCATTGCGCTGCTTCAATGCAGTCTGATAGACCTTCCACTGCAGAGCAAAGCCATGTTCCACGTGGAACACTGTCCAATCCAATAATTGCCGCCTAACCCCTGGACCACCGTCCAGCGCGGCAAAGCTTTCGCTGTTAATTACCTGTAACGGCAGGCAGGACGCCAGCTGGGAACTACTTTCCGCCGGCGATTGATTGATACGAATCCGGCCCTGCCCATCCCGACGCTTCTCAACACCCAGCGTTGTGCCACCAGCCAGGCGCGCAAAAACCGCCAATACATCGGCTTCGTGACGAATCACTGTCTGACTCTGCCGGGAGCGGAAAGAGCGGCCACTGGCGAGCATATGCACCGCCTCGAGCAGCGAGGTCTTGCCACTGCCATTGGCACCACAAAACAGGTTCACTGCCGGTGCCAGCTGCAAATCCACAGACACGATGTTTCGAAAGTTACTCAGGACCAATCTGTTCAGCGCCACAGCACGACTCCGCTGAAAAACACCGACAGACACATACGAAAAGACCGCCACCCTGTCTGGGTGGCGGTCTTTTGCGACAAACGGGATAACTTAAGGCAGAAGATCAAAATGATAAACCGACAAGCCCCTGGGTCAGCGACTGGATCAAAGCCGCATCGGCATAATCACGTACACAGAGTCGCCCTGCTCCGGCTGCTGCAGCAGCGCACTGCTGTTGGCATCTCCAAGGCCGATACGGATCTGATCGCTGTGAATCGCTGCAGTGACATCCAGCAGATAGCCCACATTGAATCCGATCTCCAGCGGATCCCCATGGTAATCAACCATCAGCTGCTCTTCCGCCTCTTCCTGTTCGGGGTTGTTGGCAACAATCTGCAACAGCCCTTCGGACAACTGCAGACGCACACCGCGGTACTTTTCATTGGACAGGATCGCGGCGCGCTGGAAGGCCTGGCGCAGCATCAGACGATCGGCAAATACTTCATTCCCGGTACCGCGCGGCAATACACGTTCGTAGTCCGGGAATTTGCCGTCCACCAGCTTGGATGTGAAAGTGAACGGACCGCTGTTAACGCGAATATGGTTGTTGCCGAGCACCACATCGGCACTCACATCGGTATCTTCCAGCAGTCGGGCCAGCTCAAGCACGCCCTTGCGCGGCACGATTGCCTGGATCGGCGCCTCAACGTTGAGACCCGGTGCATCCCGGTCACACAGCGCCAGGCGGTGACCGTCGGTAGCCACTGCGCGTAGCTGCTGCGGGCGACACTCCAGCAGCAGGCCATTCAGGTAATAGCGAACGTCCTGCTGCGCCATGGCAAAGCCGGTGGCTTCAATCAGGCGGCGGATCTCACGCTGGGAAATACTGAACCGGCTCTGCGCGGTGGTCTCTTCCTGATTCGGGAAATCACTGGCGGGCAGCGTGGACAGCTGAAAACGGCTGCGGCCGCTGCGCAGTACCAGGCGCTCACCGTCGCGCTCGAATTTGAGCTCGGAGCCGTCCGGCAGAGAGCGACAGATATCCAACAACTTGCGCGCGGGAACGGTAACCTCGCCCTCCATCTCGGCGGGCTGGTCCAACTGAAGTCGGCCAACGATCTCTACTTCCAGATCGGTACCGGTGAGCGAAAGCTCCTGCCCCTGCAGCTGCAGAAGCACATTGGCCAAAACCGGCAGGGTCTGACGTTTTTCAACCACACCCGCAACCAGTTGCAGCGGCTTTACCAGGGCATCGCGGCTAACGCTGAATTTCATAATTATTGCCTTGATCTTTGTTAGGTCATTTTTGTAATTCCGCTCCCCGCGCGGGGATCTGGAAAAATTCTAAATATATCAATAACTTCAGGTTGTCAGGGAACGGGTCAGCAGGCGCACATCCTCGCGGATATCGCCGTCAGACTCCTGCAGCTGCTTGATCTTCCGACACGCGTGCAACACCGTGGTGTGGTCGCGTCCGCCAAACGCATCACCAATTTCCGGCAGACTGTGGTTCGTCAGTTCCTTGGCGAGTGACATAGCCACTTGCCGTGGACGCGCTACAGAGCGACTGCGGCGCTTGGAAAGCAGATCCGCAACCTTGATCTTGTAGTATTCGGCAACCACACGCTGGATATTATCGATGCTGACCAGGCGATCCTGCAGCGCCAACAGGTCCTTCAACGCCTCGCGCACCAGAATATCGTCAATGGCGCGGCCGGTGAACTGCGCATTGGCAATCACTCGCCGCAATGCACCCTCGAGCTCTCGGACGTTGGAACGGATGCGCTGGGCGATAAAAAACGCAGAGTCATGCGGTAGGTCGACACCCACCTGCTCGGCCTTTTTCATCAAGATGGCAACGCGGGTTTCAAGCTCCGGCGGCTCCACCGCCACCGTCAATCCCCAGCCAAAACGCGACTTGAGGCGCTCCTCAAGGCCATCGATTTCCTTCGGGTAACGATCGCAGGTAAGAATGATCTGCTGGCCGCCCTCAAGCAGCGCATTGAAGGTATGGAAGAACTCCTCCTGGGAGCGCTCCTTGCCAGCGAAGAACTGGATATCGTCAATCAGCAGCGCGTCCACAGATCGGTAGTAACGCTTGAAATCACTGATCGCATTGAGCTGCAGCGCCTTCACCATATCGGCCACAAACCGCTCGGAGTGCAGGTATACCACCTTCGCATTGGGATTGCGGTCAACCAGCGCGTTACCCACGGCGTGCATAAGGTGGGTCTTGCCGAGGCCGACACCACCATAAATAAACAGCGGATTATAGGCGCCACCCGGGTTGTCAGAAATCTGCTGGGCAGCCGCCAGACCCAACTGGTTGGACTTACCCTCTACAAAAGACGCAAAGGTAAAACCGCGGTTAAGTGAACTGCCGTGCTTGATCGCACCTTCCACTTCCACCTTGCGCTGGCCGCCGCCCGTGTTCTGCGCCGGCGGAACAACTACTTCACTACCGGAATGCAGGTCTGCGGGCAAACGCTCCGCTGCGGTCAATGCGTCAGCACCCGCCTCCTCGGCCGCGAGATTGCGGGCGTCCGGGGAAACACCAGGTGCTCCGGCAGAGCCGCTGCGGGCAGAAGGTAGAGAGGAGCGGTGGTTGCGATCACCGTACCCGGAAGTGTGGCGCTCGGCGCTCTCGCCGCCGGTATTGCCGAACGCAAAACCCGGCGTACGCCCCGGCGGCACGCCGTCGTTGTGTTGAGTGCCACCGTGCGCGTTTCCACCGCCAAAAGATGATGCCCGCGCAACCGGCGGCGCTGCCGCAGGCTGGGGCTGATGATATCCCTGATGCTGCGGTGCATCCGCACCACCCAGGTTACGCCGGAAACGCGCGGTGCGGCGCTCCATGGCGACCACTTCTACAGGCAGGGAACGACCCGCAAACTGCTGCACGAGCTCGCGAATGCGATCGAGAAACTTGTCGCTTACCCAGTTGATAATAAAGCGATTGGGCGCCACCAGACGCAGCTCCCCCTCGGAACAGTCGTCACTGACGCGCAGCGGCCGAATCCAGGTATTGAATTGCTGTGGTGGCAATTCATCCTGCAAACAAGCAGCACACTGCTTCCAAACGGAATCAGACAAGGAACCCCCTAAAACACGGATCGAGGTGCGACTGCGCCCAAAAAGTGCCAGCAGAAAGCTGCCCCCGAAAACACCGGGCAGCACCTCAAAAGAAGGCGGGTAGTATATCGGTTGCTCCGCAGGTTATCCACAAATAACCGGAAAATGGGGACAACTTTTCGTACGGAAAGCCCTGTAATATCAAAGGCTTGAGCACAAAATAACCGGACAACGAGTCATAACGGAATCTAGTTATCCACAGCTATCTGTGGATAGCTTGGGGTAAACCGGTGAACTTCCACGAATACTGCAACCAATACAACAGCTTGTGAAAATAGCGTGCTTTTCTACCCGAGCTTGCACCCGCCTTCGACCGGAAAATGCCCCCCGAGTTTCCACTTCCTTCCTTATAATGGTGCCTCGCTGGATTGTACCGACACCACAGCCAAACGGTGCACAGATGGAAACAGCCCCTCCTGAGACGAACCGAACCCCGGTCGAGGAATTTCCTGCACAGGAATCCCCCAATTCCGTTGCTTTAGCTGGCTTGTTTCTATACAATCCGCCGCCTTCGCAGCGCATAGCCCGCTCCGAAGTCGGCCCATCAGGGCGTGCCGCAACGGGCTATTGCCGCAAGCGGCCCAGAATTACGCAAACTTCCAGGACATAACTCCGGGACATAACTCCAGGTAGTAACACCATGAAACGCACATTTCAGCCCAGCAACTTGAAGCGCAAGCGCAACCACGGTTTCCGTGCCCGTATGGCCACCAAGAACGGCCGCAAAGTACTGGCTCGTCGTCGCGCCAAAGGCCGCAAGGTTCTGTGCGCATAAGATTGCCGCTCTGCGAGCAACCTTATATTTGCCACTGAATCATCATGCAGTGCCCACGCAGCGACTTCGCATTCGCCAAGCCGCTGCGGCTGCTCAATGCGGCGCAGTATCGCGCCGTTTTTGATTCTGCGCCGGTTCGCGCCGCGCAGCCTCAATTCCTGATCCTCGCCCGCCCGAACGAGCTGGAGCATCCCAGGCTCGGCCTCGTCATTGCCAAAAAACACGTCCGCAACGCTACCGACCGCAATCGCATCAAGCGTATCGCTCGTGAAACTTTCCGCCTGCGCCAACACGACCTGTTCCCACTGGATGCCGTGATCCTCGCGCGCGCCGGTGCCGGTGAACTGGACAACGCGGCATTACACAAGATATTCGGCAAACTGTGGCGCAAGCTGGACCAGCGAGCGCGCAATCCGCAGCCGGATAATGGCGGATCCAACCGACCGCGCAACCAGCGCAGCGGTAAGAAACGCGGGGGGAGCGGCGGCAAGGCGCGTGCAACATCCTCACCGGGAGATCAACCGTGAAATGGCTGGCCATCAAGCTGATCCATTTATACCGTCTGATCGCCAGCCCCTGGGTGGGTAACCAGTGTCGCTTCTACCCCACCTGCTCCCGTTATGCTGAAGATGCATTAAAAACCCACGGATTCTGCAAAGGGGGTTATTTAACCCTGCGCCGCCTTATAAAATGCCACCCTTGGCATCCCGGCGGTCTGGACCATGTCCCCCCCGCTTCCAAAGAATCAAAAACTCCGGCGGCCGAATAATTTCCGCCACCGCAACAAGGCTATCGAAATAATGGATTGGCAACGCTACACGCTGGTCGGCGGCATCGCCGCGGTCCTCCTGGCCCTGATTTACCAATGGAACGCTTTCCAGGAGCAGCACACCCCCGCCCTCGACCAGAAAACCGTGGTGCACTCCCAGGCCCAGGGTTCCGAGACCCTGCCCAGCAGCCAGGCGCAAGCTGGTAGCAACGATGGCGAACTGCCCGACGGCGCCATTCCGGAAGTGGGATCCACCAGCCAGCCAAAACTGATCAGCGTCAATACTGACACCCTGAGCCTGCTGATCGATCCCAATGGCGGCGATATCGTCAAAGTCGCGCTGCGCAAATACTACGAAGAGATCGATACGCCGGACCGCCCCCTGATCCTGCTCAACCAGACCCGCAGCCACACCTATGTAGCTAAAAGCGGTCTGGTCGGCGGTAAGGGTAATTGCTCCGCAGGCCGTCCGGCGTTTACCAGTGACGCCAGCGAATACGCCCTGCAGGAGGGGAAAGACACCCTCACCGTCGATCTGAAGCAGACCCAGAACGGTATCGGCTTCACCAAGCGCTTTACCTTCAACCGCGGCGACTACCTGATCAAGGTTTCCTACCTGGTCGACAACGGCCGCGACAAGCCGCTGCTGGCCGGTATGTGCGGCGAGATCGTGCGCGACAGCCTGGAGCCCCCGGTGGATGTGGGCATCGGCATGTCCCCCTTCCTCGGCGCAGCACTGCACACCAGTGAGGAAAACTATTACAAGCAGGACTTTGAAGACATCAGCAAAAAGCCGACCACTGAAACCATTCAGGGCGGCTGGGTTGCCATGGTCCAGCACTACTTCCTGAGCGCCTGGGTACCCAATCAGCAGGAAAACAACACCTTTGCCCTGCAGCCCATCGGCAACGGCCTCTACAGCATGGGCTTTACCAGCCCGCAGTTGCGTATTGAGCCCGGTAAGCAGGGTACCGTGGAAGCTTCCTTCTACGCCGGCCCGAAAGACGTTTACCGCCTGGAAGAAATCTCTCCCTATCTGGACCTGACCGTGGACTACGGCTGGCTGTGGTGGCTGGCGAAACCCATGTTCCGGGTACTGAACTGGATCCACGATCACATCGTGGACAACTGGGGCTGGTCCATCATCCTGCTCACGGTGTTCATCAAGGCACTGCTGTTCCCGCTGTCTGCCGCCGGCCTCAAGTCCATGGCGCGCATGCGCAAGTTCGCGCCGCAGATGAAGAAACTGCAGGAGCAATACAAGGACAATCGCCAGAAGTTGGCGGAAGAGACCATGAAGCTGTACCGCCGGGAGAAGATCAACCCGGTGGGTGGCTGTCTGCCGATCCTGCTGCAGATGCCGGTATTTATCGGTCTCTACTGGATGCTGATGGAAACCGTCGAACTGCGCCATGCGCCGTGGATCGGCTGGATTCACGACCTGTCGGTGAAGGACCCCTATTTCATCCTGCCGGTGATCATGGGACTGTCCATGTGGTTTATGCAGAAGCTGAACCCGCAGCCCACGGACCCAACCCAGGCCAAGATCATGCAGCTGATGCCGGTGATGATGACCTTCTTCTTCCTGTGGTTCCCCGCCGGCATGGTCATCTACTGGATCGCGAACAACCTGATCACCATTGCCCAGACCTGGTTTATCAATAAGCAGGTCGAAGCGGCGGGCAAGTAGGACCGCAAATCTACCGAGGCAGAACGCCCCGGAAGTCACAAGAAAGTTAAGGGCCGCATTGCGCGGCCCTTCTTTTATCTGCAACAAATTTGAGAATTCTGGATAAACTCAGAGCATGTCCCAGCAAAGCCTCAGCAAAGAGACCATCGCCGCCGTCGCCACGCCTCCCGGACGCGGGGGAATCGGTGTGATTCGCCTGTCCGGTGCCCGAGCCCGGGAAATCGGTGAACAGCTCGCCGGTAAACCCTTCAAACCGCGCTTTGCCCACTATTGCGATTTTGCCCGCGGCGACCAGTTACTGGATCAGGGGCTGGCACTGTTCTTCCCCGGACCCAACTCATTTACCGGCGAAGACGTGGTAGAACTCCAGGGTCACGGCGGACCGGTGATCCTCGATACGCTGATGTCTGCGCTGATCGAAATGGGGGCGCGCCAGGCGCGGCCTGGAGAGTTCTCCGAGCGCGCTTTTCTCAATGACAAGATGGATCTGGCGCAAGCCGAGGCGGTGGCCGACCTGATTGACGCGGGAAGTGCACAGGCCGCACAGAATGCGCTGCGCTCCCTACAGGGTGTTTTCTCCGAAAAAATCGAAGAGTTATCCACCCAATTGACCGCTTTACGTATCTATGTCGAAGCATCGATCGATTTTCCGGAAGAAGAAATCGATTTTCTCGCCGATGGCAAGGTTGCCGCAGATATTGATGCCCTGCTGACGCAACTGGACACGGTCGATGCCCAGGCGCGCCAGGGCACCATCATGCGCGAGGGGATGCAGGTGGCAATCGCCGGTAAACCCAATGCCGGAAAGTCGAGCCTGCTCAATGCACTGGCGGGAAAAGACACGGCGATAGTGACCGACATCGCCGGCACCACCCGCGATGTGCTGCGCGAGCACATTCATATCGACGGTATGCCACTGCATATCGCGGACACAGCCGGCTTGAGGGAATCACCGGACCAGGTGGAGCAGATCGGGATGCAGCGGGCGTGGGATGAGATCCGCAGTGCCGACCGCGTACTGCTGGTGGTCGACGCCCGCGAACTCAACTCACTGGATCCGGAACAGGCCTGGCCGGACTTTACCCGCCAGCTGCCAGATGCGGAAAAGCTCACCCTGGTGGTCAACAAAATCGACCTCACCGAGTACAGCGCCGGTTTACAGGCACATAGCGACGGCATACCGATCATCGCGATCAGCGCCAAAACAGGCGCCGGTATCGAAGACCTGAAGCATCACCTGAAACAGTGCATGGGCTACCAGTCCGGCAACGAGGGGGCATTCAGCGCACGCCGGCGACACCTGGATGCCCTGGCGCGCGCGCGGGGGTTTATTCTCGAAGGCCGCGCGCAGCTCACTGCCAGCGGCGCCGGGGAACTGCTGGCGGAAGACCTGCGACAGGCACAACAGGCGCTGGGGGAGATTACCGGCGCCATGACTGCCGACGAACTACTCGGCAAAATCTTCGGCAGCTTCTGTATCGGCAAATAAACCCTGCCCCCCCCTTCCCTACCTGAAAAAAGACTGCGGGCAGCACCAAACCTGCCCGTACCCCCCGTCTAGCCCCCCGTCTAGCCCCCCGTCTAGCCCCCCGTCTAGCCCCCCGAATACCCATCAACGTCAGCAGAACCACTCAGTCGGCTGCCGACCGCAGCTGCCAATTTTGGCAATCCAGTTGTCCACATCAGGAATTTAGGTCGCGGCCCAGATTCCGACAACAGCCCTTCCCCGTACAAACCACAGGAGTTGCTCACAGCAATCCACAAGGTTATCCAGATGGACCACCTATCCAAGATCCCAACACAGCAAATTATCCCGTAAACCCACAGACTTATTCACAACCAAGAGAAATCAGCATGGTGTTTCGGTCGGTTGTGGACGAATCACTGGGAAAGTGGTCACAAAAAACGGTACGAATCCGGGGATAACCTGCAGAGTAGATCTAAAGTGGCAAAGTTATCCCGCCTGTCCACACCCGCGTACATGGGTTGTACCCCCGCAAAAGCAGGGGTTTAAGGGGTAGTTATCATTGATGTAAGTCACTGTTTTAAATACACTTTTTGAACCTATACAGCAAATCCACCCCCTCTAATAATTACATTAAATATAAACACGTACTTATACGTAAGGTATGTATAACTTTATTTATGTATTAAAGAGAAAGCAGAAAAGTAAATTTGCCGTGCCGCTTTTTTGCACAGCTGAAGGTGCCTATAATGTGCGGCCGAATTTTTGCCTGCCCCGGTGCAGTGCCCACAGGATTCACCCCCTACTGCGTGCCACAGGCCGCCAGAGCTCGACCCTATGGATTACCCCACACAATATGATGTGATCGTGATTGGCGGCGGACACGCCGGTACCGAAGCTTCCCTCGCCGCTGCGCGTATGGGCAGCCGTACCCTGCTGCTGACCCACAACATCGAGACCCTCGGTCAGATGTCGTGTAATCCCGCCATCGGTGGTATCGGCAAGAGCCACCTGGTGAAAGAAGTGGATGCCCTGGGGGGCGCCATGGCCACGGCCACAGACCTGGGCGGTATCCAGTTTCGCGTGCTCAATGCACGCAAAGGCCCGGCGGTGCGCGCCACCCGCGCCCAGGCTGACCGCGCCCTGTACCGCGCGGCGATCCGCAGCATCCTGGAGAATCAGCCCAACCTGGATATCTTCCAGCAGGCTGCCGACGATCTGATCGTGGAGAACGACCGTGTTACCGGGGTCGTGACCAATGCCGGCCTGCGCTTCCGCGGGAAATCGGTAGTGATCACCGCGGGAACCTTTCTCGGCGGTCGCATCCATATCGGACTCGACAACCACGCGGGTGGTCGGGCCGGAGATCCCCCCTCCATCGCCCTGGCGGAGCGCCTGCGCGCGCTGCCGTTCCGTGTGGAGCGTCTGAAGACAGGCACGCCGCCGCGTATCGATGCGCGCTCGGTGGACTTCTCCGGCCTCGAGGAGCAGTGGGGCGACGAGCCGCTGCCGGTGATGTCTTACCTCGGTCGCCGCGAGCAGCACCCGCGCCAGGTCTGCTGCTGGATTACCCATACCAACGAGCGCACGCACGAGATCATTCACGGCGGCCTCGACCGCTCCCCGATGTATTCCGGGGTGATCGAGGGCATCGGCCCGCGCTACTGCCCCTCCATCGAGGACAAGGTGCACCGCTTTGCCGACAAGAACAGCCACCAGATCTTTATCGAGCCCGAGGGATTGACCACCAACGAGCTGTATCCCAACGGCATCTCAACCAGCCTGCCGTTCGATGTGCAGATGGATCTGGTGCGTTCGATCAAGGGGTTCGAAAACGCACATATCACCCGCCCGGGCTACGCCATCGAATACGATTTCTTCGATCCGCGGGACCTGCGACCGTCGCTGGAAACCAAATTTATCCACGGCCTGTTCTTCGCCGGCCAGATCAATGGCACTACCGGCTACGAAGAAGCCGCAGCCCAGGGGCTGCTCGCGGGGGCCAATGCCGCACTGCTGGCCCAGGACAAAGACGCCTGGGCGCCGCGCCGCGACGAGGCCTATCTGGGGGTACTGGTGGACGACCTGATCACCAGTGGCACCAAGGAGCCCTATCGCATGTTCACCAGCCGCGCGGAGTACCGCCTGCTGCTGCGTGAAGACAACGCGGATCTGCGCCTTACCGAAAAGGGTCGCGAACTGGGGTTGGTGGACGACGTCCGCTGGCAGGCGTTCTGTGAAAAGCGCGAGTCCATGGAGCGCGAACAGCAGCGCCTCAAGGAGACCTGGATCCAGCCGGGCAGCGATGCCGCCAAGATTGTGGAGCAGAAGCTGCCGCAACCTCTGGCACGGGAGTACAGCCTGCAGGACCTACTGCGCCGCCCGGAACTGAACTACGGCGATGTGGCTGCGCTCAAGGGCGAGCCGGTTACGGATGAAAAAGTGGCCGAACAGGTGGAAATCGCGGCCAAGTACGCGGGTTATATCGATCGTCAGCGGGATGAGATCGAGCGCCTGCAAGCCTACGAAGACACGCCACTACCGGCGGATTTCGACTACGCGGCAGTTTCCGGGCTGTCCAACGAAGTGATCCAGAAACTGAGCGATGCGCGCCCGGATACCCTCGCCCGCGCGGGCCGGGTTCCCGGGGTGACCCCGGCCGCGGTGTCGCTGTTGCTGATTCAGCTGAAGAAGCGCGGCCTGTTGAGCCGCAAGAAGGCGGTCTGACGGTATGGAACAGTTTCGCCCCCGCCTGCAGCAGGCGGCAGAACAGTTAGCGCTGTCACTGACCACCGAGCAGCAGGACAAACTGCTGGCCTATCTGGATCTGTTTGCGCGCTGGAATGCGGCGTATAACCTCTCCGCGGTGCGGGATCCGTCGGAGATGCTCGAGCGCCATATCATCGACAGCCTGAGCGTGGTCAATCTGTGTGGTGTGAGCTCCGATGACTGTTCACCGCTGATCGATGTGGGCTCCGGTGGCGGCCTGCCGGGCATCCCACTGGCCATTATCCATCCGGAGCGTCCGATCAGCCTGCTCGACAGCAACGGCAAAAAGTCCCGCTTCCAGTTTCAGGTTGCCAGCCAGCTCAAGCTTGCCAATATCAACGTGGTGAACCAGCGGGTTGAGGCTTACCAGCCCGGGGAGGCCTATGCCGGAGTGGTATCGCGGGCATTTGCTTCGCTGCAGGACATGGTGGCCGGTAGTGAGCATTTACTAGCTCCGGGTGGCCGATTCTATGCGATGAAGGGCAAGATCCCGGAAGATGAGTTGAGTGCATTGCCAAAAGGCATTAAGGTCGAACAGCTGCACGCCCTGCAGGTGCCCGGCTGCGATGCCGAGCGCCATCTGATCGTCCTCGTACGCGAGGGTTGAGGCGGCGATTCGACGGAATCGCCACTGCAAACAATGTCTGGCGTGGCCAGATATCCGAATGAAATTCGACACCTGCGCACCGGGCCGATGTTCGCGAGTGCGCTTTTGCTGCCGCGCCTTCCGGTGACCCCGGCCCAGCGGCGAGCCCGGCCGGCCACAGGATACCGAGCCACCGGGAACAACAGGACCAGAACCTTGAGCAAGATTTTTGCGGTAGCCAACCAGAAAGGTGGCGTGGGTAAAACCACCACCTGCGTCAACCTGTCAGCCTCTCTCGTTGCCAGCAAGCGACGTGTGCTGCTGATCGACCTCGATCCCCAGGGCAATGCCACCATGGGCAGCGGTGTCGACAAGAGCGAGCTGCAGCTTTCCAGTTACGATGTGCTCGCCAGCCTGCTGCCGCCGCGCAAGGCGATCGTGACCACCTCCAGCGGGTTCGACCTGATGCCGGCAAATATCGACCTGTCTGCCGCCGAGGTGGAGCTGCTGGAAATGGATGGCCGCGAGTCACGCCTGCGCCAGGCGCTGGCGGAGATCAGCAACGACTACGACTACATCATCATCGACTGCCCGCCATCCCTGAACATGCTCACGGTCAACGCGCTGTGTGCCGCTGGTGGTGTGCTGATCCCGATGCAGTGCGAGTACTACGCACTGGAGGGACTCTCCTCCCTGATTGATACCATCACCCAGGTGCAGCAGGCCGCCAATCCGGACCTGCGCATCGAGGGTATCCTGCGCACCATGTACGATCCGCGCAACAGCCTCACCGGGGATGTTTCGGATCAGCTCAACGAATACTTTGGCGATCGCCTGTACCGCACCTGCATTCCGCGCAATGTGCGTCTGGCGGAAGCCCCCAGCTTCGGCAAGCCGGCGCTGGAATACGATCGCAACTCCAAGGGCGCCATCGCCTACCTGGCGCTCGCCGGCGAGATCACTCGTCGCCATGCCGCAGCTAACCAGAACAACAGCAATTCAAACAGTGGACCCCGTCCGGTAGCGGAAGCGGTATAAGACTGAGGTAGAAGACTTATGGCCGCGAAACGCAAAGGCCTCGGGAAAGGGCTTTCCCATCTGATCAGCAACAATGCCAGCGAGGCGATCGCCGTCGCCACTGGTGAGCGCAATGGCGATATCGTCGAGCGCGTCGACGGCGAGCTCAAAGAGCTGCCCATCGAATTTTTGCAGCGCGGCCGCTATCAGCCGCGCCGCGACTTCCCACAGGAATCCCTGCAGGAACTGGCTGACTCCATCCGCGCCCAGGGCATCATGCAGCCCATCGTCGTGCGCCCGATCGGCGAGCACAAGTACGAGATCATCGCCGGTGAGCGCCGCTGGCGCGCAGCCCAGCTGGCCGAACTGGACAAGGTTCCGGCATTGATCCGCGATGTGGCTGACGAAGCTGCCATCGCCATGGCGCTGATCGAAAACATCCAGCGCGAAGATCTCAACCCGGTCGAGGAGGCGGTTGCCCTCAAGCGCCTGCAGGACGAATTCGAGCTCACCCAGCAGCAGGTGGCGGAAGCGGTGGGCAAATCCCGCACCGCAGTGACCAACCTGTTGCGCCTGTTGAGCCTGACCGACGAAGTGCGTACCTTCCTCGAGCGCGGTGATATTGAAACCGGCCACGCCAAGGCTCTGTTGGGCTTGTCCGGTGATGGTCAGCGCGAAGCCGCCCGCCAGGTGGTGGATCGCGGCCTGACCGTACGCCAGACAGAGGCGCTGGTACGCCGTATCCAGGAGCAGGCCGGCAAGCCGAAGGCGAAGAAACCGGAAGTGGATCCGAATATTCGACGCCTCAGCGAGCGCCTGGCTGAAAAAATTGGCGTGCCGGTTGCCATCGATCACGGTGAAAAAGGCGCCGGCAAGCTGGTGCTCAAATACACCAGTCTCGATGAGCTGGACGGTATCCTCGCCCATCTGGGATACAGCGAGGACTGATTCGCCCGCTCTGCAACCGTTACAATTGCAACGGTTGCAGAATTTGTGCGCCAAGCTGGTGCGCTCACATGTCGCACAACCGATCCTCCCAAGGCGGACATTCCTGTAAATAGGTGAGTGTTCACTATCGCTTCGGGGGGTGACAAAAGAACGCGAAAGCCATACCAACTGACGATATTTGCCAGTTGAATCGGCTGGCCTGTTCCGACATAATTCGCACGCCCAAAATTTGGGCGGAGATCAAAATCCGGCCGGCCAGTTCCCGCCTATGCGTAATCCCCCGGTAGTAAAGATTTCGCTGATCCAGCTGGCAGCTGTTTTGCTGGCTGCGCTGGCGCTCGAACTGACGCTGGGGCGAGTGATTGCGCTCTCCGCCCTGCTCGGCGGCACCCTGTGTGTGCTGCCCAATCTGTATTTTGGATTGCGCGCCTTTGAGCTATTGAGCCCGGGCGGACGCAAATTGCGTGGAGCTCGCGCAAGTCAGCGCACGGTGGCGAGCTTCTACCGCGCTGAGACCGGCAAGTTTGTAATGACCCTGGCCGGGTTCGCGGCAGTGTTCGCCGCGGTAAAACCGCTGAACGCAGCGGTGCTGTTTATCAGCTACAGCTTGTGTGTGATTTTGCAATGGATTCTAGTGGCCCGCCTGCATGCAACGAGGCATTAAATAGCCGGCGGCCCGGAACCCCGAAGAGTGACTGCGCCAAAGATAGATGGCTGGCGCAGGCAGGGGTTCCTGAAAAAAGTTTTTTATCTTAAAACGTGTTGAGGAACTATGGCTGCCGAACAAACCGCGACGGGTTATATCCAGCACCACCTGCAAAATCTTGCTTACGGTAAACTTCCCGCGGGTTACACCCGTGCTGACGGGAGCGTACTCACTGAATCCACCTGGACTGTTGCGCACAGCAGTCAGGAAGCAGCCGACATGGGCTTCTGGGCGGTCCACCTGGACACGCTCGGATGGTCCATCGGTCTGGGCATGCTTTTCTGCTTCCTGTTCGCGCGCGCCGCAAAGAAAGCTACCGCCGGCGTACCGAGCGGTTTCCAGAGCTTTGTCGAGCTGATCGTCGATTTCGTCGACAAGGTCGTCAAGGACACCTTCCCTCACCGCAACAGCATGGTCGCGCCGATGGCCCTGACCATTTTCACCTGGGTGTTCCTGATGAACCTCATGGACCTGGTGCCGGTAGACTGGTTGCCGCTGGCCTTTGCCCACGGTACTTCTGCCATTACCGGTGTGGATCCGCATCACGTCTACTTCAAGGTAGTGCCGACTACCGATCTCAACGCCACTCTGGGTATGGCTCTGGCCGTATTCGCGCTGATGATTTTCTTCAGTGTGCGTGAGAAGGGCCTGATGGGCTTCGTCAAAGAGCTCACCCTGCACCCCTTCCACTCCGGCAAGTGGTACATCGATATTTTCCTGATCCCGTTCAACTTCCTGCTGGAAGCGGTGTCCCTGATTGCCAAGCCGGTCTCCCTGGGCCTGCGTTTGTTCGGCAACCTCTACGCCGGTGAAATGATCTTTATCCTGATCGCCATCGTGTTTGGTGTAGGTGTTCTCGGCTTTATCGGTGCCGGCCTGCTGCAGATGGGCTGGGCCATTTTCCACATCCTGGTGATTACCCTGCAGGCCTTCGTATTCATGGTGCTGACCACTGTGTACATGGCGATGGCGCACGACCGGGAAGAAGAGCACGCGCACGACCAGTAATGGTCGTGCCGGATGTAACGGTTTTGTCGGTTTACTGACTTTTTTCACTCACTTTTAACTTCAACAACTCTTTAACTTTACTTTGGAGAAAACAATGGAAGCATTAGGTCTGGTATACGTAGCTGCTGCACTGCTGATCGGTCTGGGCGCACTGGGTACTGCTATCGGTTTCGGCACCCTGGGTGGCAAACTGCTGGAAGGCTCTGCTCGTCAGCCGGAACAGGCCCCCGCTCTGCAGGGCAAAATGTTCCTGATGGCTGGTCTGCTCGACGCCGTACCGATGATCGGTGTTGGTATCGCTATGTACCTGATTTTCGCGGTTGCTCCTGGTCTGGCTGGTTAATTCCATCGTTCCAATTGCCCTTTAACCCATTTTTGAAAGAGCAAGAGGTGTCGGTGTGAATATCAACCTGACTCTGATCGGCCAGTCGATCACCTTTCTCGCCTTCGTATGGTTCTGCTGGAAGTTTGTCTGGCCGGCCCTGCTGGGTGTTATGCAAGAGCGTGAGCAAAAGATTGCTACCGGTCTGCAAGAAGCCGAGCGCGCGGAGAAAGATCTCGAACTGGCTCAGCGCAAAGCTGCCGAGCAACTGAAAGAAGCCAAGGCCCAGGCTGCAGAAATCATCGATGGCGCTAACAAGCGCGCCAATCAGATCGTTGATGAAGCCAAAGAAGCCGCGCGCAGCGAAGGCGATCGCCTGAAAGCTGCCGCCCAGGCGGAAATCGAGCAGGAAGTGAACCGTGCGAAAGAACAGCTTCGTTCGCGTGTCGCTAGCCTGTCTGTTGCCGGCGCCGAGAAAATTCTCTCGGTCAACATCGATGCCAAGGCACACGATGACCTGATCGAGAAACTGGCAGCCGAGCTGTAAGCGAGGAACCCATGGCGGAACTCAGCACTCTGGCCCGGCCCTACGCGAAAGCGGCCTTTGCCCACGCACAGCAAGCCTCCAACCTTTCCGGTTGGAGCGTTGCGTTGGCAACCGCAGCGGCGGTCAGCCAGAACGAAAAAGTTGGCGAGCTGTTGGATAACCCACAGCTGACCAGTGAAGTGCGCGCGGAAAAATTCCTGTCTGTTTGTGGCGACTTCGATGCGTCCCTGCAGAACTTCATCAAGCTGCTGGCGGAAAACCACCGCCTGCCGCTGCTGCCGGAAATTTCCGAACTGTTCGAAGACCTGAAGGCCCAGGCAGAAGCCACTCTCGAAGTGGAAGTTATTTCTGCCCGCCCGCTCAGCGACGAACAGTCCCAGCGCCTCACCCAGGCTCTCAGCAAGAAGTTTTCCCGCGAGGTGCACCTGCACAACGCGGTGGATGAAAACCTGCTGGGCGGCGCAATCATTCGCGCTGGTGACACGGTGATCGACGGTACCGTGCGCGGTCGACTGGCCAAACTCGCCGAGGCGATGAACTCCTAAATTATCGTCCCCTCTACCGTACGCGGTGGAGGGGAATTCGAGGAACAGAGCATGCAGCAACTGAATCCCTCTGAGATCAGTGAAATTATCAAGAGCCGCATCGACAATCTCGATGTGAGCACCGAGGCCCAGAACGAGGGCACCATTGTTTCCGTATCCGACGGTATCATCCGCATCCACGGCCTGGCCGACGTGATGTACGGTGAAATGATCGAGTTCGAGGGCGGCGTCACCGGTATGGCGCTGAACCTGGAGCGTGATTCCGTTGGTGCCATCGTACTGGGTGACTACAAGTCCCTGGCGGAAGGCCAGAAGTGCCGTTGCACCGGCCGCATCCTGGAGGCACCGGTTGGTCCGGAGCTGCTGGGTCGCGTGGTTGACGCACTGGGTAATCCGATCGACGGTAAAGGTCCGCTGAACAACAAGCTGACCGACGCGGTTGAGAAAGTAGCCCCCGGCGTAATTGCCCGTCAGTCCGTAGATCAGCCGGTACAGACCGGTCTGAAAGCGGTAGACACCATGATCCCGATCGGTCGTGGCCAGCGTGAGCTGATCATCGGCGACCGTCAGATCGGTAAAACTGCGGTTGCGATCGATGCGATCATCAACCAGAAAGGCACCGGCATTAAGTGTATCTACGTTGCCGTAGGCCAGAAGCAGTCTTCTATTGCCAACGTTGTGCGCAAGCTGGAAGAGCACGGCGCTATGGATCACACCATCGTGGTTGCCGCCGGCGCTGCCGACCCGGCTGCGATGCAGTTCCTGGCACCGTACGTAGGCTGCACCATGGGTGAGTACTTCCGCGACCGCGGTGAAGACGCCCTGATCATTTACGATGACCTGACCAAGCAGGCCTGGGCCTACCGTCAGATCTCCCTGCTGCTGAAGCGTCCTCCGGGCCGTGAAGCATACCCGGGTGACGTTTTCTACTTGCACTCCCGTCTGCTGGAGCGCGCCGCGCGTGTAAACGCCGAGTACGTAGAAAAGTTCACCAACGGTGAAGTGAAAGGCAAGACCGGCTCCCTGACCGCACTGCCGATCATCGAAACCCAGGCGGGTGACGTTTCCGCATTCGTACCGACCAACGTAATCTCCATTACCGATGGTCAGATCTTCCTGGAAACCGACCTGTTCAACTCCGGTGTACGTCCGGCAATCAACCCGGGTATCTCCGTATCCCGTGTTGGTGGTTCTGCCCAGACCAAGATCATCAAGAAGCTGTCCGGTGGTATCCGTACCGCGCTGGCTCAGTACCGCGAACTCGCGGCCTTCTCCCAGTTCGCTTCCGACCTGGACGAGGCTACCAAGGCCCAGCTGGACCACGGTGAGCGCGTTACCGAGCTGATGAAGCAGAAGCAGTACTCTCCGCTGTCTATCGCGGACATGGCTGTTTCCGTTTATGCCGCGGACAAGGGTTACCTGAACGACGTAGAAGTTAACAAGGTGCTGGACTTCGAATCCGCCCTGCTCGCTTACATGAACAGCGAACACGCAGAGCTGATGCAGCAAGTAAACAGCACCGGTAACTACAACGACGAAATCGACAGCGCCTTTAAGGCCGCGATCGAGAAATTCGTCGCTACTGGTAGCTGGTAAGTACCCGTGCGTAGAAGCCGGCCCGCAAGCCGGCTTCTACTGGTTAACTTCCGGCAAAAAGGTAACTGACTATGGCAGGCGGAAAAGAAGTACGCACAAAAATTGCCAGCATCAAGAGCACGCAAAAGATCACCTCGGCCATGGAAATGGTTGCGGCGAGCAAGATGCGCAAGGCTCAGGATCGCATGGCACTGGGGCGCCCTTACGCAAGCCGCATTCGCGCGGTGATTGGCCACGTGGCCAACGCCAACGCGGAATACCAGCACATCTACCTGCAGGAGCGCGAAGTTAAGCGCGTGGGGTACATCCTGGTATCCACCGACCGCGGTCTCTGTGGCGGCCTGAACATCAACGTGTTCAAGGCGGCTATCCGCGATATGCAGTCCTGGGATCAACAGGGCGTGGGCGTGGACATCTGCGCAGTTGGCAACAAAGCGGCCAGCTTCTTCAACAACATCGGCGGTAACGTCGTAGCAGCGGTGCGCGACCTGGGCGACCAGCCCCAGGCCAAGCAGCTGATCGGCTCCGTCAAGGTAATGCTCGATCGTTTCGCCAGTGGCGACATCGACCGTCTTTTCCTGGTGTCCAACGAATTCGTGAACACCATGACCCAGAAGCCGCAGATTCAGCAGCTGCTTCCGTTGAAAAAAGACGAAGACGAGCAACTGCAGCACGAGTGGGACTACCTGTACGAGCCGGAGCCGGTCGAGCTTCTCGACGGCCTGCTGACTCGCTACATCGAATCCCAGGTGTACCAGGCAGTAGTTGAAAACAAGGCCTGTGAACAGGCTGCACGTATGATTGCGATGAAGAGCGCCACCGACAACGCCGGTGAGCTGATCGACGCACTGCAGCTGGTTTACAACAAGGCGCGCCAGGCAGCGATTACCCAAGAGCTGTCTGAGATTGTTGGCGGCGCCGCGGCAGTCTGACCCTCGTCAGACACCCGCAGAAAGATTTGAACTTTGAGGATCGGGAAATGAGTAACGGGCAAATTGTGCAAGTTATCGGCGCGGTCATCGACGTGGAATTCCCGCGCGACGCCGTACCGAATGTATACGATGCACTCGTGGTAGAGGACAAGAACCTCACCATGGAAGTGCAGCAGCAGCTGGGCGACGGCATCGTGCGTGCCATCGCCATGGGTTCTTCCGAGGGTATCTCCCGCGGTCTGCCAGTAAAGAACACCGGTGCGCCGGTTTCCGTACCGGTAGGTACCGAGACCCTGGGCCGGATCATGGACGTACTGGGCAACCCTATCGACGAGTGTGGCCCTATCGGTGAGAAAGAGCGCGCCTCTATCCACCGCGCTGCGCCGACCTATGAAGAGCAGTCCAGCTCCACTGAACTGCTGGAGACCGGCATCAAGGTAATCGACCTGGTATGTCCGTTCGCCAAGGGTGGTAAAGTTGGTCTGTTCGGTGGTGCCGGTGTAGGTAAAACCGTAAACATGATGGAGCTCATCAACAACATCGCCACCGAGCACAGCGGTCTGTCCGTGTTCGCGGGTGTGGGTGAGCGTACTCGTGAAGGTAACGACTTCTACCACGAGATGCAGGAAGCCGGCGTTGTAAACGTCGAAGAGTTTTCCAAGTCCAAGGTAGCGATGGTTTACGGCCAGATGAATGAGCCGCCCGGCAACCGTCTGCGTGTAGCCCTGACCGGCCTGACCATGGCCGAGAAGTTCCGTGACGAAGGTCGTGACGTACTGCTGTTCGTCGATAACATCTACCGTTACACCCTGGCCGGTACCGAAGTATCCGCACTGCTCGGCCGTATGCCGTCTGCGGTAGGTTACCAGCCGACCCTGGCGGAAGAGATGGGCGTTCTGCAGGAGCGTATTACCTCCACCAAGACCGGCTCCATCACCTCTATCCAGGCGGTATACGTACCGGCGGATGACTTGACTGACCCGTCTCCGGCGACCACCTTCGCGCACCTGGACTCCACTGTAGTACTGAGTCGTGATATCGCTGCCAAGGGTATCTACCCGGCCGTTGACCCGCTGGATTCCACCTCCCGTCAGCTGGATCCGCTGGTAATCGGTCAGGAGCACTACGAGTGTGCCCGTGGCGTACAGAGCGTTCTGCAGCGCTACAAGGAGCTGAAGGACATCATCGCGATTCTGGGTATGGACGAGCTGTCTGAAGAAGACAAGCAGATCGTAGCCCGCGCGCGTAAGATCGAGCGCTTCCTGTCTCAGCCGTTCCACGTTGCGGAAGTATTTACCGGTGCACCGGGCAAATACGTTTCCCTGAAAGAAACCATCCGCGGTTTCCAGGGCATCCTGAACGGTGATTACGACCACCTGCCGGAGCAGGCCTTCTACATGGTCGGCACCATCGACGAAGCCGTCGAGAAAGCCAACAAGAAGTAAGGCACGCGTGTAGCGCCCAAATTTTTGGGCGCTATGAGGCAAACAGCTGAGAATGAGGTAGCCTTATGGCTATGACCGTACATTGCGACATCGTTAGCGCAGAGGAATCCCTCTTCTCCGGCCTGGTGAAGATGGTGATCGTCAGCGGCGTGGAAGGGGAACTCGGTATCTCCTACGGCCACGCACAGCTGCTGACCCATCTCAAGCCTGGCCCGGTTCGCATCATCAAAGATGATGGTGAGGAAGAGGTGCTGTTCCTGAGCGGTGGCTATGCCGAAATCCAGCCGAACATGGTTACCATCCTCGCCGATCTCGCCGAGCGCGAAATCGACGAAGATGCAGCCAGAAAAGCACGTGAAGAGGCGGAACACGCCCTGCGCAGTGCCCCGGCGGAAATCGACTACACCCGCGTTTCCGCGCAACTGGCCGAAGCCGAAGCGCGTCTGCGTACCCTGCAGGCAATCCGCAGGGCAGCCGGCAAATAATTCCCGCCACCGTGCTGGAATCGAAAAAAGCAGCTTCGGCTGCTTTTTTTTATTTCCGGCTGACAAAACTTCACAAAGCAAACCGCTCGCAACACACACTCACTTTGCGCCCTGTGTCGCAAAAGCAGAATCTGCTTGCCCTCTCAAGTGTCACAGACTCGTCGTTCGACTTTTCTCGCAACCACCTCCCCTGCCCTGAAGCCCCCGTCATGATGGGGATCACCCGCGGTAACCGGTGTAAATGACCAAAATTACCTGCGGTGTCTCTGTTACATAGTGTTACTCCGTGGTGAAAATACTTGTGCTCTATTTGAAGGCCTGGCGTCGCTCGGCAGTACCGCTAGAGCGGCCCTGAAATAAAAATAACCCAGTCAGGAGGCCTTCATGCCACTCGCGAAAATTTTCTCGCGCATATCCCTACTGGCGACGCTGACGGTCGCAGCTCTGCTGTCCGTCTCCGCGCACGCCATGAAAATCAAACAACAAAACCTGGAACAGCTGGTTGCCACTTCCGAGAGCATCATCATTGGTCAGGTGAGCAGTGTCACCGATGGTTTCCAGAACGGCGCGCCCTACACCGAAGTCACCATTCGCGTAGGCAGTGATGCAAAGGGCAAAGTCAAAGAAGACAGTGAATACACTTTCCGTCAGTTCGGCCTGATCAAGCCGCGCTCCATGGGTAACGGAAAAGTCTATCTGGGTGTTACCCCGGAAGGCTTCGCCAAGTGGAACGAGGGTGAGCAAGTCGTTGCATTCATGTACAAAAAAGCAGAAATGACCGGCTTCCAGACCACCACAGGTATGGCTCAGGGCAAGTTCATTGTGAGCAACGACAAAGCCACTAACGCCTTCAACAACCACGGCCTGTTTGAGGGCATGGACACGTCGAGCCTGTCCGCCGAAGAACAGAACATGGTTACCAATCCGGGCGCTATTAGTGCGGCCACTTTCGTTGGTCTGGTGGGCAAACTGGTTGAGGAGGGCAAATAATGAAAATGAAAAAGCTCAATATCGCGATGGCCCTGGCTCTCGCTTCCGCCGGTGCCCAGGCTGGTGGTCCGCTGTATATCCACGAGCCGACCATGCAGCCGTACAAGTGGGATACTTCCAAGGGGGATATTCCGGTATACACCGACGGCGGCCCAATGACCCCCACCGCCGACGGTGGCCAGGCGCCTGCGTTTACCGTGAACTACGATGGAACTGTTTTCCTGACCATCGAACAGGCCAATGCGGTTACCGCCAAGGCGATCGCCGAGTGGACCAATGTTGAAACCTCTACCCTGTCGATGACCATCCAGGGCACCATCGAACAGCAGACCGGTATCGCCGACGTCAACGAAACCAATGTTGGCGAAATCTACTCGAAGGAGAACGGCTACGGTTTCTGGGTCAACTACGACACCGATGGCCAGATTCTCGAACAGTATTTTGGTGTGCCGAAAAACCAGGTGCTGGGTATTGCCTTCCCCGAGTGGGCGGACGAAGAGACCGGTGAGATTACCGAAGCCACCGCGCTGATGAATGGCTGGTTTGTAGACGTCAGTGATACCGAGGGTGAAAAGGTGGCCGGTGTATTCACCCACGAGTTCGGTCACGCCATGAATATGTCGCACTCCCAGGCAAACGGACACTTCAGCTACATGGCCGCAGGCTATCGCCCTTACTACGACGGCGTACCCGGGTGTGACACTGCGAATGTGTTCAATGGTTCACAGGTTCCGTCCGCGGACACCATCGAAACCATGTTCCCGTTCATCAATGTACGCGGCGAGGCAGGACGTCAGCAGGCGAGCATCAGCGTACGCGATGACATCGTCAATATTTCCGACCTGTACCCCACCGACGCGTACAAAACCCAGTACGGTTCCATCACTGGCAAGCTGTATCTGAAAGACGGTGTCAGTGAATACTCCGGCATCAATATGGTGGCGCGTAACATCGACAACCCGATGTACGACGTGATCACCCAGCAGTCCGGCAACATGACCCAGGGTATGGTCGGTCCGGACGGCACCTTTACCATCAACGGTCTGCAGCCGGGCGCCCGCTACGTACTGTATACCGACACCATCAAGGCCGGCGGCTACCCCACTCGCCCGACCGCCATTGTGTCCGAGGCCGAGTACTGGAATGCCGGTGAAAGCACCAACCCGGGTGAGGACCGCGCCTGTAATTTCACCCCGATTACCGTCCAGGCCGGTGAAACCAAACAGACCGATATGTACTTTAACGGTTATCAGGATGGCATCCAGTACACACCACTGGTAGAAGCGTTTGTTACCGACCTGGCCAAAAACGGCAAGAAGGCCTTCGGTATCGTGGGCAACGGCATTCCGTTTGTTTATGACTCGGTACAGAAGAGCTATGCCTTGCACCCGAATGTGGATGTGCGTACCAACGGCGGCAAGATGAACAAAAATGCCACCAAGGCCGTGATTACTGCAGACCTGGATAATAACGGCATCCGCGAGCCGGCAATGTGGGACCTGCTTAGCCACAAACTAGAACCAATGCAGGATCTGAATGGCAACACCTGTGGTGGTTCTGGTTCACTGGGCACCCAGTCCGCAGCGGTGTGGGATATGGACGACAGTGGCGAAGTCATGGTCGGTCTTGGCTACAAGGATGTGGATGGCGACGGTATCTGCCAGCGCTCTGGTGCCGGTGAAATGGTGCCTGTCAAATGGGACAAGCACGGCAATATCGAGGAGCTTCCCTACGATCTCCCCGGTTTCGTGCAGTGGGTGCGCGCGGATCGCGTGTCCGGCGATGGCAGTGTGATCACCGGTTCCAGCACCTACAAGCAGGTGGCCTGGGTCAATGGTGAATTCCGCGATATCTACACCGAGTTCGGCGCCAAAAACGCCACCGCAATGACGCGCGACGGTGGCATCGTTGCGATCGACACCGATACCGGCGTCAAGCTGTGGAATACCAAGACCGATGAGCTGGAAGATCTGGGTGGCCTGACCTGGTGTGAGGATATGGACTACAACCATTTCTTCCTGGGTAATCTGTGCACCAACCCGATCTACGGTCCGGACTTCGTACAGAGCTATTTTGGCCCTATCCCGGTCATGCCCACCGACATGAACGACGACGGTTCAGTGATCGTCGGTCGCGCCGGCGGCTACTTCACCGGCTTTATCGGCGGGGTCTACCTGGAAGGTATCGGCTGGATCAACACCCGCGACTTCTTCGCCAAGCAGGGCGTGGTTGAGGCGTCCCAGTATCCGGCGGACAACCCGCTGGCACTGAGTGGCGACGGTTCGGAAATGATGGGTAACCTGGCTGGTGCCACCATTACTTTCGATATCAATATGGAAACCGCCTTCGTGTGTGAAAATGGGCGGGATCGAGAAGTCAGCTTCCCGAAACAGCTGATTGCCGAGGTCAAGAATGGCGCCGAATTCGGCCGCTGTGCACACCTCAACGACTGATTGACGTCAGTCACCTAAAGAAAAGCCCGCCTTCACGGCGGGCTTTTTTGTGCCCGAACAAAGCAGCTTAGGCTGCTTTTTTGTTGTCTATATGGTTTGCTAGCGAGCTGTAAATCTACTCTGCGCAATTTGGAGTCGAACGAGTGCAATCTTCTGATCAACCGGTAATCGGTCTCGCTCTGGGCAGCGGTGCTGCCAAAGGGTTTGCCCATATAGGTGTGCTCAAAGTACTGGATGAAATGGGTATTCGCCCGAGTGTTGTCGCGGGTACCTCCATGGGTGCATTTGTGGGTGCGGCCTACGCCGCAGGGTGCCTGGACAAGATGGAAGACTGGGTGCGTCAGCTGGATAACTGGAAAGTATTTTCCCTGCTGGATATCAACTGGTCGCTCAGCGGCGGCGTGATCGGTGGCATCAAACCATTTCGCACCTTTTTTGAGGACTTTGAGTTCACGGATATTGAGGAGCTTCCCCTGCCCTTCACTGCTGTGGCCACCGACCTGCACAGCGGCCAGGAAATCTGGCTGCAACAGGGCAACCTGCAGGATGCGGTCAGTGCCTCCTGCTCCATTCCGGGTCTGTTGTCGCCCAAATCCCTGGCGGGGCGTTGGCTGGTAGATGGCGCGGTGGTGAACCCTGTGCCGGTGGATGTGTGTCGTGCAATGGGCGCTACCACTGTAATCGCGGTGGATGTGACCGAAGATGCGGCGCCCCGTGGTAAGCGAGAACAGGGCGAGGTGCGCAGTGTCATCAGTACACGTTCTTCGTCTGCCGAGGAGTTGGCTCTGGAGGTCGAAAGCGAGGAGATCGCCCGCCTGGAGCCGGAGAATGATGCGCACAGCGAAGACCCTGGCGTTGCCAGCAGTTTTACCCGCCTGGTGGAACAGGGACGGGAACAGCTGAACAGCCTGCGCTCCCGTCGGGAGGCGCGGGCTACACCGCCCGGCATGTTCGACACCATGCGTCAGGCCATGGAGATTCTCGAGCGTCGCCACAAGCGCACGCGCATGATGGGATCGCCACCGGATGTACTGATCATGCCGAAAGTCGGTTCCATCGGCGGCAATGAATATGCCCGCGCCGGAGAGGCGATCGAGCTGGGGGAAACCGAAGCCCGTCGCTTGCGCACCTGGATAGAGGATATGGTGTACCGAAAGTGAACCGTCTCATTCGCGCACTGGCTGCCGCTGTCGCACTGATCTTGTCCCATTCCGCCGTAAGCGGTGACCGCGCATGGTTTGAATACCAGTCTGAAAATTTCACCGTTTATTCCGATGTGCCCGAGCCAAGGGTTAACGCGCTAATGCGCGACCTGGAGCGTTTTCGCCGCACCGCGCTCGCTTTTACCGGACTGGAGGAGATCCCGGAAAACCGCAACCTGCGGGTTTTCCATTTCCGCAATTCGGGCGAGTTCGAAAAATTTTCCGGCGATCGCAAAGTCGCCGGCTTTTACCGGGAAACCTGGCGGGGCCCGGTTATCTTTTCCCGCGATGGCGATCACGGGATTAGCGGTTCCGGGCTGATTTTTCACGAATATGTACACCACCTGATGCGCGAGCACAGTGGAATGACCTATCCGCGCTGGTATTCGGAAGGGTTCGCCGAGTTGCTGGCGAGCGCGGAGTTGCAAAAAAATTCGGTCGTGGTCGGCGGTATTCCCGAGTGGCGTCTGAGTGCCTGGGCCAGCGAGGAACCGCTCACCATCGAACAGCTTCTGCATCCGCCATCAATCAGTGCATCTGATGACGCTGGTAGTGGCCGTTACTGGAACAACTACTATGCCAGCGCCTGGCTGCTGACCCATTACCTGCAACTGGGGCACCATGCGGGACACCCGGATTACCGGGCAGCCAGTGAAAGTTACTTGAAGGCGGTCGCCGCCGGCGATGATCCGGTAAAAATCTTCGAAGAGCATTTCAATAAAAGTGTGCGGGAAATGCAGGCAGAAATACGTGCGTATATGCGCGATGACATCCTGCGTCACAAGCTGGACATTGCCGACTACTCCTATTCGATACCCCGTCGCGCCGTTACCGACAACGAACACCTGTTCCTGCTTGCGAGCGAGGCAATGGAATTTGGCCGAGTACAGTTGGCCATGGACTATCTGCAGCAGAGCAAAAAACACGATCTGGGCTGGCAGGAAAACCTCACCGCCATGGCGGTGCTGCGCGCTGAGCAGAAAGACTTCAAATTCGGCGAAAAGGTTGCGCAGGATATCGGTGAATATGGGATGGTCAGCCACCTTACCGCAGCAAACCTGGCCCGCTTTTACCTGCTGAGACTGCAGTCATTGACCCTGACCCGGCACTGGGATGACGACGACTACGCAGCGGCAAGAAAATACGCAAAAATCGCGGTGCAGGCGGGGCCGGACTATTTGCCGGCGTATCGCACCCTGTGGACCGTTTATCAATTAAAACGGGAAAGCGAGCCGGCACTGCAAATTATGCTGAGTGCCTATCAGCAGGAACCCAATCACCTCAACCTGAATGCGGCGATCGGGTTTTATCTCGCGCATCTCGATCGCCATGCCGAGGCGCGCGCGTATCTGGAGCGGGTAATTGCCTGGAGCCATTCCGATGAACTGCGTTCCCGCGCGCAAGATCTTCTACAGCCCGCCCGCTTCAGCAAAGACCAATAAAAAAACCCGCGATAACTCGCGGGTTTTTCGTTTGGGTACTGCTATCGATTGCGGATAGCGAAATCAGTGCACCCAGTGGTGACGCTGCTGCTTTTCCTGAATCGCTTCAGCGGTGGGCGTGGGCATGGCGCTCACCGGCAGGCGTTCATGGAAGAACGCCAGGCGCTCGTCTCCGTTCACTTCGTTCATGGTGGCTGCATCAAACACCTTGCCGTTGATCACGGTGTACTTCACCTGCTCGGACAGACGCAGGTTCTCCAGCGGGTTGCCATCCACCACGATGATATCCGCCAGTTTGCCGGCTTCCAGGCTGCCGATGTCTTTATCCATACCCAGGTAGCGAGCGCCGTCGATGGTGCCGGCGCGGAACGCCTCCCACGGGGTGAAACCCCCCTGCTCCATCATCCACAGCTCCCAGTGGGCGCCGAGGCCTTCACGCTGGCCGTGGGCACCGATATGTACAGTGACGCCTTTTTCGCGCAGCTGTTTAGCGTGGTGGGCCACGTCCACATGGTTGTAGTGGTGGTCCGGCGCCGTGGGGCGACGGATGGAACGGGGGTTGACGATAAAGTCCGGGGTGTAGCGCGTCAGGCGCTCGTTCTTCCACACCTCGGTGCGGTCGTACCAGTAGTGCTCACCGGAGAGACCGCCATAAGCCACCACAAAGGTCGGGGTGTAGCCGACGCTGGTCTGGCCCCACAGCTGTTCCACGTCGGAGTAGATATTGGCGATGGGCAGAGAGTGTTCTACCCCGGTGTGGCCATCCACAATCATATTCATGTTGTGCTGGTACTTACCGCCGCCTTCCGGAACCACCATCAAGCCGAGCTTGCGACCCGCTTCCAGCACCTGCTGGCGCTGCTCGCGACGCGGCTGGTTGTAGCTCTTTACGGAGATCGCGCCCATTTCCTTGAGGCGGCCCACATGGAACTCGGCGTCTTCGAGGCTGTTGATCTTGGCCTTGTAGCCGGGGCCCTTGGCACCGTAAAGGATGGTGCCGGTGGAGAAGATGCGCGGGCCATCGATGATGCCGGCCTTCTGCATTTCCGCGGCGGAGAAGATCTCGCTGCTGTCGTTGGATGGGTCGTGAATGGTGGTCACCCCGAACGCCAGGCTGGAATACAGGTTCCAGTTCTGCTGCGGGATGATTTCCTCGCGCCCCTGGGCGCCGTGGGCGTGAGCGTCAACGAGGCCCGGCAATACGGTCTTGCCGGTGACATCGATGCGCTGGGCGCCCGCGGGAATTTCCACCTCACCGGCGGAGCCCACTGCGACGATGCGGTTGCCGCGGAACAGCACCACGCCGTTTTCGATGACTTCCTGCGCGGTTTCCGCATCGCGCATGGTCACCACGGTGCCCCCGGTCAGGGCTACCAGTTTGCCGCTGTTGGCGAATTGCTGTTTGAAACCGAGGTCGATACCCTCACTGACCGGCTCCGGCAGCTGTTCCGGCGCGCCGGCGACAAAATCAAATGCTTCCTTGAGTTTGCGCTCGTACAGCTTGGGGCCGTGGGACCAGCCCAGGGTCTGGCTGTCGGCGGACCAGTGCAGGTTCTCGCCCGCCTGCTTGGACACCTGGGTGACCTTCACCGCGCTGGCTTTGGGACCGATGGACTCGGATTTGCCGGTGTGCATAAACGGTGCGGCAAACGCCTTGAAGTCCTGGGTGAAGGCCACCCAGCGCCCGTCCGGGGACAGGCGGAATGAGGTGATCTCGGCGCCATGCAGGTGCTCGCGCTCGTCCTTGCCGCGGGTGTCGACGCTCTTGAACACCCGTTTGCCACCGTCGCCGTAGATGTATTCGGAGAAATAGATGCGCTCGCCGTCGGCACCAAAATGCGGCTCGTAGCCGGATTTGGCGATGCGGCGCTGCCAGTCACCGCCTGCGTCCGCGAGGTAGATGCCCGGCTCCAGGGAGTATTCCGGGCTCAGCAGGTAACCACCGGTAAAGCGACGGAAGGCCACGGTTTCGCCATCCGGGGAGAAGCTCGGCTCCACATAAAGCCCGGGTTCGCGGGTGATGGTCTTACCGCGACCGTTGCGTGCGGACACCACACGCACCTGACCGAGGTCTTCATCGTCCCAGGTTACATAGGTGATCTGCTTGCCGTCCCGGGACCAGCTGGGAAAGAACTCAAAGTGCTCATCCTGACGGGTCAATCGGCGACGTTCGCCGCTGTTTGCGTCCTGAACGTAAATCTTGCCCAAAGCCTGGAAGGCAATCTGTTTGCCGTCTGGTGACTTCTGTGCCCAGCGGATCATCTTCACGTCGAATGCATCCGGGGCTACGTCTACCGGAAAACGCACCGCATCGGCGATTTTTTTCTCGGTCTTGATGTGTGCAACGATTTCCCGTGCGCCGCGCTCCAGGCTGCTGCCGTCCGCGTTGATACGCAGGAATTTACCGCCGCTCCACACGATCAGGGATTTTCCGTCGGGCATCCAGTCGTATTGCACATAGTTGCCGTGGGAGCCGAACGTTTCCTGCAGGTCGCGCTCGAGACCGGAGTAGATCGGCTTTTCCAGACCGCTGGTGAGGTCTTTTACAAACAGGGAGGTCTGGTCGTCCTGACGGCGGATAAACGCCAGTTGCTCGCCGTCGGGGGACGGAACCGGGGCGATGGCGCCGCCGGGGCCGGAGATAAAGGTCTCTTCCTTGCCGTCCTCCAGGTCGTAGCGGTTGATGGCAAAGATCTGCTGGGTGGAGTTCTTGTTGTACTCCCACACGGTCCCCGGGGTGGTGTCGATGGCGTAATAGATGTAGCGGCCGTCCGCGGAGAACACCGCATCGGAGATATTCTTCTGTGCAATATCGCCGCCGAGGCGCGCCTTGATCTGGCGGCCTTCACCCCCGCCGTAGTGGTACATCCAGATTTCGCCGGCGGGGATACTGCGGCCGGACATGAAGCCCTTGCGCGCCACCAGGTACTGGCCGTCGGGGCTGAAACTGGGGGCGTGTACCAGGTTTTCGCGCTCGGTGGTCAACTGGCGCAGGTTCTCGCCATTGCGGTCCATCAGCCAGATGTTGTCGGCGCCGTCGCGGTCGCTCACGAACACGATCGACTTGCCGTCGGGGCTGAAGCGCGGCTGGGTATTCCACGCGATTTCGCTGGTGATGGCCCTGGCTTCGCCGCCAGTTACCGGCATTTCGTAAATATCACCCAGCATATCGAAGATGATGGTTTTGCCATCGGGACTGATATCCAGGTTGCTCCAGGTGGTCTCGCGGGTATCCAGGGGAATGGATTTGAACTCGTAGGGTGGCTTGTTCACATCCCACTTGTCCGCCTCTTTTTTGGCGTCTTCCGCAACGGCGGCTAGGGGCAGGGTCAGGGCGAGACCCGCACCGCCGATCAGGCGCGCGAGTTTGCTGACCTTGGTCTTATCAATCATGAGTGGCTCCCTGGTATGGGGTTATCGTTATGATGTTGCAGACGCTTGTGGCGACCGCAGTGTGTATCTTTCGAATCAAACTACCCGAAAGGCCGCAAAAGGCAACGAATCTGCGCCGAATGGCGAAAACTTCGGGACTGGTGGGGAATCGGCGTACGGCGCAGTGTTGGGGGGTATCGGCACAGAATTTATCTCTGCCTTTCCGGGGGTAGACCCTGTGCGAGCCGCCGGAATAGACCGGCTAGACTGAGGGTTGAGGTGTTGCAATCGGGCACCCGTCAACTTCCGGTAAACCCATGAGCCACGCAGATCACCATGACCGCCCCAAGACCGATAGCAAGATTCTGCAGGAGCAAATGGATGAGAGCCTGAAAGAGTACGGGCGCAGCAACCGCTCCCTGTTTCTGTCGTCGCTCGCCGCGGGTCTGGAAATCGGCTTCAGTTTCTTTCTGATCGCCGCGTTTTACAGTCATTTCCACGGTTCTGTTTCACCGGAACTGATGTACCTGCTGGTGGCGATGAGTTATCCGATCGGTTTTATCCTGGTGATTATCGGTCGCGCCGACTTGTTTACCGAGCACACCACCCTCGCGATTTTGCCCGTCTTCGACGGGCGCAAATCGGTACCTGAATTGTTGCGCGTATGGGGCATCATCTATAGCGGAAACCTGGCGGGTGCCGCACTGTTCAGTTTGCTGTTTGTACAGTTTGTGGGGATGACCGAACGCTTTGATGAATCCGTGTTTGCTTATTACAGCGGAAAGATGATGGCGGACTACGGTGGTGGCCAATTCATGGGGGCTATCTTCGCCGGATGGTTGATGGGGTTGCTCGGCTGGATGGTGGCCTCTTCTACCGAAACTATCAGTCGCATTGTCGCGGTAGCCCTGATTACCTTTGTGATCGGGCTCGGTGGTCTCGCGCATTGTATTGCGGGTGCGGTGGCGATGTTCTGCGCCTGGTTTGCCGAGGGTACCGATGTAGGGTTTGCGGATGTCGCTACCTTTCTTGCGATTGCCACCGTCGGCAACACCATTGGCGGGGCGATATTTGTCGGTCGGGTGAAATACAGCTATATCGCCAACCACAGATAGCCCCGGGCATCGGGCTGCTGCAGCGGATCTAGCCGATGTAAGATGCATCGGTGGTGAATACCACGTCGAACTCCTGTTCAGCAACGAACTCCGCCATGCGCTCGGTGAGCTGTTCCCGCCAGGCATCCGCCTGCTCGATACCGGCACTGCGGTGCCCCTCACCCAGTAAAATACGCGCGTGCAAATACACCGAGCGACCGATCTTGGTGATGCTGAGCGACCATTCCTCCCCCGGGATATCGTGCATGGCATCGCGAAACGCGCGCCGGATTTTTCGCTGTACGTCGATCGGCGGTGCTGCCAGCAGGACTTCCATCAGGTTGCGGATCAGAATGCGCAGCGGAACCGGCAACATCACCATCACCATGATGATCACCATCCAAGAATCCACATATGGCAACTGGTCCCCCAGCGCTTCGCCAAACAGCCACACCAGGGTGAACGCGATAAGCACCACACCACTGAGCACGCCGTCCATCATCCAGGCAAACGCGTCTACTTCTATCAGCGTTGAGCCCGTGTGCCTGGCAATACGCCGCAGCACCAAAAAGACGGCGAGACAACCGCTACTGGCGATGGCGGCGTAAATCGTCGCTATTCCCGCATCCAGATTTCGCCCGTCCTGATACAGGGCGGCTATCGCCGAAGACAGTGCCATCACCATTACACCCAGTATCACCATGCTCTGGAGCACGTTGAAAGCGGGCTCAAAGCTGGCATAGCCGAACGGAAAGCGCCGGTCCGCACCGCGACGGATCAGTCGCGATACCACCAGCATCATCAGCGACATGACGAAGCTCACCAGTGAGAAAACACCGTCCAGAAAGATTGCTGTGGATCCGGTCCAGTGGGCGAAGCCGAAGCCCAGTGCCGCCATGAACAGACAGCCCACAATCGACAGCCATAAGCCGCGTGTTTCCATCGTTTCAATATTCCCGTTGCTAAGTGTCGTAGAAATAGGATCAGCGAAATTCTAGATGCGTTTTACCTATGCAACACGGCCTGTACTTGTGGAGTCGGGGTGAAGTGGCCACAATTCGCAGCCATTCTTAGTAAACAGCTGTTCGACCAGGTATTTCTATGGCCATCGATATCGTCATCCTCGCCGCCGGCAAAGGCACCCGTATGCGCTCTGACCTGCCCAAGGTGCTGCACCCCATTGGCGGTGTACCGATGCTGGGACGGGTGATTGATGCGGCAAAAGGACTCGGCGATGTCGCGATCACCGTGGTCATCGGCCACGGTGCGGATCTGGTGCGCGAGCGATTTGCCGACAGCGGCGTGCAGTTTGTGGAGCAGACCGAGCAGCTGGGTACCGGCCACGCGGTGGCCCAGGCGATTCCCAATTTCCGTCCGGGCAGCACGGTACTGGTGTTGTACGGCGATGTTCCTCTGGTGAAAACCGCAACCCTGCAGGACCTGCTAAAGGCCTCTGCGACTGGCCCTGCACTGCTGTCGGTGGTAATGGATGACCCCAGTGGCTATGGCCGCATCGTGCGCGACACCGTCAACGCGGTGCAGGCAATCGTGGAAGAAAAGGACGCCGATGACGCTACCCGCACCATCCGCGAAATCAACACCGGTATCCTCGCTGCCCCCGGCGACCTGCTCGCCCAGTGGCTGCCGGAACTCTCCAACGACAACGCCCAGGGCGAGTACTACCTGACCGACGTGGTAGCGCGCTCGGTAAGCGAGAATATTGCGGTTGCCGGCGTTATCGCCGAAGATCCCGACGAAGTTGCCGGCGTAAACAGCCGCGCCCAGCAGGCAGAGCTGGAACGTGCGCTGCAGCGGGAGCAGGCAGAGGCACTGATGGCTGCCGGGGTGACGCTGCTGGATCCGGCGCGTATCGATATCCGCGGCCAGCTGGAATGCGACAGCGATGTAAGTATCGATATCAACTGTATTTTCGAGGGCCAGGTGAAGCTCGGCGCCGGTGTCAAAATCGGCCCCAACTGCCTGCTGAAGAACTGTGCACTGGCGGCGGGTACGGTGCTGGAAGCCAATTCGATTGTGGAAGACGCGGTAGTGGGTGAAGCCTGTACCGTGGGACCTTTCGCCCGTCTGCGCCCGGGTACCGAGCTCGCAGACGGTGCCAAGGTGGGGAACTTCGTTGAGACCAAGAAGGCGAAAATCGGTCTCGGCAGCAAGGTAAACCACCTCTCCTACATCGGCGATGCGGAGGTGGGTGAAGGCGTCAATATTGGTGCCGGCACCATTACCTGCAACTACGACGGCGTAAATAAATCCAAGACCACCATCGGCGATGGCGCCTTTATCGGTTCCAACTCCGCCCTGGTCGCCCCGGTGGAAATTGGCGCCGGGGCTACCATCGGTGCCGGTTCAACCATCACCCGTGAAGTGAGTGCTGACGAACTGGCTGTGGCCCGAGGTAAGCAGCGCAATATCAGTGGCTGGCAGCGGCCTACCAAGAAGTCTTGAGTTCCTTGGCCTGGGTGCTTTGAAGCTATCTGGGTGGCGGTGGGGCACCGGAACTTTGACAAAACGGACCCCGTAACGTCCTGCCAGCAAAGAACCCCCAACTACACTAAAAGCATCGGAATCCAGGGAACCCAAGCCGATGCTCAAACCTCGCCTGCAGCTCCAGGCTTCCTTCGATATCGCCCGCCTGCAATTTATCGACCGGCAGGGGCAGGCCACACAGCCACTGCCGGAATTCGCCACTCCCGACTGGCTGACCTACTGCCTGCGCCAGATGCAGCTCGCCCGTCTGGTGGACGATCGCGCGGTTAAGCTCCAGCGAACCGGTCGTCTCGGCACCTATCCCTCGTCCCTTGGTCAGGAAGCGATTGGCGTTGCCACTGCCAACGCCATGACGGCAGAGGACGTTTACTGTCCCTACTACCGGGAAACCGGTGCCTTCCTTGAACGCGGTGTGCTGATCGAGGAAATCCTCGCCAACTGGGGCGGCGACGAGCGCGGCCAGCATTTCACACACGTCCCCGGGGATCTCCCCATCTGTATACCCATCGCGACCCAGGCACTGCATGCGGCCGGCGTCGCATTTGCCCTGAAATATCGCCAGCAGACAAGGAATCAGCCGCTTCAGGTTGCCGTCGCCAGCTCCGGTGAGGGCGCCACCTCCAAGGGGGATTTCTACGAGGCCATGAACCTTGCCGGCGCCTGGCAGCTGCCGGTGGTGTTTGTGGTCAACAACAACCAGTGGGCCATTTCCGTGCCCCGCGCCGCGCAGACTGGCACCCAGACCATCGCCCAGAAAGCCGTGGCCGCTGGCATTCCGGCACTACAGGTGGACGGCAACGATGTTGCCGCTGTCGCCTGGGCGGTGCGGGACGCTATCGCCCGGGCTCGTCAGGGCGAAGGCCCGGCGTTGATTGAGGCGATGAGTTACCGTCTGTGCGACCACACCACCGCCGATGACGCCAGTCGCTATCGCAGCGCACAGGAACTGGAGGACGCCTGGCAGTGGGAGCCGATCAAGCGATTGGATACCTATTTGCGCGCCCAGGACCTGTGGAGCGATGCTAAACAGCAGGACCTGGATCGGGAGCTGGCGCAGATCATGGAGGCCGCGCTGGATCGCTGGGAAACCCGCGACCGGGAACCGGCCACAGCCATCTTCGACCACCTGTATGCCCAGTTGCCGGCCGCGTTTTACGAGCAGTACGACCAGCTGCGCGACGAGCAGGTGCGAACTGCTAACCGGGGGAATTAGATGGGAGAGGAAAGTAAGCCGATCACTCTGGTGGAGGCGGTCACCCTGGCGCTGGCCCACGAGCTGGAGCGGGACGGCGATGTTGTGGTGTTCGGTCAGGATATTGGTGCCAACGGTGGCGTATTCCGGGCAACGGACGGTTTACAGCACCGATTTGGAAGCGAGCGGGTGCTGGATACCCCGCTCGCGGAAACCATGATTGCCGGTATTGCCGTGGGCATGGCTACCCAGGGCCTCCGGCCGGTCGCCGAGTTCCAGTTTATGGGTTTTATCTACCCCGGCCTCGACCATATCCTCAATCACGCTGCGCGCATGCGCAACCGCACCCGCGGTCGCCTGTCCTGTCCTGTTGTGTATCGCGCGCCCTACGGCGGTGGTATCCACGCGCCGGAGCATCACTCCGAGAGCACCGAGGCCTTGTTTGCTCATATCCCCGGCTTGCGCGTTGTGGTGCCCTCCTCCCCGGCGCGGGCCTACGGATTGCTGCTGGCCGCGATACGCGATCCCGATCCGGTGCTGTTTCTCGAGCCCAAACGCATCTACCGCGCGGCGAAGCAACCAGTGCCGGACAACGGCGAGGCGCTGCCACTGGACTGCGCCTTTACCCTGCGCGAGGGCAGTGACCTCACCCTGATTGCCTGGGGCGCCAGTGTGCGGGAAACCCTCGCTGCTGCGGAGCAACTGTCCAGCGAGGGTATTGAGGCGGAGGTCATCGACCCCGCTACCCTCAAGCCCCTGGATATTCACACCATCATCGACTCCCTGGAAAAGACGCACCGCTGTGTCGTGGTGCACGAGGCCGCGCGCTTCGGCGGGCTCGGCGCGGAGATCGCGGCGCAGGTTCAGGAATACGCCTTCGACCTGCTGGAGGCACCGGTCCAGCGGGTAACCGGCTACGACACCGTGATGCCCTATTACCAGTTGGAAAACACTTACCTGCCCGGTGTAGAGCGAATTCTGGCCGGCGCTCGCGCCGCGCTGAACTATGCGCGGGAGGGAGAGTGATGAAGATCTTCCGGTTGCCCGACCTGGGCGAGGGACTGCCCGATGCGGTCATCCGCGAATGGCATGTGGATGAGGGAGACACCGTCAAGGCAGACCAGGTTCTGGTCAGCGTGGAAACCGCCAAGGCACTGGTAGAAGTCCCCTCGCCGTTTGCCGGCACCGTACAAACCCTGTTCGCCGCCGAGGGTGAGACACTGGAAACAGGGCAGCCGCTGATCGGTTTTGCGGAAGCCGAGTCGGATACCGACGAGATACCGGCAGACCGAAAGTCTTCGGCAGAGCCCGCCGGCGATAGCGGTACCGTCGTTGGCAAGATTGAGCAGGGCAGCGAAGCCCTCGCCGTCGAGCAGCGTCCCACCACCATACGTCCCCGCTGCGCTACCCCGGCGGTGCGCGCCCTGGCCCGCCGCCTCGGTGTCGATCTGGATAGTTTGCATCCCTCCGGCGCCCGCTTTAACGAGGCGGAAGTCCGCGCTGCCGCCCGCGGCGAAACCCTGCCAAGATGGAGCGAAAAACCGGCTAAAAGTAGCGAAAAATCGCCAAAAGAAGCTGAAGTGGCCCCGTCTACCCCCGCGTCGGCAGATATCGCCCCCGCCCGCCGGGCCATGACCATTGCCATGAACCGCGCCCGCGACCAGGTCTGCCCCATGACCCTGTTCGACGAGGTGGATATCTCCGATTGGCCCAAAAGCACCAGCACCACCCTGCGCCTGCTCAAAGCTATCGCCCACGCCGCCGCGGAAGAGCCGAATCTGAATGCCCATTTTGAAAACGAGACCCTTGAACCGAAAACCCCGGTGAACGTGGGCCTGGCGGTAGATGCTCCCAAGGGCCTGTTCGTCCCGGTACTGCAAGACGTTGGCGCCCAGTCTGACGAAGCCATACTGGAGACCATCACCCGCTTCAAGCAACAGGCCGGAGAAGGCGCCATTCCGCAGATAGACCTCCAGGGCGCCACCATCCACCTCTCCAACTTCGGCAGCCTCGCCGGCCGTTTCGCCACCCCGATCGTCGTGCCACCCCTGGTATGCATTGTCGGCGCCGGCCGCGCGCACAAGGCGGTGCTTCCCCACAAAGGCAAGGCGCGGGTGCGCAAACTGCTGCCACTGTCCATCACCGCCGACCACCGCGCCGTTACCGGCGGCGAACTGGCGAGATTCCTGAAGGCACTGAAGAAATACCTGGAAACCGCCTCGTAGTGAGATGCGTTTCTCCAAATTCGGGTTGTGATATTAAATTTCGGTTTGCTATTCTTAAGTTACGAATCGAAACTTAAGCAGCCATGTCCAAACGCAACACCCAACAGCGCCGCCATCAGATACTGCAGCAGATCAACGAAGCCGGCGAAGCCAGTGTCGAAGCACTGGCACGCCAGTTCGAAACCTCAGAAGTTACGATCCGAAAGGATCTGGCGGCGATGGAAGACAGCGGCCTGCTGCTGCGCCGCCACGGCGGTGCCATCCCCCTGCCCCGGGAACTGGTTGCCGAGGACCCGCTCTCTATCACCAAGCGTGCCATTGGCCGCGCCGCCGCCGGACTGATCCGCGACCACAACCGCATCGTCATCGACTACGGCCGCACCACCACCGGACTGATCACCGAGCTCGACAAAAAACGCGGCCTGGTGGTCATGACCAATTCCCTGCACGTTGCCAACCAGCTGCGGGAACTGGAAAACGAACCCACCCTGCTAATGACCGGCGGCACCTGGGATCCCCACTTTGAAGCCTTTCAGGGACAGGTCGCTGAACAGGTGCTGCGCGGCTACGACTTCGACCAGGCGTTTATCGGTGCCGACGGTATCGACCTCGAGCGCGGCACCTGCACATTCAACGAGCAGATCGGTCTGTCGCGGGTGATGGCTGACGTTGCCCGCGAAGTCATCGTGATGGCGGAGTCGAGCAAAGTCGGAAGAAGAATCCCTAACCTGGAACTGAGCTGGGAGATGTTTGGCACCCTGGTGACCGACAGCGGAATTGACGACAAGGTTTGCGCGCAGCTGGAAAACCGAGGCCTGCGCGTAATCTGTGCGGAAGTGAACTAAAGAACGATACGCAGCGTGTAAAACACACAGCAGCATGACGAGAAGGTACCGATACCGGCCCAAGTCCGGTAGTCCGAAACAAAAGAGGTCAAAGAAAATGTGTGGAATCGTAGGCGCTTTGGGCCAACGCAATGTAACCGGAATCCTGTTGGAAGGCCTGCGCCGACTGGAATACCGTGGCTATGACTCCGCCGGCGTGTGCCTCGTCAACGGCGACGGCAAACTGCAGCTGCGCAAAACCCAGGGCAAGGTCGCGGATCTCGAGTCCGCTCTCGACGACAGCCCCACCGCCGGCCAGCTGGGTATCGCACACACCCGCTGGGCCACCCACGGCGTTCCGTCGGATAAAAACTCCCACCCGCATACGTCCGGCGACATCGCCCTGGTGCACAACGGCATCATCGAAAACTACCAGGAACTGCGCGAAGCGCTGATCGCAAAAGGCTACGAGTTTCAATCCGAAACCGACACCGAAGTCGTCGTCCACCTGATCAACGATCTCAGTAAAGACGGCCGCGATCTACTGCAGGCCGTCACTGCCGCCACCCAACAACTCCACGGAGCCTACGCCCTCGGGGTTGTCTGTTCCACCGAACCCGAGCGACTGGTTTGTGCGCGCCTGGGGAGCCCACTGGTTATTGGTGTCGGCATCGAGGAAAACTTCATTGCCTCCGACCCCATGGCCCTGCAACAGGTCACCGACCGCTTTATCTTTTTAGAGGAAGGCGACATCGCCGAAGTCACCCGCGACGGCATCGCCGTATGGGACAAAACCGGTGAAGAAGTCAGCCGCCCGGTCAACAAACTGCAGGGCGGCCACGACGCTGCAGACAAAGGCCGCTACCGCCACTATATGCAGAAGGAAATCTTCGAGCAGCCCAAAGTAGTCGAAGCCACCATGGCCGGCCGCATCGGTGAACACTCCGTACTGTCCCAGGCCCTCGGCACCGCCGCCAACGAAATCCTGCCCCAGGTTAAACAGGTACAGATCGTCGCCTGTGGCACCAGCTACCATGCCGGTCTCGTCGCCCGCTACTGGATCGAAGACTGGGCCGGTGTCCCCTGCTCCGTCGAAGTCGCCAGTGAAATCCGCTACCGCAAAACCGCGGTGCGCCCGGGTACCCTGTTTGTCACCATCTCCCAGTCCGGGGAAACTGCAGACACGCTGGCTGCTTTGCGTCAGGCCAAGGAGCTGGGTTACCTCGCGTCCATGACCATCTGCAACGTCCCCAACAGCTCACTGGTACGGGAGTCTGAACTACAACTGATGACCGAAGCCGGCCCCGAAATCGGCGTCGCCTCCACCAAAGCATTTACCACTCAATTGGTTGCCCTGCAGCTGTTCTGTATCGCCCTTGCCAAAGCCAATGGCATGACCAGCGAACGCGAAGCAGAACTGGTAAGCGCCCTGCACCAGCTGCCGGAGCTGATGAAAAAATTCACCGGCCTGGATGCACTGGTAAAAGTCACCAGCGAAGCCTTCGCAGAAAAAAATCACGCACTGTTTTTGGGGCGCGGCGTCGAATATCCAATCGCACTGGAGGGTGCGCTGAAGCTGAAGGAAATTTCCTATATCCACGCCGAGGCCTATCCGGCAGGCGAACTCAAACACGGCCCACTGGCGTTAGTAGATGCGGATATGCCGGTTATCGTCGTGGCGCCAAATGATGAGCTTCTGGAAAAACTGAAATCTAATCTGCAGGAAGTGCGCGCGCGGGGGGGAGAGCTGTTTGTTTTCGCCAGCCCCGAAGCTGGATTTAAAAGTGAATCGGGTCTGACCGTGGTCGAAGTGCCGGATGCGCCGGAAAGCCTGCAACCGATTCTGTACACCGTACCGCTGCAGTTATTGAGCTATCACGTCGCACTATTGAAAGGCACCGACGTGGATCAGCCGAGAAATCTGGCTAAATCAGTAACCGTAGAATAATTCGGAAATCAATAAACCTTCCCGCAGCCTATAAACGGATTAACCTCTGGGCTGCGGAAGGTTTGACAAAAAGCTGCATTACACCGAATTATAAAAAATATTCTGATAATCCAATCTTTGTCTGCTTCCCCACCTTTTCAAATAACACAATAGTGCCAACTGATTTCACCGGATCGAGAATCCGAAAATAAAAATCTCTATTTTTATCGGCACACCTGTACCAATAAAAACAGAGAAAGCCAAATTGAAATAAAATAAAATAAAAAATAAAAGATTAAATGCGCGCCATTAATTTTTCATATCTCTTAGATTTCCTGACGCAAACATTCTTTTATGGCGCGAAAATCTGTTAAGGTCGCCAACTATTTTCTGCGTCGCCCAAAAATGGCGGAAATAAAACGCGAATAAATACCACCGGGCTGGAAGCTCAATCGTCAATCATATGGAGAGTGCTATGCCGCGCGCTTTATTCTTATTGCTCATTCTGTTTTTTATCGCTCCCAATTCCTGGGCGGCTGACGGCCGTGCGGATTACGACGTCGATGACGATGGTCTGATCGAAATTAATGATTGGGCAGATTTGAACGAGGTGCGCAACAGCCTAGATGGCTCAGCGCTCTATGGCAGTAGTGCCGGCTGCCCTGTAGATGGCTGTGTTGGTTTTGAACTGACTACGGATCTGGATTTCGATACCAACGGTGATGGTGCACTTGATGGCAGTGATACCTACTGGAACGGCGGTGAAGGCTGGCAACCGATTGGTAGCAGTTCGAGCGATGCATTTAGCGGGGTATTTCACGGCAATGGTCACCTTGTTCGCAACCTGATGACCGCACGACCGGACGTGAACAGCCAGGGTTTGTTTGGCGCTATGGTAGACGCCACGGTGCAAGAACTTGGCCTATCCGGACCGTTGATGCATATCCAGGGCAACTCTATGGTGGGCGGACTGGTAGGTTATGCACAGGGAAGTCAGATTACCGCAACTTTTGTCAGCGGTTACATTGATGGCAAGGGAAATAGCGTTGGTGGTTTGGTTGGCTCCGCATTGGGAACCAACATTGTTGCCAGTTATGTCACGGGGCTCGTGAACGGGGAAGGAGACAGGGAGATAGCCGGTTTGGTGGGATACCGCCTGGCGGGCGATGTTATCGCCAGCCTGTCCACCGCGTACATGCAGAGTAGCGTGATTGGCGGCTTGGTCGGCTACAGTTTTTCGGGCGATGCTGCCGATACCTATGTGAGTTACTGGGCGACGGATGCATCGGGTCAAAACATCAGTTATGGGGGCATCCGAGCCACACTTGCCGAACTTCAGTGCCCTACCAGCGCCGACAACACCAGTTGTGCAGAACCCACCCTGTACGAAACCTGGGCTGAATACACCGATGCTCAGGGGAATCTTTACTGGGATTATGGAACCGATACCGAACTTCCGGGATTGCGCCTGCAGGGCCGCCTGTATCGCGACGGCGATGGGGATGGTGCAGAAGCGGACTATGACGATTTTCCTACGCAATTCGCCGCAAGCGTCGACAGTGATGGCGACGGTGCGCCGGACTTTTGGAAAATCGGCTGCGAGGAAGAATGCCGCATCGCAAGCGGCCTGGTTTTGGACCAGTTCCCCGACAGCTTCGCTGCCACCATCGATACCGACATGGATGGCCTGCCCGACCGATGGAACGACGATTGCGACAGTGCCTGCCAATCTGCTTCCGGCCTGACACTGGATGACGACAACGATGGTGATAGTGTTGCCAACATTGACGACGCCTTCCCCGCGAATCCTGCCGCTGCAGCAGATACTGACAGCGACGGGTTGCCAGACGCTTGGCATGCCGCCTGCGATAGTGACTGTCAGACTACCTCTGGCCTCACCCTGGACCCTTCTCCGAATGATACCGACAACGACGGCGTAATAAATGACCAGGATGCGTTTGTCGACAACAGCGCTGCGGCAGTTGATGCCGATGATGATGGTCTGCCGGACGCCTGGCTAGAAAGCTGTGACAGCACCTGCCAATCCAATTCTGGCCTGACCCTGGATACATCCCTGAACGACACCGACAACGATGGTGTGGTGAACGAGGAAGATGATTTCATTAACAACAGTGCCGCCTCCGTGGATGCCGATGGCGATGGCTACCCGGACGCCTGGCTCGAAAGCTGTGACAGCGCCTGCCAATCCAACTCTGGTCTGACTCTGGATATCTCCCTGAACGACACCGATAACGACGGCGTGGTGAATGGCAATGATGCGTTTGTAAATAACTCTGCCGCCGCAGTGGATACCGATGGTGATGGCCAACCCGACGCCTGGCTCGATAGTTGTGACAGTGCCTGTCAATCTTCCTCTGGTCTGACGCTGGATGAAGACAATGATAACGATGGCGTGGTCAACAGCGAGGATCCTTACCCGCTGGATAACGAACGCTCCGTCGACGCCGACGCGCCGGAACTGCTGCAAGTACCACAGGAGATCAGCATGGCAGCCACAGGGGAATCCACCCTGATAACGCTGAATGTCATGGAAGCGCAGGCGATTGATAACTTCGATGACGAACTCGAGTTTCAGGTAGAGCTCAATAGCGAGCTGCTGATACGTAATGAGGATCAGCAGGTTTCGCTGCCGAGCGGCGCTTTGTCCCTGCAGTGGTTTGCCGTAGACGACGCGGGTAACCGCTCCGAGCCTTTGGCGCAGATGGTAAACATCTATCCCCAGGTGCGCTTTGCCGAAGCCGATTCAATCACCGGTGAGCAGCGTGTAGCTCCCGTTGCACTGCGTCTCTCGGGCCCATCTCCGGAATACCCGGTTTCGATATTGGTCAGTTGGGTAGAGTCCGAGAGTATCGCCACGTCGGCAGACGTAGTGACCGAAGGCGACAACGGTGTAAACCTGAGTAAACTGATCGTTACCATCGAATCTGCCGAAGCGCAGGACGATGCCGCGCTACTGATTCCTGTAGCCGCGGATGAGGAAGTGGAGCCGGACGAGTATCTGACACTTGAACTGGCGGCTGCACAGGCAGGCAGTGATACTACGTTCGAAATGCCAATCAACGCTGATCATCAGCGCCACCGTCTGACAATAACCGACACCAATATCGCGCCGACGGTAACGGTCACGGCGGCACAAAACGGTGAGCAGGGTACGGTATTCGTCACCGATGCCGGCGAAGTGACCCTGAATGCCGAAGTCACCGACGTCAACGGCGGCGACAGCCACAGCTACCAGTGGTATACGAGTGAGCTACCGGTGACACCGGGTAACGAGGCATCCTTCACTTTTAACCCGCAATCTATGGCCGTGGGTGAGTACAGTGTCAGTATTGTGGTTACCGATGATGGCGTACCGATGTTGTCCTCGGAGCAAGTGGAATTCACCTTTACCCTCCAGGAAGCCGATGGCGCGGATGGGGGCGATGACGGGGATAACGGCGATGGCGGCAATGACGACACTGGCGATGGAATCTCTACCGGCGGTGGTCAAACTCCAGTGCCGGAAGAGACTGGCAACTCTGGCGGCGGCTCCAGCGGCGGTAGCGTTGGCTTCTGGCTACTTTGCATGATGATGTTCGTTGGCCTGTGGCGTCGGAGATCCCTGGGTTAAACACGGCCCATTAAATACCTAAAAGCCGGTGGTAATCCCACCGGCTTTTTCGGTTATGTGCAGAATTAATAGTTAACTTGCGTTAGCCTGAGTGAATAGCCTTTTATAGCTCTGGGATTTCGCAATGAGGGAGACGCTTTTGCAATCGCCAAACCCCGCCCTTCTGATCATCGATGTTCAACAGGCAATCGATCACTTCGACGATGGCTACCGCATCAACCCCGATGCGGAAAAAACCATCGCTCTACTGCTGGATCACTGGCGAAAGTCCGGGCTGCCCATCGCCCACGTCCGCCACGCTTCAAAATTCCCGGAGTCGCCCTACCACCCCGCCTCTCCCCATTTCGCGTTCAAACCGGAAGTGATGCCGGAGGGCGATGAGCCGGTTTTCACCAAGTCGGAAAACTGTGCATTTATCGGCACCAGGCTCGAGAGCTGGTTGAACGAATGCGGTATCAGTGAAGTGGTTATCTGCGGTGTGCTTACCAACAACTCGATAGATGCGACGGTGCGCGTTGCGGCGGGTTTGGGATATCGGGTTTTGGTTCCCGAGGATGCAACCGCGGCTTTTCCACTACAGCGACTGGATGGGAAGTTTGTGTCGGCGGAGGATATCCAGTGGATTTATCTGAGTAATCTGCACGGCGAATACTGTCGGGTTTCCAGCACAGCAGAATTGCTGTCTTCTTTCCAAAAATCGGCCAATCAGGCCTAGTGTTGCGGGTAATTTATTAGCTGACTCGACCTATCCCGCATCGCAGGCGGTTTTGACGGGAAACAAAAACCAGATAGGCGGGATAAAATCCAGTATGGTGAAAGGGTCAAAATTGAATCGTCTGTTTGGATGAAATTCGCCATGCATCATGAGCAACCCAACAACCCACTGCACGGAATCAAGCTTGAAACCATTGTGGTGAAACTGGAGCAACACTACGGTTGGGAGGGGCTGGCCGAGCGGGTGCCGGTCAACTGCTTCAGAAATGACCCGTCAGTGAAATCCAGTCTGAAGTTCCTGCGTAAAACCCCCTGGGCCCGGGAAAAGGTTGAGGCGCTGTATATCTCCACCTTTACTGGTAATAACCCCTGGAAGAGCTGAACCGGCGATGATCGAGACCCTGCGCAACCGAATCCTGAAACCTTTGCTGATCCTGTGTATTGGCGCACTCTCTGCGTGTACCGGGCTGCCACAGGGTGTCGAGCCCGTTGACGATTTCGAACTGCAGCGCTATCTGGGCAAGTGGTACGAGATCGCACGCCTGGATCATTCCTTCGAGCGCGGCCTGAGTCGGGTGACCGCGGAGTACAGCCTGCGCGAGGACGGCGGTGTTAGGGTTATCAACCGCGGCTACTCCGCGGCAAAGGGCGAGTGGGAGCAGGCGGAAGGCAAGGCGTATTTTGTCGGTGAGCCGGATATTGGCCACCTCAAGGTGTCCTTTTTCGGGCCCTTCTACGGCTCCTATATCGTGTTCGAATTGGGCGCCGATTACCGCTACTCCATGATCTCGGGGCCCGACCGCTCCTATCTGTGGTTCCTGTCGCGAACCCCCACGGTGGATGACACGCTGAAACAGCGCTTTATCGACAAGGCCCGCGCGCTGGGCTTTGATACCAATGCGCTGATTTTTGTGGAGCAGCAATCTCCGTGAAGCGCGCACGAATCGGTGCCAGATAAAATACCGTTCCGTCAAAAAGCACCAACTGTGTCTCTTTTCCCAATCCGTACGCTTCCTGAGCCTTTCCTATACTGCCTGTAGCTGAAAAATTTCCGTGCAGTGAGGATGGTGTGAGCTCAGGCGTTTCCTCCAAATCCGGACCCGGTCCGGTTCCCCCCAAATCCCTCCGCCCGCTGTCGCTCGGCCGGCGGCAGTTTGTTCGCACCCAGTTCCTGGTGGCCGGCGGCCTGCTGGCGTGCCCTGCTGCCCTGCTCAATGCACAGCCGGGCCAGGTAAGGGAGGCGGAAACCCGCTTGAGCAAGTTCTTTGCGGTGTCGCAGAAACTGTTGCATCCACTACCGGTGGACACCCATCTGGACAGGCGGGTGGCGGCGCGTTTGCTCGCTGCGCTGAATCGCGAGTACCCGAGTTTTCCACAGCAGCTGGATTTGTTTCCCGACAATCCGGGGGAGGGTGAGCAGCATTCGCCCCTGGCGCGCCTGATTATTGCCGCGTGGTTTCTCGGAATTGTCGGCAAGGAGCTGGTTACCTACGAGCGCGCCATGATGTACCGGCTGACTTCGGACGTCTTTCCCGTGCGCTCCTACTGTGTGGGTGAGCCCGGCGCCTGGGCGAAGGCTCCAGAAATGAAATTCGGGAGGGTTTAAAGCGTGGCGGGCAAGGAAGCCGAATACGTAGTGATAGGTTCCGGTGTGGCCGGGGCACTGGTGGCGAATGAGCTGGCCAAGGCGGGCAAATCTGTGCTGATCCTGGAGGCGGGCCCGCGGGTACGCCGCTGGCAGACCGTGGAGCGCTTTCGCAACCAGCCGGACAAAATGGACTGGATGGCGCCCTACCCCTCTCCCTCCTGGGCACCGCATCCGGAGTACGGAGAGCGCGCCAACGATTATCTGATCTTCAAGGGCTCCCATAAATTCAATTCCCAGTATATCCGCGCGGTGGGCGGAACCACCTGGCACTGGGCCGCCTGTTGCTGGCGCTACCTGCCCAGCGACTTCAAGATCAAGACACTGTACGGCGTGGGACGGGACTGGCCGATCGACTACGACGATCTGGAACCGTGGTACTACCGCGCAGAACAGGAGCTGGGCGTATGGGGCCCCAATGACCAGGACCTGGGGTCACCGCGCTCCGCGCCCTACCCCATGCAACCCTTGCCGGTTTCCTATAGCGAACAGCGCGTTTCCAGCCGTATGAACCGACACAACCCCAACTGGAAGGTAGTGACCGAGCCGGCGGCGCGCAACAGTCGCCCGTACGATGGTCGCCCCATTTGCTGCGGCAACAACAACTGCATGCCCATCTGCCCGATCGGCGCCATGTACAACGGCATCGTCCACGTGGATAAGGCGGAAGCCAATGGCGCCGAGCTTATCCACAGCGCGGTGGTAAACCGCCTGGTGAGCGAGGGTGAGCGCATTGTTGCCGCCGAATACAAGGACCCCGCGGGCAACGATCATCGCATCTCCGGTAAAACCTTCATCCTCGCCGCCAACGGTATCGAGACGCCCAAGCTGATGCTCATATCCTACGGACGCAAGCACCCCACCGGGGTTGGCAACAGCTCCGATATGGTGGGTCGCAACCTGATGGATCACCCGGGCACCGGGGTGCGGTTTTTCGCAGACGAAAAATTATGGGCGGGACGCGGCCCGCAGGAGATGACCTCGGTAGTGGGGTTTCGCGACGGTGACTTCCGCGCAAAATACGCTGGTAAAAAGCTCAACCTGTCGAATATCTCCCCGGTGGAAAGGGTAACCCGGGAAATCCTGCAGGAAGAAACATCTCTCGATGTGCCGGATCTTACCGCGCGCCTGCGCGATCGTGCCGCCCGTTTTGTAGAGTTCGCGAGCTTTCACGAAATTCTGCCTCAGCCGCAAAACCGCATTCGCCCCAGCACCTCGGAAAAAGATGCCAGTGGCATCCCGCGACCGGAGATCACCTACAGCATCGACGACTATGTAAAGAAGAGCGCGGTGCATACGCGGGAAATCTACGGGGAAATTGCCCGGGTCATGGGTGGCACCGAGGTGCGCTTCTCCGACGACTTCGCCCCCAATAATCACATTACTGGCTCCACCATCATGGGAGAGAAAGCGGAGGATTCGGTGGTGGACAAAGACTGCCGCACCTTCGACCACCCCAACCTGTTTATCGCCGGCAGCTCGGTAATGCCCACGGTGGGCACGGTCAATGTCACTCTCACCATTGCCGCCCTCGCCCTGCGCCTGGCGGATACGCTTATCCGGGAGGGATAGACGTGCAGTATGTTAAGCGCGTCTTGATGATGCCGCTGTTGATTTTACTCACAGCGTTGACCAGCGGTGTTGGCGACTCTGTCGCCCAGGAAGTTTGGGATCGCGCTGCGGCGGTGGAAGTGAATCAGGAGCTGAACCGACCGGAACTGATTGAAAAAGGGCGCTATCTGGCCATTGTTGGTGATTGCAAAGCCTGCCATACGGCGCCCGGCGGCAGTGATTTTGCCGGCGGGCGCGCGATGGAAATGCCCGTACTGGGCACCATCTATACCAGTAACATCACCCCTGATATTAATACTGGAATCGGTGGCTGGACACTGCCGGAGTTTGATCGCGCACTGCGTCGCGGTATCGGCAAGGACGGGCGCAACCTGTATCCGGCAATGCCCTACGAGTCCTATGCGAAAATTACCGACGACGATATAAAAGCGCTATATGCCTATTTTCTTTTCGGTGTCTCCCCGGTACATGAAGCACCACCAGCGAACAAGATTCACAAGGCGTTACAGGCGCGCTGGCCACTTAAAGTCTGGAATTTCCTGTTTGCCCCCGATGAAGCTTTTACACCGGATTCGTCGCAGAGCGATGCATGGAATCGCGGCGCCTATCTGGTGCAGGGACTGGCCCATTGCGGCGCATGTCATACGCCGCGGGGTATCGCGTTTCAGGAAAAAGCCTACGACGAAAATGGCAATAGATTCCTCGCAGGTGGCCCGGTGCTCGACGGCTGGCAGGCTTACAACATAACCTCCGACCCGGTGAGCGGTATCGGCGAATGGAGCGATGAACAGTTGACGCAGTACCTGAAAACCGGGCATGTCAATCGCCTTGCCCAGGCTGCAGGTCCTATGGCTGAGGCTATTGAAAACAGCCTGTCGCGGCTCAGCGACAGCGATATAGCGGCGATGGTGACCTACCTTCGCACGGTCCCTGCAGTGCGGGGCAAGGCGCGTGTAGCGCGTCACTCGCTGGGCACGCCGGCTACCGATGTAATCATCAAGCGCGGCAATCCCCTGGCGGTGGACCGGGCGGCCAACCTGAAATCTGATGGCGCCCGTCTGTATCTGGGCCTGTGCGCAACCTGCCACGGTGTGGATGGCAGTGGCAGCAAGGATGGCTACTACCCCTCCCTGATAAACAACTCCACCGTGGGCGCCGAAAGCGAGCACAACCTGCGGCAGACAATCCTGCAGGGCGTGCGCCGCAATATCGGTGATGACGAAATCATGATGCCGGGATTTGCCAGAGATCTGGATGAGGCACAGCTGAAAAAGCTCCTGGAATATCTTCGCCGACAGTTCGCCACACCCGCCGAAAACACATAGAACACCCGGTCACGTAAGGTCCGAAGCGATTTTTCAGATCTGTACTGGAAAAAAATAATGATATTTGACTCTGGAACTATTTTTGCAGGCCCCGGAATTCCGTAAAAGTGATACGACTGTACCAATACAGTATTGAATTAGCGGTTTTTAACTCCTATCAAGTCCGTTAAAGTCCCCTTTTACCTAAAGTTCGAAGAACCAAAAATAAACACTGAACGGGATGTAAATCCAAATTTATTAAATTATGACCTTTTAAGTGAAAGCCGATGGGTAGAGAAAGCTAGAGGCGCACTAATTACGATCTGCACTTGAGAATAGTGGTGTTAGTCGATGAAAAGAGAAATTTTCAAGAAGTTATTTCTGATAATAATTTTATTACCAGTGAGTGGATACTGTATGGCAGTGTTTGATATTGGAAAGGCCTATACCTTTTCCGGCATGAACTTGAAGATTACACACAAGGGCAATCCGGCGGCTAATGCCAAAGTAACAAGGGTTGTCGAGTGGCAAAAAGAGCAGGTGGATGAATTCACTGCGGATGAGTCCGGTCAGGTCGAACTGCCTGAAGTCAAGGAGCGCTCTCTCACTCAGCTCCTGCCGACACAATTTGTGGCCGCCCAGGTCGTAAATGTTGAGTTCGAAGGAAAAGAATACGAAATCTGGGTTAACAGCAAAATGAGCCCGGAAAAAAATTCAGAACTTGGCGGACATCCATTGGATCTCGAGTGTGAACTTACTCGCGAGCCCGTTGCCGTCGAAGACTTTGACACAATCCTTGTTACCAGCTGTCACTGGAAGTGATACCAAGAAATAAATAGGGAAATAGACATGCCTGAGCTGGATCCGAATTTTGCTGCGCGCCTTGCTACCGGTGCTTACGCGATCAAAAACGAGAAAACCAGAAGCGCGTTTTATACGACGTTTAAAAACTATCTGGAGCTCGGAGAGGACAAGAAGCTAGAGAACAAGGGCCTAGTGGGAAAAACCGGCGGTATTCTCCTGCAAACCTCACACATGATGGGAGTGGCAGCAGAGGGAAAGTCCGGTAGTGAGTATCAAGACCAGGGGATCATTGCGATCAAGGGTACGGCAAGCCTGATGGATGGGCTGACAGACCTGAATGCCGGGATCAAAAGCGCTAAAACCGGCGGTATGGTGCACCAGGGGTTTCTCTCTACCTTTAATTCATTTGTCGATCAGCTGCCTCAATTTTCCCCCAATGTGCATACCATCCACTGTGTTGGACACAGCCTCGGTGGGGCCTTGGCAACATTGACGGCCGATTGGTTGAAATCGAACAGTGGCAAGCAGGTCAAACTCTACACGTTCGGTTCCCCCCGGGTCGGGTTGGAGTATTACGCGCAAAAAACGGAACGCCGTTTGGGCGCCGGTAATATTTATCGTCTCTATCACCAGACCGATCCGGTCCCCATGGTACCAACGTGGCCGTTCTTCCATGTTCCCGATGGTGGAGAAGGTGATTTCCTTTTGCCATCCGGTTTGCACCTCAAGCCCTGGGAATTCCACAGCATGGCCAGATATGCCAAGTCCACGAGGGGTGGCGATGGCAAGCCAGTTGACTGGCCGATACTCAAGTCACGCCGCCCTCAGGATTTTCTTGATTCCAGTATCGAAGCCTGGTTGAAATCCAGCAGCATCGTATCCTTTACCCTTAATTCCGCGCGACTGTTGAGCGCGGCCATTCTGTGGGTGGTGAAGAAGCTGACCAACCTGTTGGGCATCACTGTAGTTATCGCGGGCAGTACCACCTTCACTCTGCTGGATCGCCTGGCCATGCTGATGAGCAAGGGCCTGGAGCTGGCAAAGGATGTCTCAATCTGGGTAACGCGCCTGATCAAGCGTATGGCACAGATGCTCGGTATCGTCGTGCTCGAAGGTGCCGAAATGACCATGCGGTTTATTCGCCAGGTTTTTATCCAGGCGCATCACGCGGTATCCGAGCTGGTACGCCAGGCCGGCCGAACCTTGCACTGATCGCCCGCCACCAGACCGGGGCTAGAGCCCCGGTCTGGCTTTCGATTCGGACGTCTTGCTATCTTTTTCCCGCTTCCCTTCTTTGTTTCTATCCGCCCAGTGATGATCCAGATGTAGATCCGGATCCCGGCGATCTTCCTGCAGTGCCTGCAGCAACTGTTCGCGGTAGATTCTGGTCTGCGCGATGTGCTGGGATTCGTTGCGCCAGTAGGGGAACAGGGATTCCAGCATGCGCTGGTCGTGTTGTTTGAACTTGCGCGCGGCGCGCTGGGCCTGATGCCTGGAGAGCCCCAGCAGCTCCAGCGCGCCGGCACCGATCTCCAGTGCACTGTCTACGGTTTCCCGATAGATGTACTTCACCCCCGCCTCCATCAACGCATACTGGTGCATGCGGTTGCGCGCCCTGGCGAGAATGGTCAGGTGCGGAAAGTGCTTCTGGATACGGCTGACGATCTCCAGGGACGCGGCCTGGTCACTCAGGGTAAGGACAACGATTTTTGCATTCTCGGCACCGGCCGCGTGCAACAGGTCTTCACGGGAGGCATCGCCGTAGTAGGCCTTGATGCCGTAGCGGCGCACCAGCTCAAGTTGCTCGGCGTTGTGTTCCAGCAGGGTGGTATCGAACCCGCTGGCATTGAGCAGGCGCCCGGCGATCTGCCCGTAGCGGCCGTAGCCGATAATGATCACCGGAGAACCGTCGTCGTGGGGATCGGAATCCGGCAGGTCCGGCTGTCGCGGCCCGGCGAAAAAGCGCGGCTGGATCAGCAGTTCATAGGCGAGCAGTAGCAGTGGAGTGACCGCCATGGACAGGGCGATCAGAGCAATGAGTACACTACTGACGTCGTCCGGCAACACCTTGTTCTGGCTGGCGTAGGCCAGCAATACAAAACCGAATTCCCCCGCCTGGGCGAGTGACAGTGCGAACAGCCAGTCTTCTCCCCTGGCCATCCCCCGCACCCGTGCCAGTGCGAACAGGATGGCGAACTTTACCGCCACCAGCAGGATCAGCAGCCCGAGCAATAGCAGCGGTTTTTGCAGTACCAGCGCCAGGTCCAGGTTGGCACCCACCGCGAGAAAGAACAGCCCGAGCAGCAGCCCCTTGAACGGCTGGATATCCGCCTCGAGTTCGTGGCGAAATTCGCTGTCGGCCAGCACCACGCCGGCGATAAACGTGCCCAGTGCCGGTGACAGTTCCAGCCAGCTCATGATGGCTGCGGCGCTCAGCACAATCAGCAGGGAACAGGCGGTAAACAGTTCCCGGGTGCGGGCGCCCACCACCAGGCGCAACAGCGGCGTGAGCAGGTAACGTCCGGCCAGTACCAGCGCGGCGATCGCCCCGAGTACCGCCAGGGCGTAAGTCCAGCCCTGCAGGTCATCGGGATCCTGGGAAATCTCCACCGTCGCCAGCAGCGGCAGCAGCGCGAGGATCGGGATCACGGCGATATCCTGGAACAGCAGCACACTGAAGGCATTGCGACCGCCCTCGGTTTTGAGCAGATCCTTTTCCGACAGGGATTGCAGCACGATGGCCGTGGAGGACAGCGCGAGGATAAGGCCGATGGCAATGGCCGCATTGGTACTCTGGCCGAACAGGTAGACAGCGATCAGGGAGATTGCCGAAGCGGTGAGTAGTACCTGCGCGCCGCCGGTGCCGAAGATGGAACCACGCAGGGCCCACAGCTTGCGCGGCCGTAATTCCAGGCCAATCAGGAACAGCATCAGTGCCACACCAAATTCTGCAAAGTGCAGTTCATCGCTGGTGTCGCCAACCAGGCCGAAGGCGTGGGGGCCGATCAGTACCCCCGCCACCAGGTAGCCCAGCACCGAGCCGAAGCCGAGGCGTTTGGCGAGCGGCACAGAAAAGACGGCGGCGGCAAGGAAGATGACGGTCTGAAGTAGGTAGTTGTCGTGCGGCATGGCCTGTTCTTGTTGGAGTTAGAAGGTATGCCGGGAGTCCGGCAAGCTCAGTCTGGTTGCGGGCTGGGGCCGTCGACTTCGGGGCAGCTGGCGGCGCGGCTGCGGTGAATCAGCGGCGCAATGGTCGAACCCTGGACCACAATGGAGAAGACTACCACGCCGTAGGTCATTACCACCCACAGGTGTCGCAGGTCGTGATTGCCACCCACGATGTAACCGGCGGGAATCGACATCGCCAGGGCCAGTGCCAGGCCGCCCCGCAGCCCTCCCCAGACCAGTATGCGCCCGGTGTACGGATGGTACTTGCGACGCCGTTTGAGGAACATGAACGGCACACTGACCGCAGCGATACGCCCCACCAGCACGATGATGATGGCGGCAACAATCAGCGCGTAGTCAATGGGCCTGAAGTCGATGGTAATCAGGAACAGCCCCACCAGCAGGAACAGGATCCCGTTCATGAACTCTTCGGTGATGGTCCAGAAGTTGTCCAGCTCGTGCTGGCTCACCCGGGAAAATCCGCGTTCGCGGGTAAAGTTGCCGATGATGATGCCGGCCACCACCATCGCCAGGGCACCGGATACGCCGAGAATATTGGCGGTGGCAAACCCGGCGGTGGGGATCACCAGGGTCAGCAACAGTTCCAGGCTGTGGTCGTTGGTGGAGCAGATCAGCCAGTGGAACAAGCCGCCAATGGCGAGGCCGAGGGCGATCCCCCCCAGCGCTTCCACCAAAAACAGGTGGCTGATGGCCGGCAGGGTCGGGTCTGTGCCCTCGAATGCCAGCGCGTAGATCACCGCAAAGACCACCATGCCGAAGCCGTCGTTGAACAGCGACTCCCCTTCCACCTGGATCGATATCTGCTCCGGCGCCTTCATGCTCTTGATGATCGCGAGCACCGCAATGGGGTCGGTGGGAGAAATCAGCGCACCGAATAGCAGGCAGTAGACAAGGTCTACCGGCATACCAATGGCGCCAAACAGCCAGTAGAGCAGGTAGCCCACCACAAAAGTGGAAATCAGCGTGCCGAAAATCGCGAGTACAGTGATTTCCAGCTTCTGGTTGCGCAGCATCAACAGGTCGATATGCAGGCTGCCGGCAAATAGCAGAAAGCCGAGCATGCCCTTGAGCAACAGATCTTCCAGGTTCATCAGCGGCAGCAGCTGCGCCACCCAGTCGCGCAGCTCCACGATTTCCAGCTTGCCGAGGCCGGTGACAATCAGCGACAGTGCCAGCGAGCCGGCGGTAATCGCGATGGTGGTCTGGGTGCGCAGCACATACTGGTTGAGAAATCCGAGGAACACGGACACGGCGGCGAGAAAGCAGAAGATGTAATAGACGTCCATGCCCTGGGGGGTACCTCGATTGGAAGGTTGGCGCGCCGGGGGCCGGCCGGCGCGCCCGGGGTCAATCCGTGAGCGTGCCGTTATTGTAGTCGCGCAGGGTCTGTTCTATTTGTTCGCGGGTATTCATCACGAACGGGCCGTAGTGCACCACCGGCTCATTGAGCGGTCGTCCATGCAGCACCAGCAGGCCGGTGCCTTCGGCTGCATCCTCCGGCGCGCGCAATTGTAGCGATTCACCGGCACCAAACAACACCAGATTGCCGCGCTGCACCGTGCCGCGCTCGGTGGCCAGGGAACCGCGGTAGATATATACCAGCACCGAGTGTTCCGCCGGCAGGGAAAGGGAGACATCTGCACCCGCCGCCAGGCGCACATCCGCCACCGCCGCCTCGGCAGCGGCTTCCTGCAGGGGACCGCACTGGGGTTCGCCGTTCACCTGCCACTGGCCGGCAATCAGGCGCGCCAGCGATCCCCGCTCATCCAGGGACAGCTCCCGCACCTGGCCTGGTTGTATATCCCGCCAGCCGGGTTTGTTCATCTTGTCCTTTGCCGCCATGTTGATCCACAGCTGGAAGCCGTGCATTCCACCCTCGCCCTGTGAGGGCATTTCCGAATGGATGATGCCGCGGCCGGCGCGCATCCACTGGGCGCCGCCCTGGGCAATGGCGCCGCGGTTGCCCAGGTGATCCTGGTGCTCGAATTCGCCACTCAACATATAAGTGAGAGTTTCGATCCCCCGGTGAGGGTGTGGCGGGAAGCCAGCGATATAGTCGTCGGGATTTTCCGAGCGGATTTCATCGATCATCAGGAACGGGCTGAACTCCTGAGACTGGAAGCCAGCGACGCGATGGATCTTCACGCCGGCGCCATCCGCCGACGGATGCCCCGCCACTACACGGGCTGCTGGGCGCACACTGGCGCCTGATGCTTTGTTGTGTGTGAATTCCTGCATGGTTCTGCTCCTCTGTTTGCGGCAGTATAGGCCGATTAAATCGCCAGAAAATGGCAAATAATCGCAGCTAATATTCGAACAGCTCGACAGATCTTCAGTTAAAACAGTTCGCCCAACGGAATCAGACAAAGGACAGTCCATGGCCAAGGTAACCCTCGAGCAGTGGCGCATGTTTCAGGCGGTAGTGGAGCACGGCGGCTTCTCCCAGGCCGCGGAGGCAGTGCACAAGAGCCAATCCTCGATCAATCACGCGGTACACAAATTACAGGAGAGCCTCGGCGTGGCGCTGCTGGAGGTGCGCGGTCGCAAGGCGGAGCTCACTGATGCCGGTCGCGTCATGCTGAACCGCGCCGCGGGCCTGCTGGACGAGGCGGAGGCACTGGAATCCGTGGCCGCGAGTCTCGCCGCCGGCACCGAAGCACAGCTACGGCTGGCGGTGGATGTGCTGTTTGACTACGAGGCACTGCTCAATGCGGTGGAGCGTTTTACCGCAGAATATCCCCATACCCGCCTGGAACTCCGCGAGACGGTGCTGTCCGGTGCCGAGGAACTGCTGCTCCAGCAGGAAGTGGACTTCATTATCACCGCGCGGGTACCTCAGGGGTTTGTCGGCGAGCCCATTTCCCGGGTCAAGTTCGTGCCGGTCGCTCACCCGGACCACCCCCTGCACCAGCTGGGACGTCCGGTTAATCGTGAGGACCTCAAGGCGAGCCGCCAGATCGTGATGCGCGACTCGGCGCTCAAGAACCGCCAGGATGCCGGCTGGCTGGGATCGGACCAGCGCATTACCGTCACCAACGTGCACACCTCCATCGAATTGATCGAGCGCGGCCTCGGTTTCGCCTGGCTGCCGCAGACCCGGATCCGCGATTCCCTGTCGGCGGATCGCCTGTTGCCCCTGCGCACCGAGGAGCCCTGGGAGCGGGATGTGAGTGTGTATCTGGTGTATGCGGATCAGGATCGCGCCGGACCGGCGGCCTGTCTGCTGTTGCGGGCGCTGCGCGAGGGGTTGTCCCCGCTGGATTGATCGCCGCAGGTATTTTCCCCAGGCTAAACCAACACGAAATTAAAACAGGATGTATGCAATGGATCCGCTGGACACCGAAATCAACTGGGGGATCATCGGCTGTGGCGATGTCACCGAAGTAAAAAGTGGCCCCGCATTCAACAAGGTGGCCGGCTCCCGGTTGCTGGCGGTGATGCGTCGGGATCGGGAAAAGCTGCTGGACTACGCCGAGCGCCACGGTGTCCCCCGGACCCATGTGAGTGCCGACGACCTGATTCACGACCCCGAGATCGACGCCATCTATGTGGCCACGCCGCCGGGCAGCCATCGGGAGTACGCCCTCAAGATAGCGAGTGCTAACAAACACTGCTGTCTGGAAAAGCCGATGGCGCTCAATTTTGCCGAGTGCGAGGAAATTGCCGCGGCGTTCGCGGGCAAGGAGGCGCAGCTGTTTGTCGCCTATTACCGTCGTTCCCTGCCCCGCTTCAATCAGGTGAAAGCGTGGATCGATAGCGGCGAGATCGGTGCCATTCGCCACATCAACTGGAGTTACTTTCGCCCGCCCTCCGCCGCGGACCTGTCGCCAGAATACGACTGGCGCACCGATCCGGCGGTTTCTGGCGGCGGTCATTTTGTCGATCTGGCCTGTCACGGCCTGGATCTGTTTATTCATCTCGCCGGTGATATCCGCGATGCCAGGGGGATCGCCGTCAATCAGCAGGCCCTGTACGACGCCGAAGATGCGGTTTCCGCCTGCTGGGTATTTGACAGCGGCGCCACCGGTGCCGGCTTCTGGAATTTCGGCGCCAGTGAATACGGTGACGAGGTAGTGATCTACGGCAGCCGCGGCTGCATCCGTTTTTCGGTGTTTGCGGATAGACCGCTGGTGCTGGAAGGCAGTGACAGATCTGAAACCGTGGAAATTCCGCACCCGGAAAATATTCAGTACTTCCACATCGAGAACATGGTCAAACACCTGACGGGCAACGGCCAGCACCCGGTATCCGGCGCCGAGGGCGGCAAGGCGTCACGGATAATGGACCAGATTCTGGCGGGGCCCGGTTGAGTCCCCGCAGCGCCTGTTTAAGGCGCTCTTTTGCCGTTAATGGGCGCTTCCCTCCTAAAAAATCGACGTTTTCCGTCGAAAATCTGCAATTTTTGTTTCGAAAACTCGAATTACACTGAACAGCGTTGTCACTCCATACACTTAGCTCTCTGTTAGTCCATTAGAGGGCTCGAGTATGAGTAACGGTGTTATGTGTGACTTCACCAAGCTGGTGGCGCGTATTCTGATGTCGGTGATGTTTATCGTTGCCGGTTACAGCAAGATCGGCGCCTATGCCGGTACCCAGGAGTATATGGCCTCGGCCGGTGTGCCCGGGTTGCTGTTGCCACTGGTGATTCTGCTGGAGCTGGGTGGCGGTCTCGCGATCCTGTTCGGTTTTTTTACCCGCTGGATCGCGCTGGCGTTTGCCGCCTTCTGCCTGATCAGCGCGTGGATGTTTCACAACGTTCCCGGGGATCAGATGCAGCAGATCATGTTTATGAAAAATGTCACCATCGCTGGCGGTTTCCTGATACTCGCCTGCGCCGGTGCCGGTAAATTCAGTTTTGATCACGCCATGGCGCGGGTCAAAAGCAGCTGACAGGAGCAAGTAAATGGGACTGCTGGTCAACGGAGAGTGGAAAGACCAATGGTACGACACCGAAAAGCACGGTGGCGCCTTTGAGCGTGAGGCGGCCCAGCTGCGCAACTGGGTCACTGAGGACGGCAGCGCCGGACCCAGTGGCGAGGGCGGATTTCCCGCCGAGAAAGGCCGCTACCACCTGTATGTGTCCCTCGCCTGCCCCTGGGCACACCGCACGCTGATTTTCCGGCAATTGAAACAGCTGCAGGACTACATCAGTGTGTCGGTGGTCAGTCCCTACATGATGGAGAATGGCTGGACCTTCGATCAGGATGAGGGCAGCACCGGCGACGCACTGTATGGCAGCGAATTCATGCACCAGATCTACACCCGCAACCGCAAGGACTATTCCGGCCGGGTTACGGTGCCGGTGCTGTGGGACAAGGATCAGGAACGCATCGTCAGCAATGAATCGGCGGAAATCATTCGTATGTTCAACACCGCGTTCAACCAGCTGACCGGGGATACGCAGGACTTCTACCCCGAAGACCTGCGCGGGGATATCGATGCCACCAACGACCTGGTGTATCAAAACATCAACAACGGCGTGTACCGCGCGGGCTTTGCCACCAGCAAAGAAGCGTATGAGGCCGCGTATCACCAGCTGTTTACAGCGCTGGAACAGCTGGAGCAGCGACTTGCGGACAATCGCTACCTGACCGGTGCGCGGATCACCGAGGCGGACTGGCGACTGTTCACCACCCTGATCCGGTTTGACGCGGTGTATCACGGCCACTTCAAGTGCAACAAGCAGCGGCTGGCGGACTACCCCAACCTGTGGGGCTATGTGCGCGAGCTGTACCAGTGGCCGGCGGTGGCCGATACGGTGGATTTCCACCATATCAAAACCCACTACTACGCCAGCCACCGCAACATCAATCCCACCGGTATCGTGCCGGCGGGACCGGAGCTGGATTACTCGGCGCCCCACGGCCGCGGTGCCTGATCAGGCCGTAACCGACCTGGAACATTTTCCGCAGGTGGCGTTAAGCCATCAACCGCGACCGCGTCGGTAGATAAGCGCGGTGCGGTCAGCGTATTATCTGGCAGATTTTTTTGCCCGAGAGTGAGTACTCACGTCCGAATGCCCGGTTTCAGGGAGCTCGGGTGGGGCCACCGGGGAACTTCATTGCTGTAAGAGATCAATATGCGGATTTTTGTATTAACGACGGGGCGTTCCGGGTCAACGACTTTCGCCGAGGCCTGTACCCACATCGAGGGCATGACCTCCGGTCATGAGATTCATGCGGGCATGATCAACGGACGCCTGGAATATCCGGACAACCATATTGAATCAGATAACCGGCTGGTGTGGTTTCTGGGCACCCTGGATCAAATGTATGACGATGAGAATACCTTCTACGTCCACCTGACCCGCGATCACGAGAAGATAGCGCGCAGCTATCGCGACCGCTGGCAGGGGGCCATCTGCGTGGCGCGGCACTTCTACCACGGCATTTTGATGTGTCGCAAGAAACCGGATATGGAGAGCGCGCTGGATGCCTGTCGACTGCTTGTGGACACGGTGCATGACAATGTCACCTTCTTTCTGAGCCGTCGCCAGAACTGGGTAACCGTGCGCATGGAGTCCCTGGAAGAGGATTTCTTCAAGTTTATGGATGCCGCCGGTGTGCAAGGTGATCGGGATAAAATCCTGGGCGCACTGCGCACCGTGAAAAGCGGTAACAAGTACGCCCGCAAGAAAAAGGGCCTCCTTTACAAGCTGCGTTCGCTCTATTCCTCACGCTTTCTGCGGTGATCGATCTGGAGTGAAGGTTGCCCGCTGATTCGCTTCCGTCGCGGCTATACTCGAGGCAACCTTCCGAACCCGGAGTTCCCGATGAAACTGTTTTACGCCCCCGGTGCCTGTTCCCTGTCTCCACATATTGTCGCCTGCGAGGCGGGTATCGACCTGGAGCTGTGCAAGGTCGACCTGAAAGCCAAGGAAACCGAGACCGGCGGCGACTACACGCAGGTCAACCCGAAAGGCTATGTGCCGGCGCTGCAGCTGGAAGGTGGCGAAGTGCTCACCGAGGGGCCGGCGATTGTGCAGTTCCTGGCGGAGCAGAAGCCGGAGAAGAAGCTGGCGCCGGAGTACGGCTCGCTGGATCACTACCGGGTGTTGGAATGGCTGAATTACATTTCCACCGAGGTACACAAGTCCTTTGTGCCCCTGTTCTGGGACGGCAGCGATGACGAGAAGTCGGCGGCGAAGGAAAAGGTCGGCAAGGCCTTCCAGTTTGTGGAGGACCGCCTCGGTGGTGACTACCTGCTGGGGGACAACTTCTGTATTGCCGACGCCTACCTGTTTACCGTGTACAACTGGTGTGACAAGGTCGGTGTGGACACCGATAGCTGGCCGAAACTCAAGGCCTTCGCCGAGCGCATGTCCCAGCGCGACGGTGTGCAGAAAGCGATGAAGGCGGAAGGGCTAATCTGACCTTTTCCTACTTCACCCGCTCTTCAATCCCGATCGGCTGCCGCGCCCTGGCCACAAACAGTACCAGGCACAGTGCGGCCGCCGAACAGCACAGCATTCCCACCGCGATCGGCACCAGCGTGCCGGTATGGACCGCGTTCACCGCGCCGCCCAGGACCCCGCCAAAAATAAACAGGGATGCGCCGTAGAGCGCATTCGCGGTGCCGCTGATATTGGGGAAAAACTCCAGATAACAGGCGGCGGAATTGGGCGTGATGATACCGATCGCACCCATCGCCATCACCAGTGGAATCATCCACGCCAGCAGTGGCTGTTCACCCCCGAAATACAGGGTGCTGGCCAGCAGCAGTAAACAGGACACCGCCTGCAGGCTAATCCCCACGAGCAGAATCTGCCGCGGCTCGAACACTTTCAGCAGGCGGATGTTCAGCTGCACCAGAATCACCAGCCCCAGCACGCAACTGCCGAACAGTATGGGGAAGTTCTGCGAACTGACGCCGAAATGCTCCATAAACACAAAGGGTGCGGTGGTGATGTAGATAAACATGCAGCCACTCACAAACGCCTGCCCGAACAGGAAGCCCAGGGCGCGCCGGCAGCGGAAAATCTGTGCGTAACCCTGCAGCATACTGCGCCGGGACTGGCGCTGGCGCTTGGCGCGGCGGAAGCGGGAAACCGTCTCCGGCAGAATTCCGCGCACCAGCACCATCATCAGCAGGCCGTACACCACCAGGAAGATGAAGATCGCGTGCCAGTCGCCGAAGGTCAGCAGGGTGGCGCCGATCACCGGTGCCACCATGGGGGCAATCAGCATCATGGTGGCGATCATCGACATGATCCGCGCGGCCTCGCGCCCGTGGTACAGGTCGCGCACGATGGCGCCGCAGATCACCGTGGCAAAACCACCACCCACCGCCTGGCAGAAGCGCAGGGCCACCAGGGCTTCCACATTATTGGTAAACAGAATCAGCATGGAACTGACGATAAAGATGCTGAGGCCGATGGTACCCACCAGAATCCGCCCCCAGCGATCCGACAGCGGCCCACCGAAGATCTGCCCCACCGCAAACCCCAGCAGATAACTGGACACCGAATGCTGCACCTGCGCCACTTCCACGCCCAGCGCCACGGCCATGGCGGGGATTGCCGGTAGATAGGTATCGATGGCAAAGGGGGTCAGCGCCACCAGTGCGGCGAGACAGGGGGCGAGCCAGCGTGGCGGCTTGCCATCGGCGTCGAAGAAATTCGGCGGCATAACAACTCGTATAAGGGGTAATTCGGGTACGGCAGCGGATAAGTTTGCAGAGAGGTCGGCACAGGGCTGTCTGGGCAGCCAGTGCCGTGCGCCGGCATGTTAACGGGGGCAGTCCGCGGTTTCCATCACCGGCGGCCAGATTTCGCTCAAATGATTACTGGGTGGGATCGAACAGTAGCTCGTCGTTGAGATAAAGACCCTGCCAGCGCGATGGGCGCAGACTGATCTGGCCGGTGGCGAGTCGCTGTTTCAGCGCGTCGAAGGGCTCTTCGGTCTCGCGGCTGTTGTTGCCGACTACCTGCCAGCCGCTGTCACCGGCGGCATAGGCTATTACTTGCAGCCAGTGCCGATCCTTGTTGCCGCTGGCGCTGTGGACGAACAGCAGGTACTCCAGGGTGCCGTCGCCGTCCAGGTCCTGCGCCAGCCACAGGCAGGCGCGCTCTTGCCGCTCGCAGTCCTTGCCTTCAACCTGCAGCGCGGCGCTGTGCGGCGGCAGTTCAGCACCTTCGGGGAAAATCGGGATTTCGCGCAGGCGTTGCGCGCGCGCTGTCGCCTGCAGCGGATTTTCCCGCAGCGCCCAGTCCGGGCGCCCCGGCACCAGCAGCGCATCCAGATGGTCGGCCAGCTCTTTATCCTGCTGGATCTGCGGCATCTCCCGGAGCTCTTCGAGGGCATCGAGCCCCGCCCGCCCCAGTTTCTGGCGCAGGAAAAAGAAGTCGAAATCCGCCAGCGCCACGCGTCCGTCGCGCAGTCGTTCCACCTGGCTGTCGGCGCTGATGCGCGCGAAGTTCAGCAGCGGCGACTGGGTGACAACACACACTGCCAGCACCCAAAGAGCCAGCCCGGTATTGATCCGCCGCAAGCCGTCGGCCCAGTGGGCGCCGCGGCGCAGGATCGAAATGCTGTAGCTGAGCGCCAGCAGCGACAGGGTCAGCGCCACCACACATCCCCACAGCCGCTCCGGGGTCCAGCCGTACTGGTCCACCCGCAGGTACACCCCGTAGAGCCCGAACGCCGCGTAAAACGGCGCTATTGCGAGGGCGAGCAGCAATACCCGGTTGATCCACGTGGGATAGCGGGAGAACGGGAACTCGTCCTGGATCACGCCGTTGGTAAAGAACAGCAGTAACGCCACCAGCCACAGCAGCAGGGCACTGCCGTGGCCGGTATCCCAGATCGGCTGCAGGCCGGTAAACGGCAGGGTGGCGAGAAACACAATGGTGAGTACCGCCAGCAGCGGCAGCAGTGCCAGCAGCATGGTGCGCAGCAGGCGCTTCAGGGTGAGCACGAAACTCTGCTGGGAGCGGAACAGGATGGCGCCGCAGCCCGCCACCAACCAGGTCACCGGAAAGATAAACCACTCTTCGCGGAACAGGTCGTGGAAGAAGTCTACGCCGACCAGTTTGAACAGTGCCTGCCACAGCTGCAGGATCAGCCAGAAGATACCGGCGAAGACCAGGGTCAGTGCTGCGGTCAGTGCGTTGTCCCAGGAGTAGTGGAAAAGACCGCTGTATTCGGGCTTCTTCAGGCGCTGTACGCCGGTGGCGCTGGCGCGCAGCATAAACGCGAGGATAAACGTGGCGATCGCCATGGTGATGGAGAATTCCACCGGCCAGTCGCAGCGGATCTGGTCTGCAGGTGTGCACTGGTAACCCTGGTACAGCCCGAGCAGTGCCAGCAGGAGTGCGTATCCGCCGATAATCCACCAGTAGCTGTGGGTCAGGCGCGGGGCAATGCTGATGATGACCAGTGGCGGGATGGCGAGGGTGATGGTGTAACACAGGAATTGCCACACCGGTGACCAGGCTTCGACCGCAGCCGAGGATTTCAGTGCGTAGAGCACCAGCCCCTGCAGCAGTGCGGCAATCAGGATCAGGCGCTTTTCGCTGAAGCCAAGATCGGAATCATTCCGCTCGTTTTCTGTCACTTCGCTGCTGCTTCCCTGCATTTCGCGTCCCGGTCAGTGCTTTTCCTCACGCAAGTTATACAGGCCCTTTTTCAGCTTGAGCAGGTGTTCCTGCAGCTGGGGGCCCTTGCGCTGGGCGACGCCGATGGCAAGTACGTCGATCACTACCAGGTGGGCGATGCGGGAGGAAAGCGGGGTGTACAGCTCGATATCCTCTTCCACATCCACTTCCAGGGGGATACTGGCCTGGCGGGTCATGGGGGAGCCGCTGGGGCCGAGGCCGATAACGGTGGCGCCCTGCTGTTTGGCCATTTCCATGGAACGCAGCAGGGAGGAGGTGCGACCGCTCTGGGAGATAGCGACCACCACATCGCCGGGCTGCATGCTCATGGCGGACATGCTCTGCATGTGGTGGTCGGAGTGGGCGGCGGTGGCCATCTGCAGGCGGAAAAATTTGTGCTGGGCGTCGGCAGCGACCGCACCGGAGGCGCCAAAGCCGAAGAACTCCACCCGCTTGGAGGCGGCGATGGCGGACACGGCCGCTTCCAGGGCGCGCCCGTCGATCTTGTCGCGCACGTTCAACAGGGTGTCGACGGTGGAGTCGAAGACCTTGCGCTTGTATTCGGCGATGGTGTCGGTTTCGGTAACGGCGATCTGGCCGAAGCTGGGGCTGGAGGCCAGTTGCTGTGCCAGGTTGAGCTTGAATTCCTGGAAGCCGGAACAGCCGACGGCGCGGCAGAAGCGCACCACGGTGGGCTCACTCACCTGGGCTTCGGTGGCGAGATCCACTATCCGCATATGAATGATTTCGCCGGGATTGGCGAGGATGTATTCGGCGACCTTGCGCTCCGATTTCCGCATGGCGCTCAGCTGTTCGCTGATCCGCTGCGTGACTTCCGCTGGCTTCACGACACTACCTTCTATGGTTCAAGCTGTGCAGTTTAGCGGCATGGCGGGGTGCTGGCGAGCCTTGGCTTGTTTTGGCGTTGGTGGCGGTAGTGATGCCGGTGGGCCTATGCGGGACACGCCGTGAACCCATCCCTGGGGGCTCTTCCGCGAGGTCCCTCTCGCGGAAGGTCCCGCATAGGCCCACCGGCACCACCACCTTCGCTTCGGGTCTCTGAGTTTTGGGCAAATTTTGCGAGTCAGACAGGACTCGAATGCTAAGGGGCTGATACCGGATATAGCTTTGCGGGACCGTCTGCGGCCAGGACGGCCGCAGCCGAGCCCCCAGGGATGGGTTCACGGCGTGTCCCGCAAAGCTATATCCGGTAGCAGGCCCGCCACCGAACCTTATTCGGGCGCACCACAAAACCCTGTTTATATACCCAGTTATCCCAAAACCCCTGATACAATCCGCCCCCATGGACGTATCTGAACTCTTAGACCCCCTCAACGACCCCCAGCGCGAAGCCGTCGCGGCGCCGCCGGGCAATCAACTGGTTCTGGCTGGCGCCGGCTCGGGCAAGACCCGCGTGCTGGTGCACCGTATCGCCTGGCTGATGCAGGTGGAGGGGGCATCGCCCTACTCCATTATGGCAGTGACCTTCACCAACAAGGCCGCACGCGAGATGCGCGGGCGCATCGAGGAGCTGCTGGGGGTAAATACCTTCGGCATGTGGGTGGGCACTTTCCACGGGCTCGCCCACCGCCTGCTGCGCGCCCACTGGCAGGAAGCGAAGCTGCCACAGAACTTCCAGATCCTCGACAGCGACGACCAGCTGCGTCTGATCAAGCGGGTGCAGAACGAACTGGGGTTGGACGACAAGAAGTGGTCCCCGCGGGAGACCCAGTGGTGGATCGGCGCCCAGAAAGATGAGGGCATCCGCCCGCAGTATATCCAGCTGACCGGCGATCCCTGGCTGCAGACCATGGTGCGGATTTACAGCGCCTACGAAGAGGCCTGCCAGCGCGCCGGGGTGGTGGATTTTGGCGAGCTACTGTTGCGCGCACACGAGCTGTTGCTCAACAACGACAGCATTCTCGCCCACTATCGCCGCCGCTTCCCGTTCATCCTGGTGGACGAGTTCCAGGATACCAACACCATTCAATACGCCTGGCTGCGCCTGCTCGCCGGCGATCAGTGCTGTATCACCGCGGTGGGCGACGACGACCAGTCCATTTACGGCTGGCGCGGCGCCAAGATCGAGAATATCCAGCACTTCGAGGCCGACCTGAAAGGTGTGCAGACGGTGCGCCTGGAGCAGAACTACCGCTCCACCAGCACCATCCTCAACGCCGCCAACGCGGTCATCGCGCACAACTCCGGCCGTCTCGGCAAGGAGTTGTGGACCGAGGGTGACAAGGGCGAACCTATCTCGCTCTACTCCGCCTACAACGAACAGGACGAGGCGCGCTTTATTGTCGAGCGTATCCAGGACTGGGTGCGCGACGGTAATCGCCATGACAGCGTGGCAATCCTGTATCGCTCTAACGCCCAGTCTCGGGTTTTAGAAAGCGCTCTGCGCGATGTTTTGCCTTACCGTATTTATGGTGGACTAAGTTTCTACCAGCGCAAAGAAGTAAAAGATGCGCTTTCTTACATGCGCCTGATCACTAACCGTCACGACGATACCTCCTTCGAGCGGGTGGTGAATACCCCCACCCGCGGGATCGGCGTGCGCACCGTGGATCTGGTGCGCGAGTTCGCTCGCGAGCACGGCAGTTCCATGTGGGATGCCGCGGCCAAGATGTTGCAGCAGAAGGTGCTCGCCGCCCGCGCTGGCAACGCGCTGGCCAATTTTCTCAGTCTGATCGACGCCTTGGACGAAGAGAGCACCGACAAAACCCTCGACCATATCGCTGAGCTGGTGGTGGAGCAATCTGGCCTGATCGAATTTCATAGTAAGGAAAAAGGCGAGAAGGGTCAGACCCGGGTGGAAAACCTGCAGGAGCTGGTCAGCGCTTGTCGAGAGTATACTGGTGAGCCTACCGTCGACCCTGATGGCGAAGCGATGGACGAGGAAGAGATTCCACTGATTAACCAGTTTCTCGATGGTGCGGCACTTGATTCTGGCGAAGGTCAGGCAGACGAGTTCGTTGACGCGGTGCAGCTGATGACCCTGCACTCCGCCAAAGGCCTCGAGTTCCCGCTGGTATTTATGGCCGGGGTGGAGGAAAACCTGTTCCCGCACAAGATGTCCGCCCAGGAACCCGGGCGCATGGAGGAAGAGCGCCGCCTGTGTTACGTGGGTATCACCCGCGCGATGCAGAAGCTGTATATCACCTACGCCGAGAGCCGGCGTCTGTTTGGCAGTGAGACCTACAACAAGCCGTCGCGCTTTGTGAGTGAGATTCCCGTGGAATACATTCACGAGGTGCGCCTGAAGACGGAAGTTTCCAAGCCATTGTTCCAGCCGAATTATGGAAAGTTCGGCGGTGGGGTTAACCCCTACTCCGATGCCGCCCCGGAATTTGACGACGACCTGCCACCGCTGGCGCTGGGGGGGCGCGTCGACCACGCCAAGTTTGGCGAGGGTACCGTGGTCCAGTTCGAGGGCAGCGGTCCGCGTGCGCGGGTACAGGTAAACTTCGATGATGCCGGGAGCAAATGGCTGGTAGTATCCATGGCCAAGTTGCAGCCCCTCTGAAGGTATCCCGGAACGGTTCCGGGTTACCGCGACAAAAATAAGACAAACAATAAAAATTCAAACGGATATGAAAACAATAAACTGGTATCCCCCTGTAATCCTGGGGCTGCTCGCGCTGCTGGTACTTACCTTCGGTGCCCTGGTGGTGTCCCGCTCGGATCAGGAGCAGACGGTCACCGAGATAAAGAGTGCAGCCCTGAAAAATGCCGGCCAGCAGATTTTCGAGTGGAAGCTCGTTACCACATGGCCGAAAAATTTTCCTGGCCTCGGCAGTGCGCCGGAGCGTTTCGCCAGGAAGGTCGAAGCCATGTCCAATGGCCGCCTGAAGATCAAGGTGTTCGGGGCCGGCGAGCTGGTGCCGGCGATGGGCGTATTTGGTGCGGTATCCAGTGGTGCCGCCCAGGTCGGGCACGGCGCTGCCTATTACTGGAAGGGCAAGGTGCCCGCCGCGCAGTTTTTTACCGCAGTGCCGTTCGGTTTGAATGCCCAGGAAATGAATGGCTGGCTGCATTACGGCGGTGGCCTGGAATTGTGGGAAGAACTCTACGCGCCTTTCGATCTGCTCCCCATGGCTGGCGGCTCCACCGGTGTGCAGATGGCGGGCTGGTTCAACAAGGAAATCAATTCCGTTGAGGACCTGAAAGGTCTCAAGATGCGTATCCCCGGCCTCGGCGGCGAAGTGCTGAATCGCGCCGGTGGTACCGCCGTCACCATTCCCGGTGGTGAACTCTATACTGCGCTACAGACCGGCGTGATCGACGCTACCGAATGGGTCGGCCCCTACAACGACCTCGCCTTCGGCTTTCACCAGATTGCCAAATACTATTACTACCCGGGTTGGCATGAGCCGGGTTCCATCCTCGAAATCATCGTCAACAAAACCGCTTTCGAAAAACTCCCCGCAGATCTGCAGGCCATCGTGCGCACCGCTGCCCGCGACGCCAACCAGGATATGCTCGACGAATATACCGCGCGCAATAACCGCGCGCTGAAAGAGCTGGTAGAAGAACACGGTGTGGAGCTTCGCAAATTACCCGACGATGTCATTGCACATCTGAAGGCAATCAACTCCCAGATCATGCAACAGACCGCCGCGAGAGATCCCCAGTTCAATCGCGTCTACAAAGCCTTCCGGGAATTTGAGTCCCAGGTGATTCCGTATCACCGGATTAGTGAAGAGGCGTATTACAAGACGCGAAATATTGGCGAAAGAACAAATGAATGCGGGTCAATATTAACTGAGTTAAATCAAAAAAACTGACCGGAGTGTCCCCGATAGTAATATCTTCATATTGGATGGTGCGTTCGAACAATATTACGGCTTCCCCACTTTAATGCGCGCTAAATATCGATAATAATGTCTTTGTCAGTGAATTCAGCTGATCAAATGCCAATATTAAAAATATTTCCATTGGGGACTAATAATGAAGTTGAAGTTTTTTGGGGTTCTGGCCCTTGGGGTAGCTCTGTTGTCCGGTTGTGCGGGCGCACCGCAAATGCCAGTTACGCCGGATGCGGTGTTCTGGGAGCAGCCAAGCAAGCGCATTGGAGTGGTTGTATCGGAAGTGCCGAGCCCGGACGTTTACCTGCCTGGTGCCAGCTGCCTGCTGTGTCTCGCGGCGGCTGAAATGGCCAATTCATCCCTGAGCAAACACACCGAAACTCTGTCTACCGACGACGCAAAAACCCTGAAGGCTGACCTGGAAAAACTGCTGCAAGCCAAAGATGTTGAAGTTGTCGAAGTGACCGAGCCGCTGGTTGTAAACAAGCTGCCGAAGTTCAAATCCGAGGTGCCCAACACCGCCAAACGTGACTTCACTGCGTTCAAGAATCGCTACAATATCAGTCATCTTCTGGTAATGGATATCAATGCAGTGGGTATGCAGCGCCCTTATTCCAGCTACATTCCCACCAGCGACCCCAAGGGTTACTTCAACGCTCTGGGATTCCTGGTTGACCTCTCCGACAATACCTACAAATGGTACAAGCCGGTAGTCGTCACCAAGGCCGTCACCGAAGAGTGGGACGAGGCTCCCACCTTCCCAGCGCTGACCAACGCTTATTACCAGGCGATTGCGGAAGGTAAGGAAATTATTATTTCTTCACTGGACAGCAAAGCTGTAGAGAACTGAGTTCAAAGTACTCTCCAAAAAGGTACAACCAAGTAATTGGCTGTACCTTTTTTTATTCAGAAATTTAACTGAATGCGGGTTTAACTTTTCCATTTTCAAACAATAAATACAAAAGTAAAAATGAATAAATTCATAACTATAGTGTTGGTCATATTTTTGGCTGCCTGTGCCAGCTCAAAAAATCAGAATTATGTAGAACATGTAAAGCGTACTTCGGAGGTGACTCCGGGATCGATATTGCTGGTCAAGATGACCCCGGATCAAAAAGTAGATTTCTACGGCGAAGTAGATCTTGACGACGTGAACGCCGATCACGGTTCGATGATGTACGTCGCGAATACCCCGGGTGTATTTGCCGCATCGGTTCTTGCGCACGCCGTTATTGCGGGATCGGCCAACGATAATCAGAAGGCGAAAGCGCAGGAAGAAGCAAACAAGGTGCTTTTGCCATACGCCGATACCATCGATTCTCTGACCGAGGCAAGCTTGATACAGGGTGCTTTGGACAGTCGCGAATTCTCCACCTATGAATTCTCCCCGTGGAGTGAGTCTTCCCAGAGCGGCTGGTCTGTGGTGGTGAAACCGGTTTTCCTTTTATCCCAGGACCAGCGCACTATGACGTTGAAGAATGCGGTCACCTTGATTGCAAATGACAACGAAAAGACGCCAGCTTATCAGAACCTTATAGAAGTGGTGTCTATTCCTGGGGATGTTGAAGGCGTGCTTGCGCAGGAGGAAATACCCTTCGTGGCAGGTGAGCTGATCTCTATCTCGCTTGCTATTCTGGAAGAAGAGCTACAAGGCAAGCATGTGGATAAGACCAAGCAGAAAACCCTGAGTTACCAACAAGGTGGAAAAAAGAAATTCGAGCGCGGCGTAATCTTGTCGGAACAGTGTGATCGAGTAACTTTCCGCTCTTTGCGCGGATGGGTTAAATCGGTGCCTGGCGGCACTGGTGAGTGTGAAGTGCAGGCTCGGACCGACGCGGCTGCAGTGCAGATTTAGTCAGTGTCAAAGTTAACGTCAGAGGAGGCCCATTAAAGTATTGATGGGCCCTTTTTTTCGTTTTAAGCCGGATAAACAATGATTCGGACGGTAATAGAGTGGACCACCTCTGATTCAATCGTGTTTGCCCCGTGGCAGCATAGGGAATATCGGAAAATCTCCATTCAAACAAGGCTAAAAATTCGAGCTGCGCGATGTTATCAGTAAGTGCGATGGATCATTCAGAAGGAAAAGGTATGAGGAAGCCTGGGAATCACGTCCTAATTTGGATCTTTAGCCTTTTTCTTTTCAACACCGCATTGCCGGTGTCCGCAAATACCGAACAATTAAGTACTTTTCCGTTATTACGACCGGCCATTTCGGCGGAAAGTGCCGGATTCTCCGCAGAGAAACTGAAAGAGCTTGACGGGTTGATTTCCAGAGATATCGCTGCCGGTTTCCCGGGGGCGGTCTTGTTGATTATCCGTGACGGAAAAATCGTCAAGAATACCAGTTATGGTTATCGCCAGAAATTTGACGGGGCGGAGCCACTGGAAGACTTCCTGCCAATGACCACCGATACGCTCTTTGACCTGGCCTCTAATACAAAAATGTATGCAACGAATTTCGCGCTGCAGAAACTGGTCAGTGAGGGTAGGCTGGATTTAAAGGCGAGAGTGCGCGATTACCTGCCGGAATTCCGCGATCTGGACAGCGATTCTATCCGTGGCAAAGATGAACTGACCGTAGAAGATGTGTTGCGCCACCGCGCTGGCTTTATGCCCGACCCGCAATACCACAATCAGGAGGTGGCAAAAAGTCTTTACTCACAGGCAAAAGACCTTACTCACCAACAGATTGCACTGACTCCACTGGTCTACCCGCCGCGCACAGACACTGTGTACAGTGATGTAGATTATATGTTGCTCGGCCTGATTATTGAGCGGATTACCGGCCAAAAACTGGATGAGCATGTGGAGGGCTCGATCTATACGCCTCTGGGATTAACGCATACCCGCTTCAATCCATTGCAAAAAGGTTTTGATCGTTCGAAGTTTGCGGCTACTGAGCTTCAGGGTAATACCCGGGGCGGTACCGTCTCCTTTCCCAATATCCGGACTGCTACGCTGCAGGGGCAGGTTCACGATGAAAAGGCTTACTATGCGATGGCGGGTGTTGCTGGCCACGCTGGTCTGTTCTCCACCTCGGGGGATCTCGCGGTACTTCTGCAGGTGATGCTCAATGGCGGCGGCTATGATCAGGTTGCACTGTTCGACGCCGATACTATTCGGCTATTCACGCAACCTTCCGAGCGCGACCCGACCTTTGCATTGGGTTGGCGCATCAATGGCAATGAAGACATGCAATGGATGTTCGGCGAACATGCGAGCAACCAGGCCTACGGTCATACCGGATGGACCGGTACGCTCACCATCATTGATCCGGTTTACGATCTCGGGATTGTGCTACTTACCAATAAAAAACACTCACCCGTAATTACCCGGGGACGCGGCACCGGCAGATTTATCGGGGATTACTTTGCGGTTGGACGTTACGGAGAGGTGGTATCGGCGATATATCGGGCGATGATAATGTAGTGTCAAATCGACCATCTTCGCCCGTGTAAAAAAAGGGGGCCTTGCGGCCCCAAATAATACAAAGCACTGGGGGTTGGAAGATCAAAAATCGTAAGCGTCTGCCTCCGCATCCGATTTTTTCTCCTCGGGCTTGTCTGCCACCATCACTTCGGTCGTGAGCATCAGCCCGGCAATGGATCCTGCGTTCTGCAGCGCTGAGCGGGTGACCTTGGCGGGGTCGATGATGCCGAACTCCAGCATATCCCCGTATTCGCCGGTCTGGGCGTTGTAGCCGAAGTTGGCGCTGTCGTCCGAGCGCACATTGTTCAGCACCACGCTGCCTTCCACACCGGCATTGGCGACGATCTGGCGGAAGGGTTCTTCCATCGCGCGCAGGGCGATATTGATACCCACCTGCTGATCGTCGTTGGCCCCTTTAAGGCCCCCTTTTCCATTCAGACCGCGCAGGCTATCGGCAACGCGCACCAGGGTCAGACCACCACCGGCGACGATACCTTCTTCCACCGCCGCACGGGTTGCGTGGAAGGCGTCGTCCACCAGATCTTTTTTCTCCTTCATTTCAACTTCGGTGGCGGCGCCCACCTTGATCACCGCAACACCGCCGGCCAGCTTGGCCACGCGCTCCTGCAGTTTCTCCTTGTCGTAATCGGAGCTGGATGCTTCGATTTCCGCGCGGATCTGTTTTACGCGGCCGTCGATCGCGGACTTGTCGCCGGCGCCGTCCACCACCACGGTGTTGTCCTTGCTGATCACCACACGCTTGGCGCTGCCGAGCTGTTCCAGCTGAACTTTCTCCAGGGTCAGCCCTACCTCTTCGGAGATCACGGTGCCACCGGTAAGGATGGCGATATCCTCCAGCATGGCCTTGCGGCGGTCGCCGAAGCCGGGGGCTTTTACCGCGGCCACCTTGATGATGCCGCGCAGGCTGTTGACCACCAGCGTCGCCAGCGCTTCGCCTTCAATATCTTCAGCGATGACGACCAGCGGGCGGCCCGATTTCGCTACGGACTCCAGTACCGGCACCAGGTCGCGGATATTGCTGATCTTTTTGTCGAACAGCAGGATGTAGGGGTTGTCCAGTTCCGCCTGCATCTTTTCCTGGTTGGTCACGAAGTACGGCGACAGGTAACCGCGGTCGAACTGCATACCTTCCACGACTTCCAGTTCATTGTTGAGGGACTTGCCCTCCTCCACGGTAATTACACCGTCGCGGCCCACTTTTTCCATCGCCTCGGCGATGATCTTGCCGATGTCCTCGTTCCAGTTGGCAGAGACGGTGCCCACCTGGCCGATGGACTTGGTGTCGTCACAGGGCTTGGCCAGTTTCGCGAGTTCTTCCACCGCCGCTTTTACCGCGGTGTCGATACCCCGTTTCAGATCCATGGGGTTCATACCCGCAGCGATGGACTTGTGTCCCTCGCGCACCAGTGCCTGGGCCAAGACCGTGGCGGTGGTGGTGCCGTCGCCGGCCACGTCCGCGGTTTTGGACGCGACTTCTTTCACCATCTGCGCGCCCATATTCTGGAACTTGTCCTTCAGCTCGATTTCCTTGGCTACGGACACACCGTCTTTGGTCACACGCGGGGCGCCAAAGCTTTTGCTCAGCACCACGTTGCGGCCTTTCGGCCCCAGGGTGGCTTTTACCGCGTCGGCGAGAATGTTCACGCCCGCCAGCATGCGTTCGCGGGCGTCATCGGAAAACTTGACTACCTTGGCGCTCATGCGGCTTTCTCCTGTTGTTTGTCTTCCACTTGTTCCAGTACGGCGAGAATGTCGGACTCTTTCACGATCAGATAGGTCTCGCCGTTGTGCTTGATTTCGGTGCCGGCGTACTGACCGAACAGCACCCGGTCTCCCACTTTGACCGCCAGGGGGCGCAACTCGCCGTTGTCCAGCGGGGCGCCGCTACCTGTGGCAATCACTTCTCCCTGGGTGGGTTTTTCGGCAGCCTTGTCCGGAATAACGATGCCACCCTTTGTCGTGGTCTCGGCGGCAAGGCGTTTCACAACCACCCGGTCGTAGAGCGGTTTGATACTCATCGGATTTCCTCCCAATAAGCATTTGGATGTTTCAATGGTTAAAGGGTTTGCCGGGCAGGATCTGGGTTCCTCCCGACAATCGCGAAAATAGGATTCAAACAATGATTTTCAAGGGGGTAAAAACGGATTTTTTATAAAAAATTTTTATAAAAATACGAGGTCAAAAAATAGAAGGGGGATAAGGGTGGATTTATAGTTGTAGTGATGGAAAGAGAAGGAGGAGCTGATGCCATCCGTATCACAAGCCACCTTTGAGCGAACCCTGGCGGATTTTTTTCGCGAGCGACTGCAGGCCGGAGCCAATGAGCTGGATCCGCGCCCCCAGGAGGACACCCTGTGGTATCTGGGCAGCCTGCTCGCGCGCTTCGGCGATAGTGGCCAGGTCTTTAGCTACGACGAAGGCGAAGTGTCAGTTCGTCCACTGGCGCTACTGTACCGGGACGCGGTGGAGGTGGATAACCACTACCACCGCTGTCTGATCCTGCGCCAGCTGGGGGACCTGGCGCTGTTTATGGGCGCACTTTTTCCGGAAAGCTACCGTCGCCGTGGGATCAGTCGGGATTACTTTATCGGTATGGGCGGTGGCGCCTACGACTACCTGGGGGAAAACGCACGGCACAACCGGCGTGTATTCAGCGAGCTCGCAGAACACTTTGCCCGATTGTTGGAGCTGGTGGCGGCGGTGTGCGGGCGCGGGCGGGGGATGGACGCCACGGATATTCTGCAATTGTTCCAGCGCTGGCGAGAAACCAATGACCCGAAACTGGCGATACAGTTGCGCGGCCTCGGCGTCGTGCTACCGGAGGTTGGCGGGCTGCATTGAGGCGGTGGTCCCGGCTCCAAAAAATACTGACAGTGGTAGGCTATATTTCGCTGACTTGGGGTAAAGACAAGGGAGTGTCTATACCGTGGAAACAACTGCCGCACCCGCGGTTACCCGCGAAGTCGAACGCATACTCAGGGTCGACCATGCCGGCGAGTATGGCGCCATCCACATTTATCGTGCCCAACGATTTATTGCCCGCCGGTTCTATCCCGACATCGTATCCGAGTTTGACGAAATGCTGGCCCATGAACGCGGGCATTTCCGCCGGTTTGATGAGATCCTCAGGCGGCGATCCATCCGTCATTGTTATGCGCTGAAACTGTGGGCACTGGGTGGATTACTGCTCGGTAGCTTTGCGGCGTTGCTGGGACGCAATGCCATCTGGGTCTGCACCTATTCCATTGAATCCACGGTGTTGCACCATCTGGGATGGCAGCTGGAATTTCTCGATCTTCACGATCGCGAAGTCTTCGATGCGGTGCAGAGTATTCAGGCGGATGAAGAGGAGCACCGGGACAAGGGGCTCAAGTACGGCACCAGCCCGGATGCGCACCGGTGTATTTTCTGGGTGGTGCGCCGGGCTACGGAGTTTGCAATCTGGCTGTCCACCAAGCTCTGAAAATGCGATTGCCGGTTCCGGTCCGGCAATCGCTTTAGACGGTGGTTAGTTGATGAATCAGCGTTCGGCCCGCTCTGAAGGCAGTGGAATAAACCGCACCAGTAGTAGTTTGTAAATCAGTGCTCCGCCGATCAGCATGAAAAGCAGGTAGCGACCGGCCAGCTCGGTCGTTGCCAGGCTGACCTCCAGTATGGATGGAACAACACCGGCCGCAGTAATCGTTACCAGCACCGCGCCGATGCGGATCAGCGAGCGATAGAGCGTGCGCTGGGTCCTCCTGGCAATCGCCAGTCCCGCATAAAAAATAATGGTACATGTGGCTGCGATTATTAATGCGCTTACGATCATCGACTTCTCCCTGTTTGAAAATATCCCTTGATGTCGGCGCGTATTGTTCTGCTGAACTTCGCCACCGTCAAACTGGTACGTATTTTCAAACTGGGCTGTTGCCGGCTGTTCGCTAAAAGTATTCGCGGAAAGGCGCGGGAGAAGGCAGGGAAAGGGGAAATGCAGGAGATGGCGACCGGCTGCATAGCGGCCGCCTCACATTCAGTCGGGCGAGATGCTTTGGTAAACGACAGGCTCAGGGCAGCGGTCGTGTGCGTCCGCGGTCGTCTATGGCGACGAAGACAAATTCGCCCTCGGTCACTTTCACCTGTTCGCCGGTGTCTACCCGGGTGAGCCACACTTCCACCATGGTTTTTATGGAGGAGCGCCCGACTTCCACGGCCTCGGCATAACAGCTCACGGTGGAGCCTACCGGTACCGGGCGCAGGAACACCATGCTGCCGACGGCGACGGTGGTCACGCGACCGCGGGCGATGCCCTGGGCGAGGATGGCACCGGCCACGTCCATCTGTGACATCAGCCAGCCGGCAAATACGTCACCCTGAGGATTGGTATCCCGGGGCATGGACTGGGTTTGCAGGGTCAGGGTACCGCTGGGTTGCGGCTCTTCATCTATGGCGGACATCGCAGGTGCTCACATTCTTAGATTTATTGATCCCCCGGAATGGCGCTTGGGCCTCCGTCGGGGTGGCGCATTCTAGCACAAACTGGGCACTAATTAGCCAGTACCCGTCGTGCAAATTCTTGCGAAACTTTTCAGAAACCGCAGCATAATCTGCGCCAGCTTGTCTGATTTTCCAACATCTCCTAGACTCCGCTCCATGCGTGCACTGATTTTGACCCTGATCCTGTGGTGTTTTGCCGCCCAGAGCCTGGCTCTGGCGGTTGCGCCTGCCTGCGATCCGGGTGCCGATGCCCACGGCGATCACGCCGCCATGATGGCCGGCACCGGTGTGCATCCGGCCAGCGACATGCACGCCGATGACCACCACAGTATGCCCTGCTGTGATGAGGCCGAGGACAGCTCTGCCGCTGAACTCTGCCTGATGACCTGCGCCGTTGGCGGCTGTGGTGCCGCCGCGCCCCTGGCGCAGGAATGGCAGCACGCGGCACTGCCCGGTGTTGCCCTGTTCCAGCCGATCTCCCCTTCCCCCCTCGCTGCTTCGCAGCGCAACCTGTTGCGCCCACCCATAAGCGCCTGATGCTTCCCGCTCAACGTCTCACCAGGCGTTGAATTCAACGATCGAGCCATCGATCAGGTATCAGACAGACAGGATTTATCCATGGGATATGCATTGCGCGCCCTGGGCCCACTGGTCCCGGCGCTGCTGATTTGTGCGATTGCCCTGCCCGCACAGGCGCAGCTGAGCCTCGAGAGTGCGGTACAGCTGGCCCGGGAACAGGACCCACAGACCGCAGCGGCCATTGCCGCGGCGGAGGCGACCGCGGAAACCGCTGTGGCCGACAGTCAGTGGGAGGACCCCAAGCTGAAACTCGGCATCGCCAACTTGCCCACCGATAGTTTCGCCTTCGACGACCAGCCGATGACCCAGAAAGTGATCGGCATCAGCCAGAAACTGCCTCGCGGCGACTCGGCTGCGCTGGCCGGCGAGCGCGGTGGACATGCGGCCGAGGCGGGTTTCGCCGGTGCCGCGGATATGGCGCTGGTGCTGGAGCGGGAAGTGGGCCTCGCGTTTCTCACTCTGTCGGAGCAGCTGCGCGTGCGTGAACTGCTGATGGAAAACCGCGGCTGGATGCAGGAGCTGGTGGGCTACAACCGCGCGCGCCTCGCCAGTGCCCAGATCCAGTCCCAGCAGTTGCTGCAGTCGCAGCTGGCGCTGGCGCGCCTGGATGACCGTATCGCCGCGGTGGACGGGGAGATCAATCGCGCCCGCGGCACCCTGAGCCGCTGGATCGGTGGTGCCGCCTGGGGCGCGCTGGACGCAACCCCACCGGCCTGGCGGGATACCCGCGACTGGTTGGCGGGGCAGTCACTGCCGGTGCCGATGGCGCTGCTGGAGCAGCACCCCGCGGTGGCTGCCAGCAGTGCCCGCGTCGCTGCGGAGCGGGCCAATGTGGCGCTGGCGCAGGAGGCCTACAAGCCGCAGTTCGGTGTCGACTTCAGCTATGGCCAGCGCGACAGAACCCCGATGAGCGACGGTTCGGACTTTGCCAGCGTCATGGTGTCCTTCGACCTGCCGCTGTTCCGCCAGAACCGCCAGGACCGGCGCCTCGCCGCCAGCCGCGCGCGCGAGAGTGCCGGTATCCTGCAGCACCAGAACCTGTTGCAGCAATTGCACGCCGAGCTGAATAGCGCCGTGGCCATGGCTCAGACCCTCGATCGCCGCCGCGCGGAGTATCGCGAGTATCTGTTGCCGCAGGCGGAGGCTACCGCCGATGCGGTCCTGCGGGGCTACGCCAGCAATACCGCGGATCTGGAAGCGGCGATCGCCGCGCGCATGGACGATATCGAGACCCAGATCAGCGCCGCGCGCCTCACCTACGGCTACTTCCGCGCCCTCGCGCGCATCCGTTACTTCCGCGCCGTCGAGCCCGACGCCAACATCAAATAACCAGCGGTCTGCCAAGTTATGAACAGAATTCTGATTGTCGTTTTCGCCATCATCGCCCTGGTGGTGGGCGTTCTTGTGGGGCGCAGCCTGCCCGGTGGTGACGACACCGCACCGAGCGCCAGTGGCGAAAAGAAAATCCTCTACTGGGTCGCCCCCATGGATCCCAACTACCGCCGCGATGGACCCGGCAAGTCGCCCATGGGCATGGACCTGGTGCCGGTGTACGAGGGCGAAGAGGGTGAAGCAAAGCCGGGTACCGTCTCCATTGCCCCCCAGGTGGAAAACAACCTGGGCGTGCGCACTGCGGTCGCCGAGAAAGGCCCGGTGCAGATCGAGGTGGATACCGTGGGCCTGGTGCAGCTGGATGAAGATAAGCTGCACCACGTGCACACCCGCCTGAGCGGCTGGGTGCACAAGAGCTGGGTCAAGGCGGTGGGTGATCGTGTGCGCAACGGGCAGCCACTGGTGGCTATCTACTCGCCGGAGCTGGTCAAGGCGCAGAGCGAACTGGTGGCGGCCCTGGAGAGCGGCAACCGCACCCTGATCGAGGCCACCCGCGAGCGCCTGGACAGCCTCGGGGTGCCCGCAGAGCAAGTGCGCGCGCTGGTCAAATCCCGAAAGGTAAGCCAGACCATCACCCTCTATTCGCCCACCGATGGCTATGTGAACGAATTTGCCGCCCGCGATGGTATGTATATCACTCCCGCAACCACGCTGATGAGCATTGGCCCGCTGGACACCGTGTGGGTGGAAGGCGAGCTGTTCCCGAAACAGGGCGCCCAGGTACAGGTGGGCGACACCGCCACCCTGCACGGCGAATTCGCCCCCGGCCGCAGCTGGACCGGCGAACTGGTGCACATACTGCCCGATCTCGATCCCAAGACCCGCACCCTGCGCGTGCGGGTGCTGGTGGACAACGCCGACAAATCCCTGCGCCCGGGCATGTTTGTGCGCCTGCAATTGGAGGGACCGAAGGTGGACACATTGACGGTACCGCGCAGCGCCCTGATCCGCACCGGTGACATGGACCGGCTGGTGATCGCCGAGGGCGGCGGCCGCTATCGCTCCGTGCGGGTGCGGGTGGGCCGGGAGCTGGGCAAGCGGGTGGAGATTCTCGCCGGCATCGAGCCCGGTACCGAGGTGGTCACCTCGGCCCAGTTCCTGCTGGACTCCGAGTCCAGTATCAGCGCCGATCTGCAGCGTATCGAAGGTGAAGGAGCCGCGAACAGCAGCGAAAAGTCGGTAAAAGCCGAGACTGCCTGGGCCGAAGCGACAGTGCTCAGTATGCCCGATGACAATCATTACGCGCGCCTGGAGCACGGCCCGGTACCCGAATGGGACTGGCCCGGCATGGTGATGGGTTTCCATGTGGCGGAAGCCGCGCAACAGGCGTTGCGCGAGGCGCTGGAAAGCGGAGCGCCGCTGCGGGTGCAGATGCGCCAGCGCGACGACGGCAAATACGAGGTGATCGCTACCCGCGCGGTGGCCGGTGCTTCCCTGGTGCCCGGGCATGAAGGCCACCAGCCGATGGACCACTCGCAGATGGGGCACGGCGACATGAACCACGATGATGTGGATCATTCGCAGATGGATCATGGCGACATGGATCATGGAGAAAGGGATCACGATGGGCACCAGGAGCCGCAGAAATGATCGCGCGTATCATCCAATGGTCCCTGCACAACCGCGCGCTGGTGCTGATCGGCGCGGTGGCCCTGACGATTGCCGGCCTCTACAGTCTGCGCAATACGCCGGTGGATGCCCTGCCGGACCTTTCCGACGTGCAGGTGATCGTCAAGACCAGCTACCCGGGCCAGGCACCGCAGGTGGTGGAAGACCAGGTCACCTACCCCCTTACCACCGCCATGTTGAGCGTGCCCGGTGCACATACGGTGCGCGGTTACTCATTTTTTGGCGATTCCTACGTTTACGTCATTTTCGACGACGATGTCGACCTCTACTGGGCCAGATCCCGGGTACTCGAATACCTGAGCCAGGTGGCCCCGCGCCTGCCCAGTGCCGCGCGCTCGGAGCTGGGGCCGGATGCCACCGGCGTGGGCTGGATCTACAGCTACACCCTGGTGGACCCCACCGGCAAATACGACCTGGCGCAGCTGCGCTCACTGCAGGACTGGTTTCTGAAATACGAGCTGCAGACCCTGCCCGGGGTGTCCGAGGTGGCGACCGTGGGCGGCATGGTGCGCCAGTATCAGGTGCAGGTGGATCCCCTGCGCCTGCGCGCCTACGACCTCACCCTGGCCCAGGTGCAGGCGGCGATCGAGCGCGGCAACCGCGAGTCCGGCGCCTCGGTGGTGGAAATGGCGGAAGCCGAATACATGGTGCGCGCCAGCGGCTACATCCAGAGCGTGGAAGACCTGCGTCAGCTGCCGCTGCTGGTCAATGCCGCCGGCACCCCGCTGCTGCTGCGGGATGTGGCGGACGTACACCTGGGGCCGCAGATGCGGCGCGGTCTTTCCGAGCTGGATGGCGAAGGCGAGGCCGTGGGTGGCGTGATCGTGATGCGCTTCGGTGAGAACGCGCGCGCGGTGATCGACCGCGTGCGTGAGCGACTGGAAGAATTGCAGCGCAGCCTGCCGGCGGGTGTGGAAATCGTGCCCACCTACGACCGCAGCGAGCTGATCGACAGCGCGGTGGACAACCTGTGGCACAAGCTGCTGCAGGAATTCTTCGTGGTGGCACTGGTGTGCGCCCTGTTCCTGTTCCACCTGCGCTCGTCGCTGGTGATTGCCATCAGCCTGCCCCTGGGGATTATCGGTGCCTTTATCGTGATGCGCCTGCAGGGTATCAACGCCAACATCATGAGCCTGGGCGGCATTGCCATCGCCATCGGTGCCATGGTGGACGGCGCCATCGTGATGATCGAGAACCTGCACAAGCATTTGGAGCGCACCCCGCTCACCGAAAAAAACCGCTGGCAGGTGGTGGGTGAAGCGGCCAGTGAGGTGGGGCCGCCGCTGTTCTTCAGCCTGCTGATCATCACCCTGAGTTTCCTGCCGGTATTCGCGCTGGAAGGCCAGGAGGGGCGGCTGTTTGCGCCGCTGGCCTACACCAAGACCTACGCCATGGCAGTGGCCGCCGGTCTCGCCATCACCCTGGTGCCGGTGCTGATGGGCTATCTGGTGCGCGGCGAAGTGAAGCCGGAACAGGCCAACCCAATCAATCGCGCTTTTACTGCCGCCTACCGCCCGGCGCTGGAGCTGGCGATCCGCCATCCGCTGTTCGTCGTCATTACCGCTCTGTTGTTGCTCGCCAGCAGCCTGTATCCCCTGTCGCGCACCGGCAGTGAATTCATGCCGCCGCTGGACGAAGGCGACCTGATGTATATGCCCAGCACCCATCCCGGCATTTCCATCGGCAAGGCCCGCGAGCTGCTGCAGCAGACCGACAAGATGATCATGCAGGTACCGGAAGTGGCGCAGGTGTGGGGCAAGATGGGCCGTGCCGAGACCGCAACCGATCCGGCGCCGCTGACCATGGTGGAGACGATTATCCGCTTCAAGCCCCGCGACCAGTGGCGGCCGGGGATGACCCCGGAAAAACTGCGCGCGGAACTGGATGCCGCGGTGCAGTTGCCCGGCGTCACCAACGCCTGGGTGATGCCGATCAAGACCCGTATCGACATGCTCGCAACCGGCATCAAGACCCCGGTGGGTATCAAGGTGGCCGGTGCCGACCTGCACCAGATCGAGCAGATCGGCACTCAGCTGGAATCCCTGCTCAAGAATGTGCCAGGTACCGCGTCGGTATTTGCCGAGCGCGTCGAGGGCGGCCGCTATATCGATATCGACATCGACCGCAGTGCCGCGGCGCGCTATGGCCTGAATATCCAGGACGTGCAGACGGTGATCGACACCGCGGTGGGCGGCAAGAAGGTGGGCGAGACCACCGAAGGCCTGGAGCGCTACCCGATCAATGTGCGTTATCCACAGGCCTGGCGCGACTCGCCGGAAAGCCTGCGCGGCCTGCCGCTGGTGGCCCCCAACGGTACCCACCTGAGCCTGGGGGATGTGGCGACCATTGAGGTGCAGAGCGGTCCGCCGATGATCAAGACCGAGAACGCGCGCCCCAATGGCTGGATCTATATCGATATCGCCAACCGCGATCTGGGTTCCTGGGTGGCGGAGGCACAGCAACTGGTGGCAGACCAACTGGAGCTGCCGCCGGGCTATTCCCTGGCGTGGTCCGGGCAGTACGAATACATGGAGCGCGCCCGCGAGCGCCTGGGTCTGCTGTTGCCGGTGACCTTGGGCATCATCGTTTTGTTGCTGTACTTCAGCTTCCGCCACTGGGGTGAGGTGCTGGTGATCATGGGCACCCTGCCACTGGCGCTGATCGGCGGTCTGTGGCTGTTGTACTCGCTCGATTACAACCTGTCGGTGGCGGTGGGCGTGGGCTTTATCGCGCTCGCCGGCGTGGCGGTGGAGATCGGCGTGATCATGCTGGTGTACCTCAACCAGGCCTGGAAACAGGTGCTGGCAGATTGCGCGGCTGCTGACCGTAAACCTGAGCTTGATGACCTGCGCGATGCGATCCGCCGCGGTGCCGGTCAGCGTATGCGCCCGGTACTCATGACCACGGCCACGGTGTTTATCGGTCTGGTGCCGGTGATGATTGGTTCCGGGGTTGGCTCGGAAGTGATGCAGCGGATTGCGGCGCCGATGGTCGGGGGCATGGTCAGCGCGATGCTTCTGACTCTGATGGTTTTGCCTGCGGTTTATCGACTGTGGAAAGGGCGGGGTCTGCAGGGGGCTTCGTAGCGAAGTGCTGTGGCGGCGGGGCACCGGGTGCAGGTTTTCAGGACCGCTGCGAGTACATCCATGTACGCTGCGTCGCAAACGTCCCTGTTTGCGACGCTCCTGAAAACCTGCACCCGGCACCCCGCCTTCGCTTCGTGTTGCACACTCCGTAGCCGCGGCTGTAACTGCTCACGAAGTATGAAAGTTCAATGCGAAGGTAGAGTGCCGGGTAGGCGTTTTTGAAAGCGTCGGAAACAGGGATGTTTCCGACGCAGGCTACAGGGACGTATTCATGCCGGTTTCAAAAACGCCTACCCGGTGCGCTACCGCCACCGGGCCAGCGCAGAAACCACGCAACCTACCCGGCTACGAAGCCAGGTAACCAGGTCGCCAATGAAGGCCAAATCGCGAGCAACAACATCACCAGCAACTGGATGGCAATAAACGGCACCACCCCGCTGTAAATGGCCCCGGTGGCCACTTCCGCAGGGGCCACACCGCGCAGGTAGAACAGCGCAAAACCAAACGGTGGGGTGAGGAAGGAAGTCTGCAGGTTCAGGGCAATCATCACGCCCAGCCACACCGGATCCAGCCCCATAGCCAGCAGTACCGGGCCGACAATGGGCACCACCACAAAGGTGATCTCGATAAAGTCGAGGATAAAGCCCAGCAGGAAGATCACCAGCATCACCAGCAGGGTCGCGCCGACCACGCCGCCCGGCAGGCTTTCGAACAGGTGGGTAACCACTTCCTCACCGCCAAATCCACGGAATACCAGAGAGAACAACGACGCACCGATCAGGATCGCGAACACCATCGCCGTGACCTGCAGCGTGCTCTGCCCCACTTCGCCAGCGCGCGCCCAGTTCAGTGCACCGCGGCTCCAGGCCAGGATGCCCGCACCCAGCGCGCCTACCGCCGCGGCCTCTGTGGGCGTGGCGGCACCGGTGATGATCGAACCCAGCACCAACAGCATCAGCGCAATGGGGGGAAACAGGCTCTTCAGGGTCTGCAGTAGATCCACGTCTTCCGCAGCGCGTTCCGTGGCGGGTTCGCGGCGGGCGATAAACAGCAGGTAGAGGATATACGCCGCTACCAGCAGCAGGCCGGGAATGATCGCGCCCATAAACAGGTCGCCGACGCTCACCGGTTTCGGGTTGAAAATACCCTGGCTGAGCTGGGCCTGCTGGTAGGCGTTGGACAGGGTATCGCCCAGCAATACCAGTGCGATGGACGGGGGAATGATCTGGCCCAGGGTGCCGGTGGCGCAGATGGTGCCGGTGGCGAGTTTGGGTGAGTAGCCCCGCTTCAGCATGGTCGGCAGGGACATCAATCCCATGGTTACCACCGTCGCGCCGACGATACCGGTACTGGCGGCGAGCAGAGCGCCTACCACCACCACGGAAACCGCCATCCCCGCGGGAATCCCGGAGAAGACGCGGGCGAGATTGACCAGCAACTCTTCGGCGATCCGCGCCCTTTCTAGCATTACGCCCATCAGCACAAACAGCGGCACCGCCATCAGGGTGCCGTTCTGCATGATGCCGTAGAGGCGGTCGGGGAAGGCGCGCAGCAGCTCCGCATCGAATATTCCGGTGACGATACCGAGGCCGGCGGCAATCAGCGCGGTACCGCCCAGGGTGAAGGCGACCGGATAGCCGAACATCAGTGCTGCGCACACAGCGACAAACATCAGCAGGGGGATCAGTTCCATCATGCGCTTGCCTCCCCAGCCGCTTCCCGCACCAGCGGGCGGGGTTTCTCCGCGGCCTTTTCCGCAGCCTGGGTGGACTCCGTATTGAAGGGGGTGGTGCTGCCGGCGCGGCTTTCAACCTGCATCAGGGTATGCAGTGCGCGCGTAAACTGGGCAATCCCCTGCAGGGCCAGGGTCGCGGCGGCGAGGGGCATCAGGCTTTTCAGCAGGAACACACCGCCGAGACCGTCAGCGCTGGCGCTGGATTCCAGCACCGCCCAGCTGCTGGCGGCAAACTGCCAGCTGCCCACTGCAATGAAGATGCAAACCGGGAGCAGGAAAATAAGGCAGCCCACCGCATCGACCCACGCCTTGCCGCGAGCGGACATGGTCCGGTAGAACACGTCCACCCGCACATGGGCCCCCGCCTGCAGCGCATAGGCCAGGCCGAGCATAAAGGCCGCGCCGTGCAGGTAGACCACGGTGTCCTGCAGGGCGGTGGAACCGCCGTCGAACCCGTAGCGCAGGGCCACCACCAGGCTCTGGATCAGCACCATCGCCAGGGTAAACCAGCCCAGTACGCGGCCGCTCAGGCCGGCGAAACGGTCCAGAGCACCGGCCGTACCGAGGAGCAGATTTCGTGGGGAAGACTTCATGGGGAATGTCTCACATCATCTTTATTGTTCTGTTATGTAGGGCAGAGACTACCTGCTGGTCAAAGTTTGCGCCAGTTCTGCCGGGGCTGCCGCCAGCCGTGCCCTGAGCGCGAAATGACGCATCCGTGGCTGTTTGGTCACGTAATGAGTCGACCACTGTAATCTTTTTGTAACTTTTCATTCATAGAATCGTCACCGGTTCGACATAGCATGCGCCGCGTGCAGAGATTTTGAGCAAATAAGCGACCACTTTTGGAGATATCCATGAACAACCGTTCTGCGAGTAAGAAAGTCCTGGCCTCGGCCCTGGCCGCCCTGACTGTTGCCGCCTCCAGCGCTGCCCTCGCCGCGCGCGATCACATCAGCATTGTCGGCTCTTCCACCGTATACCCGTTCACCACCGTGGTTGCCGAGCGCTTTAGCCGCGCTACCCAGTTCAAGACCCCGGTTGTCGAGTCCACCGGTACCGGTGGCGGCATGAAGCTGTTCTGCCAGGGCGTGGGTGAAAACACCGCGGACATCACCGGTGCTTCCCGCCGCATCAAGCAGTCCGAACTGGACATGTGTAACGACAACGGCGTCGACGTTGTGGAAGTGCAGATCGGTTACGACGGCATCGTTCTGGCCAACGCCAAGACTGCCGAGCCGTTTGAGCTGTCCCGCAAGGACATCTTCCTGGCCCTGGCCAAAGACGTGCCCAACCCGGACGGTTCCGAGTCACTGGTGGCCAACCCCTACAAAACCTGGAAAGACGTGAATCCGTCCCTGCCCGCGCACGACATCGAAGTTCTGGGCCCGCCCCCGACATCCGGTACCCGCGACGCCTTTGCCGAGCTGGCGATGGAAGGTGGCTGTAAAAAATTCGACTGGATTGCGGCCAAGAAAAAATCTGACAAGAACGGCTACAAGGCCATCTGTCATAACATCCGCGAAGACGGCGCCTACGTGGAAGCCGGTGAGAACGACAACCTGATCGTGAACAAGCTGGCGGCGAACCCGAATGCGCTGGGTATCTTCGGCTTCAGCTTCCTGGACCAGAACGCAGACAAGGTGCAGGGCTCTCTGATCGAAGGCCAGGAGCCGACGTTCGACTCCATCGCCGACCAGAGCTACCCGGTTTCCCGTCCGCTGTTCATCTATGTGAAAAAAGCACATGTGGACGTTGTGCCCGGCATCAAGCAGTTCCTGAGCGAGTTCACCAACGCGCGCGCCTGGGGTGAAGAAGGTTACCTGGCGGACAAGGGCATGATTCCCCTGCCCAACGCCAAGCGCCAGCAGGTTGCCAGCGATGTGCGCAAGCTGAATGCCCTGACCAACCTCGCGGCAAAATAACCATCTCGCAGTAACTGGTAGATGGAATTACCGGCCAAGCCCCATAAGAAGGGCTTGGCCTTTTACGTATAAAAGAGGCACAGGTTTTATCGCCTCATGCAATTGCGGCCACAAGCACCGATAATGGCCGACAAATTTTTTAACCGAGTGAATCGATGCAGACTCCCACTCTATTTGCCCTGCTGTTGCTGCTGATACTGGTGGCCTACGGTACCGGTTTCAGCCGCGCCATTGGCGCTGCCCGCAGCCGCGGCGGAATCCGCAGCCTGGCTTCCCTGCCCAGCTATTACGGTGTGCACACCGCACTCTGGTGTGGCCTGCCGGCGTTGATCATCCTGGGCCTGTGGCTGGTATTTGACGACGCCATTATCCGCACGCTGGTGATGGGCGGAATTGCGGACAAGCCCGAATCCCTGTCCGGCCAGAACCTGCTGTACGCGCAGATCCAGAATATGGCATCGGGCAATCTGGTGGGCGAGGCTACGCCACAGCTGGAGGCAGCGTCGGCACATCTGAACAGCCTGCGCCAGAGTGGCCAGTGGCTGCAGACTGCATTGATCCTGATTCTGTCCGTTGGTCTCGGTGCATATGCGCTGCTGAAGGTTTCCCCGGAGATGCGCGCGCGGGAAAAAGTCGAGAAGGTGCTGCGGGCGATTCTGTTGATGTGTGCCTGTGCGGCCATCTTTACCACCGTTGGCATCCTGTTGTCGGTATTGTTCGAGTCCGTGCGCTTCTTCCAGGCGGTCCCGGTCACCGAGTTCCTGTTCGGTTTGCACTGGAGCCCGCAGATGGCGATGCGCGAGGACCAGGTAGGTTCCAGCGGCGCTTTCGGTGCGGTGCCCCTGTTTACCGGTACGCTGATGGTGTCTGCCATCGCCATGCTGGTCGCCGTACCCGTAGGCCTAATGTCTGCGATTTACCTGGCCGAATATGCGGGCAACAAGGTGCGCGCCTTCGCCAAGCCGCTGATCGAAATTCTCGCTGGCGTGCCCACTGTGGTTTACGGCTTCTTCGCTGCGCTTACCGTGGCGCCGTTTGTGCGCGAGTTGGCGCAGTCCGTGGGCCTCGAAGCTTCCAGTGAAAGCGCCCTGGCCGCGGGTCTGGTGATGGGGGTGATGATCATCCCGTTCGTATCCTCCCTGTCCGACGATGTGATCAACGCGGTACCCCAGTCCCTGCGCGACGGTGCGCTCGGCCTCGGTTCCACCAAATCCGAAACCGTGCGCAAGGTGGTGATCCCCGCGGCTCTGCCCGGCATTGTCGGCGGCGTGCTGCTGGCAGTTTCCCGTGCGATCGGCGAGACCATGATTGTGGTGATGGCCGCCGGCCTCGCCGCCAACCTCACCGCCAATCCACTGGAGTCGGTCACTACCGTGACGGTACAGATCGTCACCCTGCTGGTGGGCGACCAGGAATTCGACAGCCCGAAAACCCTGGCTGCCTTCGCCCTCGGTCTGATGCTGTTTATCAGCACCCTGATTCTGAACTTTATCGCCCTGCACGTAGTGAAAAAATACCGGGAACAGTATGACTGATCTTACTCAAACCCAGGTGCGCGAGCGTATTGCCGCGCGCCTCGCCAGCCGTCACCGCAAGGAAAAGCTTTTCCGCGGTCTGGGTATTGCGAGTATCGCGTTCGGCGTACTGGCGGTACTGGTGCTGTTCACCGATATCATCAGCAAGGGCGCCAGTGCTTTCGTGCAGACGGATATCCAGCTGCAGGTGACCTACGACCCGGCCGAGCTCGGTATTGAACAGGTGGATGAAGAGAGCCTGGCCTGGGCCAATTTTGACGGCGTTATTCGCGCGGCCCTGCGCGAGCGTTTTCCCGATGTCAGCGGCCGCCGCGACAAGCGCGAGCTGTATTCGCTGGTATCCAACGGTGCCGGCTTCGAGTTGCGCGAGCGCTTGCAGAACCATCCCGAGTTGCTCGGCAAGTCCGAAACCCTGTGGTTCAACGCTGACGACGATGTGGATACCTATGTAAAAAGCCTGTCGAAATCCGAAAACGGTTTCCTTGGCCGCACCTCCGAGCAGAAAGCGCAGTGGATCCTGACCCTGCGCGAATCCGGCGAGCTGAAAAAGCGCTTCAATACCACCTTCTTTACCAACGGCGACTCGCGCGAGCCGGAGCAGGCGGGTATTCGCGCGGCGCTGGTGGGCTCCCTGTTCACCCTGCTGGTAACCCTGGTGCTGTCCTTCCCTATTGGCGTGGCCGCGGCGATTTACCTGGAAGAATTCGCGCCCAAGAACCGCTGGACCGACCTGATCGAGGTGAATATCAACAACCTTGCGGCGGTGCCGTCCATCGTGTTCGGTCTGCTGGGCCTGGCCATTTTCATCAACTTTTTCGAGCTGCCGCGCTCCGCGCCGCTGGTTGGGGGCTTGGTGCTGACCCTGATGACCCTGCCGACGATCATCATTTCCAGCCGCGCATCGCTCAAGTCCGTGCCGCCTTCCATCCGTGAAGCGGCGATGGGCATGGGCGCTTCGCGCATGCAGGTGGTGCTGCACCATGTACTGCCGCTGGCAATGCCCGGCATGCTGACCGGCGCCATCATCGGTATGGCGCAGGCACTGGGCGAAACCGCGCCGCTGCTGATGATCGGTATGGTGGCGTTTATCGTCGATGTGCCCCACGGGGTTACCGACCCCTCCACGGTGCTGCCGGTACAGATTTTCCTGTGGGCCGACAGCCCGGAGCGCGCCTTTGTCGAGCGCACTTCCGCCGCGATCATGGTACTGCTGGCAGTCCTGATCACCATGAACACCTGTGCAGTGTGGCTGCGCAAGAAACTCGAGCGCCGCTGGTAACGCGCTGCGCTGCCAACGAATGCTAAGATTGCGAACCGAGATAGATCCATGACCACCATGACACTGAAAGCCGGCGAAGCAGGTCCGGCTGAAGATCAGACCGCCAACCCAGCCAGCGAATCTGCTGTGGAGCAAAGTGCAGTGAAAGCCAGAGCGGCCAATACCAATATCGAAGTTACCGGCACCGTCGGCAGTCCTTTTTGCGACGACGCCAAACTCAGTATGCGCAACGTCAACGTTTTCTACGGCGAGGCCCAGGCCATTCACGACGTGAGCCTGGATATCGGCCGCAACCAGGTGGTGGCGATGATCGGCCCGTCCGGTTGCGGTAAATCCACGTTCCTGCGCAGCCTCAACCGTATGAATGACACCATTGAGGGGTGTCGTGTCGAGGGCGAGCTGACGCTGGATGGCGAAGCGATTTACGGACCCAAGGTAGACGTGGTGCCGCTGCGCGCGCGCGTGGGTATGGTGTTCCAGAAGCCCAACCCCTTCCCCAAGTCCATTTACGACAACGTCGCCTACGGCCCCAAGATTCACGGCATCGCCAGCCGCCGCGCGGAACTGGATGAGATCGTGGAAAACAGCCTGCGCCGCGCCGGCCTGTGGAACGAAGTGAAGGATCGCCTGGACAAGCCGGGTACTGGTCTCTCCGGCGGCCAGCAGCAGCGCCTGTGTATCGCCCGCGCCATCGCCGTGAGCCCGGAAGTGATCCTGATGGATGAGCCCTGCTCGGCCCTGGATCCCATCGCCACCGCGCGTATCGAAGAGCTGATCGACGAGCTGCGCCAGAACTACACCATCGCCATCGTGACCCACTCCATGCAGCAGGCCGCGCGGGTAAGCCAGCGCACCGCCTACTTCCACCTGGGCAAGCTGGTAGAGGTCAATGACACCGAGACCGTGTTCACCAATCCGGAGCACGAACTCACAGAAGCGTACATCACCGGCCGTTTCGGCTAAGGTTGGGGGGAGCCCGCAAAAGATTATGGAAATGCATTTCGATCAACACATCTCCCGCCAGTTCAACGAAGATCTTGAGTCCCTCAAGACGGAAATGCTGGAAATGGGTGGCATGGTCACCCGCCAGGTAGCGGACGCCGTGGAAGCCCTGGCCAACGCCGACAGTGAGCTGGCAGAGAAAGTTCTCAAGGTGGAAGAGGAAATCGACCGCTGCGAAATGGAGCTGGACGAGCACGCGACCCTGATTATTGCCAAGCGCCAGCCGGCGGCATCGGACCTGCGCATGGTGATGTCCGTGATTCGCATCGCACGCGATCTGGAGCGCGTGGGTGACGAGGCCAGCAAGGTAGCGAAGATGGCCATCGCCCTCACTGACGAAGGCACCGCACCGCGGGGTTACACGGAGATCCGCCACATCGCCAATGCGGTGCGCAAGATGCTCAATGACGCCCTCGATGCCTACACCCGTTTTGACGTCGCCTCCGCCATGGAAACCCTCGCCGAAGACGAACAGGTGGATATGGACTACCGCAGTGCGGTGCGCGAAATGATCACCTACATGATGGAAGATCCACGCAGTATTTCCCGGGTGATGAATGTGCTGTGGACCCTGCGTTCACTGGAGCGCATCGGCGACCACGCAAAGAATATCTGCGAGCAGGTGGTGTATCTGGTGAAAGGTGCGGATATCCGCCATGGCAACGAACAGAACCTACGATAAAAGCTAGGGTGGTAGCTATAGCTACCGAAAAGCTATTTCAAGAAGGCCGCCGTTGCGGCCTTTTTTATATTTATCGAAAGTGGGAACTATTCATTGCAGTTGCTGCCATAGAGTGCGCAGTGCGAGCTGGGCCAAGACTCTATAACCAAAAGCTTGCGTTGGTACGTTGGTTACCTGAGAGTTTGGGTCCGGTATATTTATTATTATTCGCAAGCCATTTTTTGGATAATTTTTTTGCCCGTATATTTCATCAAAGAGATATTGGGGATCGTCGTTATATGCGCATAGTTTAAAACAAGGAACACTTATATGAAGTTTAAATTTTGCACGCTTACATTAATACTTACCTCTAGTGCAGCCATTGCAGATGAATACCAGTCCTTTACCGATGCCAATTATCGCCTAAGTGATTATGGAATCGCTGAGTCCAATGATTATTTGATTTCATCTCAATACTATTTTGGCTCCTTGAATACTCTCGGTCCCCGTAAAGAATTTTCGTATATTCTTCCTGTTTCAAATGTTTACGGAAGTTATTACCGTAGTAAACGGAAGTATGATAGTGGTTTCTCTGGGTACAATAGCACGGACGAAAGCTTTTCTGTTGGGGGGGAGTACTTTGCACGACAATTGAAACTTTTTGGTGGAGTTAGTGATTCTAATTCTAGAAGTTACCATGCAGGAATTGGTTACCTTTTCACCTCAAATTTTCTCGCGGAGGTTGAAGTAGATAAGCAAGAATGGGACGTTGAGTACGAGTCTTCAATTATAGAATATGACGAAACTACGACTTGGCTGCGAGGCAAGTACAATCATCAAATAAGTGATACCGATTACATTGGATTTTCCGCGCAGGTTAATGATGATTTTGATAGCCGTAGTATTTCCTCAAAATATTTCACCGCTTTATCTTCTGGGCGTTATTTGACTGCGGGGCTGAGTCTCATCGACAGGGATCGTGTTGACCTCTATTGGGGAGGCGAAGTAGAGTTTTTCTTTAATCAGGATACTTCCATTGGTGCTCGATATGATGAATTTGATAACTTTGAGCTGAATGCTACTCATTTCTTTAACCGTAATGTTGCGGCAAGCTTTTCATATGGATCATCAACCGAATCTTTGTTAGATAATTTGGATATTTTTAGTTTAGGGGTGACCGTACAGCTTTGATCCCATCTTAAAAGGTCTCTAGCTATAAAGTTGCATCGATCTAATGGCGTTTAGAAGTTATTTCTGCAATGGCCGCCGCTGCGGCCTTTTTTATTAGTACCAGTTTTAATTGAGAATTAGTTACAGGAATTAAATGATTTTTTGGTATGGCCAAAAAATTTATTTTCCTGCGTCTGTCTGGCCGAAGCGCTGGCAACACCGCGTTTTATATCGCGCAGACTGCATTCAGCTTTGATTCAGCTACACCACTCCACAATGCCCCCGCGACTGTAGTTAAGCTACCGAAATTAATGCGTAATTGAGACGTCCGTCGCAATTAATTCTTTTCGTTGCACAACCATTTTCTTGCGCTTAGAATCCGCGCCGAATTTGCCCCCAGGGCAAAAAAAGTGGGTACGGGTGCGAAAGCACAGTCATAAACGTACAGATGTAAATTAAACAGGGAACACTTCCATGAAGTTCAAGTTTGCCGCACTTCCTCTTATGCTGGCCTCTGCCGTTGTTTCTGCAGAGCAGTACAATTCTTTCACCGACGCTGATTACACCTCAGAAGATTACGGCTTTGCCGAAATCGATACCCTGAGTTTTCAATCTCAGTATTACTTCGGTGCCCTGGAAACTCTGGGTCCGCGCAAGGAATTCAACTACATCCTGCCGGTTTCCAACATCTACGGTGGCTTTGATTATATCGATTACACCGGCGGTGACAGCGACATCGTACAGATCGGTGGCGAGTACTTCACCGGTCAGTGGAAGTTTTTCGGTGAGCTGAATGACTTCGACGCAGGCAATTCTTACCGCGCCGGTGCAGGCTTCCTGTTTACCCCGAACTTCCTCGGAGAAGTTGAAGCAACAAAAGCGGAAGGTAACGATACCGAACTGTGGGTGCGCGGTACCTATAACCACCAGCTGAGCGGTTCTGATTACATCGGTTTCACCGCGCAGGTGGACGATGACTTCGACTACCGCTCCGTTTCCTCCAAGTACTTCACCGCACTGTCCGGTGGCCAGTACCTGACCGCCGAGCTTAGCCTGATTGATACCGATTTCAGCGACCTGTACTGGGGCGGTGCCGTTGAGTTCTACTTCAACGAAAACACTTCCATCGGTGCTGCTTACGACGAAGCGGAAAGCTACGAGTTCAACGCTACCCACTTCTTCAATCGCAACGTTGCCGGCAAGGTAGCCTACGGCTCCAGCCGCGATTTCGACGATCTGGATGTATTCAGCCTGGGCGTAACCGTGCAGCTGTAATTTCCAAATCGGAAATACACAGACAAAAAAAGCGGGTGAATCTCTTCACCCGCTTTTTTTATGCCCGCGTTTTTTGCGCGAGATACTAGCCTTTATTGCTCAACGCCTGCACTCGCGCCTGTGCCTTGGTAGCGATATCACCGGAAGATTTGGCGGCAATCTGGTACTGGCTGAGGGCGTTCTGGGTGTTGCCCTGCTGCTCGTATACCTGCCCCAGGTAATAGTGCGCGTGTGGTGTGTCGAGATAGCGGGTGGAGCGCTGCAGGTCCCGCTCCGCTGCCGTGTAGTTTTTCAGTTCCGCATTCAGCATGCCGCGCATCAACCAGTTGGAAAACAGCGTCGGGTTCTTCTGCACTGCGGTTTCATAGGAATTGAGTGCGGACTGGTACTGTTTTTTGTGTGCCAGCAGGTCACCTTCGAGTGCGTAGAAGGCCGCCTCCTTGGGCTGTTGCTGCTGCGCCTTGCGAGTCAGGGTCAGCGCACGGTCGTACTGCTTGTTCTTCACTGCGGCCAGCGCATCGTCATAGCTTTTGTAGGCGTCCGCATCGCGCTTCAGCTGTCCGATGGCCTGTTGGTACTGGCTGCGGTTTGCGGTACCGCCTGGTAGTTTTTTGGCGTGCTTGATATTCGCGTCTACCCGCGCCTGTGACGGCGGGTGGCTGGCGAACAGCGCTTCCAGGCCACCGGCCTGTTTGCCCTTGGAAAGTTCGACAAACTTTTTCTGCAGGCGCACCGCACCGTAGGGGTCGTAGCCCGCGGCAACCATATACTTCATGCCGTACTGATCGGATTCCAGCTCATTGTCGCGGCCGTACTTGGCGATATATGCGGAGCCGCCGAACTGGCTGCCGAGGGAGATCAGGTCACCGTAACCGGTGTTCTGGGTGGTGGCGCCGAGAATGGCCATGCCCGCGCCTAGGATCTGCTGCTGGGACATGGCTGCGGCGGAATGGCGCGCGGCGGCGTGCACAATCTCGTGACCCAGTACCGCGGCCAGCTCGGCCTCGTCTTCCAGCAGTACCAGCAGGCCGCGGTTGACCGCAATCTTGCCGCCGGGCAGTGCCCAGGCGTTCGGGGTGGAGTTGTTCAACACCACAAATTCGTAGGGCAGCTGCGGCTGGTCGGAGACCTTCGCCAGCTTCTGGCCCACGCGGCTCACATAGCTCTGCAGGGACGGGTCGATCAGGTATTCGCCGCCCTGGGTCTGCTGGGCCTGGGGATATTGCTGTTCCCCCAGGGCCACTTCCTGGCCCTGGGACATCAGCGACAACTCTTTCTTGCCGGTGACCGGGTTGACCGCACAGCCGGCGATGCCCGCGGTCACAGAAGCGGCCACAGCCGCGGCCAGCAGGCGGTTGGAGATTGAACGCGGAATCATAGATCACTCCCTGTATAATGTTCGATTCAAAGCTGCTGTAGCGGTGGCTTTGGCAGCATTTAAATGAAGCTATTGTACACAGTCCGGAGACCGAGGTTATGACGACCGCACTGCAGATTATCGAACTATTCGCTGGCACCAACCCCGATGGCGAGCCGGTGGTGGAGCGGATGCAGGTTCGGGTCAATGAGGACGACAGCGTACAGCTGGTGCGCTCACCCGCGTTTATCAAGGGCATTGCCAGCGGCGATACCATCAAGGTCAATCGCGAAGACCCGGAGAAGCCCAGTTTCGAACTGGTAAAGCGCTCGGGCAACCTCGCCGTGCGGGTTTTCTGCCGCAGCGATAGCACCAAGCTCTCCGACCAGCTCACCCCGCAGCTGGAAAAACTCGGTGGCGAACTGGATATGGAGAGCCCGCGCCTGCTGGTATACAGCATCCACGTGAGCTGCGGCTTTGGCGAAATCGAGCAGATCCTGAACAGCGTGTGCGATGGGGCCAACAGTGTCTGGTATTACGGCAATGTCTACGACCCGGTGGATGGGCAGACGCCGCTGAATTGGTGGCAGGACATTTTAAAGCCCGAGTAAGTCCAAACTGCGTATAACACTCGCTGCATACCGTTAAAGACCGAGAAGTTGTTGTCATGTTGATAGTCATCTCCCCCGCAAAAACCCTCGACTACGAGAGCGAGATTCCACAGCTGGAAACCACCCAGCCGGATTTCCTCAAGGAATCCGCGGCACTGATCAAGGAGCTGAAGGCGCTCAGCCCGCAGGATATCTCCAGCCTGATGAAGATCTCCGACAAGCTGGGCGTGCTCAATTACGACCGCTTCCACAGCTGGAAGCGTCCGTTCACCGATGACAATGCCCGTCCGGCCCTGCTGGCTTTCAAGGGTGACGTCTACACCGGGCTCGCGGCGGAATCCATGGGCAAGCGGGATTTTGCATTTGCGCAAAAGCACCTGCGCATGCTGTCCGGTCTCTACGGCCTGCTGCGCCCGCTGGACCTGATGCAGCCCTACCGCCTGGAAATGGGCACCAGGTTTGCCAATGCGCGCGGCAAGAACCTGTACGAGTTCTGGGATGGCAAGATCACCGACGCCCTCAACCAGCAGCTGCAGGCGCTCAAAAGCCGCGAGCTGGTGAACCTGGCCTCCAACGAGTACTTCAAGTCGGTACAGCCAAAGAACCTGGATGCGGAGATCATCACTCCCCACTTCAAGGACTGGAAAAACGGCCAGTACAAAATGATCAGCTTCTTCGCCAAAAAGGCCCGCGGCATGATGAGCCGCTGGGCCATCGACAACCGCGTCAAGAAAGCAGAGCAGCTAAAAGACTTCGACAGTGCGGGCTACTACTTCAGCGCCGAGCACTCCAGCGATCGCGACTGGGTATTCCTGCGCGACGAACAGCCGGCCTGATCGACCGTGACGGATCAGGCACTGCCCGACGCCCCCTCTACCGGGCGCAACCGGGAACCCATCCTGGAGCAACTGCAGAGACTGCTGGCCAACCGCCGCCGTGTGCTGGAAGTCGGCAGTGGAACCGGCCAGCATGCCGTGTATTTCGCCCCGCGTCTGCCGCAGGTGCTGTGGCAGACCTCGGAGCGCCGGGTAAACCTGCACGAGGTGCAGCGCTGGCTGGCCCACGCTCCCGCGGACAACCTGCCGGCGCCACTGGAGCTGGATGTTACCGGTTCCTGGCCGGCGATCTCGGTCGATACCGTATTCACCGCCAATACCCTGCATATCATGCCCGCGAAGGTGGTGGAAACCCTGTTCCAGCGCTTGCCGGAGGTGCTCACCGCCGATGGCCAGTTTATCGCCTACGGCCCGGTGAAGATCGACGGTGCCTATATCGGCCCGGGCAATGCGGGCTTTGATGAGTGGCTGAAAGAAGAGGATCCGGCACGTGGTATCCGCGACCTGGAGTGGCTGGATCAACTGGCCGAATCCCAGGGCCTGCGCCGGACCGAAATCAATTACCTGCCCGCCAACAACCAGTTGCTGGTGTGGCGACGTTAACCCGATAACAGGAGTGCACTATGCCCCCGTGGTTTGAAACTACCCTCGCCATTGTTGCCGCTATTGCCGCGGTTTTTTTCTTTGGCAAATACCGTGAGGCCGCTGCCGCGCTGCACGAGTCCGAGCGGATGAAGCGCAAGCTGTCCAAGGACCTGGACCGCTATCGCGATGTGCCCCAGCTGCGCGCCCTGCGCGACGGTCTGATCGGCGAGCGCAACCTGCCGGTGGATGACGAAGGCCGCGAGCACCTGTTGATCCGCAACAGTGCGCGCAAGCTGGTGCATGTCACCGTGCAGAGAAGCGCTGCACCGGTGGCCAAGGAAGAGGTGGTGCATTACCGCGTGGGTGGCGAGGAGCGCCCCCTGCAGGAGCTGGAGTAACGCTCCACACCGGCTTTTCGCCGCTTATATTTTTTTCCGCTACTTCTTTTAAAGCCCCGTTCGCGGGGCTTTTCTGTTCCAGTTGCCACCTCTCCGAGCCGTTTCCGGTGCGTCTCCGTCACGATTTTTATGCGACAAGTTCACCAAAATGATCAAAAAGGGCCATTGCTGCCTCCACTCATAATGATTATTTTGGCGCCGCCGATAATTCTAATTACATGCGCATATACAAAATATTCTGAATCAATAGTACATAGGACATGGTTGATCATGTGGACCAAGAACCAAATCGCCGGCATGGTAGCTGCGGGGGCAATTCTGGGGGCGGCGCCGGTAGCCGCGGAAGTTTTTTCTGGACGTGGCAGCGCCATGGCTGGCGCCGGCGTGGCCGGCGGTGACTACACCTACAGTGCGCTGGTGAATCCGGCGACCGCGACCAACTTCGAAGAAAACGACGATTTTGCAGTGACCTTCGATTTCGGCCTGCTTGCCAGCGACAGGAACGACTTCCTCGATACCGGTGAGGACCTGAGTGATTTCCTGGACGCAATCGACGGCACCAGCGCGGGCCAGGAAGACGCCGACTACATACTCGAGCAGCTGCAGCTGCTGGATGAGGGCAGCCTCACCGCTGAGGCCGGCGCACAGCTCACCATCGCCATTCCCAACAGCCTGGCTTCCGGTTTACTGTTCGTGCGTCAGTCCGCCTTTGTCGCCACGGATGTTCAGCTGGCGGACGCCGATGTGGAACTGCTGGAGGATTTCGGCTCGCAGATTTTTGACGAGAGCGACCTGCAGACCGCCGCCGGCGCTTTCGGCTACACCATGCAGGAAATCGGCTTTGCCGCCGCCCGCGACTTTAACTTCGCCGGCTACCAGCTGTCCCTCGGCGCCACGCCCAAGTATCAGCGTGTCGAGACCATCGAATATATCGAGACCATTGCCGAATTCGACAACGACGATTTCGAAGCCGACGACTTCATGCTCGAGCACACCAACTTCAATATCGACTTGGGTGCCACCATCGACTGGGGGGAATTGCAGGCCGGTGTTTCCCTGCGCAACGCCCTCTCCCAGGAGTATGAAACGGTGCAACAGGGTGTGGAGATCCAGCTCGAACCGCAGTTGACCGCAGGTCTCGGCTATACCGGTGAGGTCTTTACCCTGCTTGCCGATCTCGATCTGAATTCCGTCGAGCTGTTTGACGGCGCGGGCGAAATGCAGATCGCCCGCGTGGGCGCGGAAGCGGATCTGTTCGACTGGGCTCAGCTGCGTATTGGCTATCGCCACGACCTCAAGGGTACCTACGACGGTGCGATTACCGCCGGTATCGGCTTTTCGCCGTTCAACGTGGTGCAGTTCCACCTGTCGGCGATCAAGTCGTCTGACGACACCCTGGGTGCCGCGCTACAGTTCGGGCTGGATCTGTAAAGACACCGATCCGCTTGCCAATAAAAAAGGGGCCTGTTGGCCCCATTTTTATCTGCTGTGTTTTATCCCTGCGTGATCAGGCGGAACTGGCGAGAGTCAGCTTCTGCTTGGGAAAATTCAGGGTAAAGGTACTGCCGCGGCCGGGAACGCTGGTTACGCTCATATTCGCGCTGTGGCGCAGCAGCACGTGCTTGACGATGGCGAGACCGAGCCCGGTGCCACCGCTCTCGCGGGAGCGGCCGGCATCTACCCGGTAGAAGCGCTCGGTCAGGCGCGGGATATGCAACGGGTCTATCCCGATACCGGAATCCTTCACCGAAAAATGGCCGCCCGCGGAATCCACTTTCCAGCGCAGCTCGATGGGCCCGCCATCGGGGCTGTACTTCACCGCGTTGAATGCCAGATTGGCAAAGGCACTGTGCAGCTCGCCGGCGTCGCCGGTAATCGTGCAGTCCTCGTCGCAGTGCACCGAAATTTCATGGCGCTCACCACTCAGCGAGCGCGCCTCACTCGCCACCCGCTCCATCAGCTCCCGCGGCGACACCCGGTCGCGACCGCTGTCGCGCTCCGAAGTCTCCAGCCGCGCCAGCAGCAACAGATCGTTCACCAGGCTGGTCATGCGCACCGTCTGTTCACTCATCTGCCCCAGCGGCCGCTCCCAGTTGCGCGGCGCCTGGCCACTGGCCTGCAGGGTCTCCAGGTAACCCGCGATCACCGTCAGCGGCGTGCGCAACTCGTGGGAAACATTCGCCACAAAATCCCGCCGCATCTGCTCGAGATTGTGTAGCCGGGTCACGTCGCGCACGATCACTAGCGCCTCGTCCTGGCCGAAGCGGGTGACTTCCATTTGCAGGATTCGGGAGTCATCCCCCGGTGCCGGCAGTGTGATCGGCTCCTGGGTCTTGTTGTTCTGTTCCAGCATGCGCTGGTACATGTGCTCCACAAAACGCGGATCGCGGACAAAGTTGACCAGCGGCTGTCCGGCATCGTCCCCCTGCAGACGCAGCATCTCGCCCGCCGCCGGGTTCCACCAGGCCAGGTTGCCCTCGTCCTCGAGCGCCACAATGCCCTCGCGCAGTGCACTGGTACTGTCCTGTACCCGGCGCAGCATCGAGTGCAGCTTCTGCTTTTCTTTGCGATGGCGGCGTTGCAGCCGGTAGAAATCGTCGGAGATATCGCCCCACACACCGAAACTGGTGGGCGCGGGGCCGCGTCGTCCGTTGGACAGCCAGCGGTCGAACTGGCTCTGCTGCCACAGTAGCCAGAACAGGTAGACAGAGAGGCCGGCACAGAGCGCCAGCCACCAGTGGCCGGTAGAAAAACCGAAAATGGTGGTGCCGAGGGCGATGACGATAAAACGCGAGAACTCGCCAATACTGCGATCGAGCATGATGGTTGGGCCATCTTTTTGAGTGAGGAGTCGGGGCAATACTGAAATCGGTAATGCGCAGGACTCTAAGCGAAGGCGGAGTGCCGGGTGCGGGTTTTCAGGATCGCCGGCGACACGGATGTCGCCGACGAAGCGTACAGGGATGTATTCACTGCGGTCCTGAAAACCCGCACCCGGTGCTCCGCCGCCACCGGGCATTCACATTGGAAACCCAAATTTTTCAAGGACGGTAGGATTACACCCTTTCCACGGTCTGTACAGAAAAGCGGTAGCCGGTGCCGCGCACAGTCTGGATATAGCGCTCGTGGCCATCGATGGTGAGTGCCTTGCGCAGGCGGCGGATGTGTACGTCCACGGTGCGCTCCTCTACATACACGTTGCCACCCCACACGTGGTCCAGCAACTGGGTGCGGGTATAGGCGCGCTCCTGATGAGACAGGAAGAAGGTCAGCAGGCGAAACTCCGTCGGCCCCATGTCCACCGGGTTGCCATTGATCGTCACCCGGTGACTGATCGGGTCCAGCACCAGGCCGCCGGCGGTCAGCGGCTCTTCCGGCGTACTCGGACCCGCCCGGCGCAACACCGCCTTCAGGCGCGCCACCAGTTCGCGGGGAGAAAACGGCTTGGTGATGTAATCATCTGCACCCGTCTCCAGCGCCTTGATCTTGTGATCCTCCTCGCCCTTCGCCGTCAGCATGATGATCGGCAGCGAAGACGTCAGTTCATCCCGCTTCAGGCGCCGCGCCAGTTCCACCCCGGAAACATCCGGCAGCATCCAGTCGAGCAGGATCAGGTCCGGCTTCTCATCGATTACCAGCGCGTGTGCCGCCTGGGCATTTTCTGCCTCGAGACAGCGGTAATCCGCCATCTCCAGGGCAATTCGCAACATGTCCCGTACCGGGGCCTCGTCGTCGACTATGAGAATCGTCTTGTTGTGCATCTGCCTGCCGTACCCTAACTGGTGAGTGTGTCATCCAACTGACATTCCTTAGAGTGGCCATTTAACGTCACTTTAATGACAAATATATGACAAGTGCCCAACGATCACGAATCTGCGGGAAAACACCGGGTTCAATTGACGAGAAAGTGGAGGAAAATCCCGGAAAATACCGCTGCGCCGACCCAGTTGTTGTTCAAAAATGCCTTGAAGCAGTTGCCCCGTTCCCGATTCTGCACCAGCCATTGCTGGTAGCCGAAGAGTCCCGCCGCCGCTGCCACTCCGCAGTAGTACAGTGCACCCAATTCCGCCCGGCTACCCAGCATCACCAGAGCCAGCACCACCATCACCTGCAGGCTGGCGGTCATCACCTTGTCCATATCGCCGAACAGGATCGCCGTGGATTTCACCCCGATCTTGAGGTCATCGTCCCGGTCCACCATGGCGTAAAACGTATCGTAGGCAACCGTCCACAGCAGGTTGGCGGTGAAGAGCAGCCAGGCGACCGCCGGTACCTTATTGGTAGCGGCGGCAAACGCCATCGGAATGCCCATACTGAACGCCGCCCCCAGCACCACCTGCGGCAGGTGGGTATAGCGCTTGGCAAACGGATAGCAGAACGCCAGCGCGAGTGCAGGTAATGACAGCAAAATGGTGAGCTTGTTGGTGGTGAGTACCAGCAGGAAGGCCAGTAGCATCAGGCCGGCAAACAGCAGCAGCGCCCCTTTGGGCGTCGCAGCCCCGGTGGCCAGGGGGCGCTGATTGGTGCGCTTTACATGACCGTCGATGTTGCGGTCTGCAAAGTCGTTGACCGCGCATCCCGCCGCGCGGGTAAGAATGACCCCGAGGGTGAACACCGCAAACAGATGGATACCGGGCCAGCCGCCGGCGGCAATCCACAGTGCCCACCAGGTGGGCCACAGAAGCAGCAGGGAGCCGATGGGCCTGTCCAGGCGGGCGAGCTGCCAGTACGGGAGGGCGGCGGGCCAGCGCTGCTGGATCTGTTGGCTGATCATGGGTTTCTCGTCCGTTATTCAGGTCATGGGCGGTTTGTGGGGATTGAAACTGCTCAGGAAAGTCTCTGCAACCAGCAGGGGTTTATCGTGCAGCCAAAAGGTGGAGCGGCGGCCCCAGGCGGTGTTCTCCAGTGAGTCCAGCTCGGGCTGCTGGCTGCGCGGGTTGCGCGCCAGACGGTTGAGTACGATGGGACCGCGGCGAATGTCCGGTTGGCTGAACAGGAGTTCCCCCAGGGGGCGGTTGTCCAGGCTGCGTAGGTAGCGGGATTTGCCCGCCAGGGTGCGTTCGGGGAGCACACTGCGGGCGTATACCCAAGGCTGCTCGTCGCTGCCGTAGAGCAGGACTTCGCGCACCAGGGCACGGGTCCTCTCGCGCAGATTGAGGGCGCGGCGCTCCTCCAGTTGTGGCTGCTGCCAGCCCTGACTCAGGATCTGCACGCTAAACTCACCGTTGCTCAACTGCTTGAGCGCAGCGGTGAGTGAGCCGGGGTGCAGCAGCCACGGCAGCAGGTGCTCCGGAGGCGTGTGTCCGTGCAGGCTCTCGAGGGGCTGTGGGTGCCAGTCACCGACGGCTTCAAAGGGGGAGTGGAACAACGCTGACTCCGCGCAAGCTCAAAAGCGCCATTGTAACCGACCGACGGCCTGGGGAAATGGTCCAGATTTTGCTCCGCTTTCAGCCTGCCGATATAGTGGCGGTCTGTTTGCCGCACTTTGTATGAGTGCGCTGAGTTTTTATCGACAATAAATAATCGGCGATCGCCGAAGTAACAGGACGGACCATGGGGCTTACCAAAAAAATCGTTCTGGCCATGATTGCGGGGATCGCGGTTGGCCTGATAAGCAATCTTCTCAATACCAGCCAGGTGCTGGGGCCCGGGATAACCGGTTTTATCAACAACTACCTGACCAATGGCCTGTTCGATATCGTCGGACGGATTTTCATCGCTTCGCTGAAGCTGATGGTGGTGCCGCTGGTTCTGGTTTCCCTGATCTGCGGTGCCTGTGCGCTGTCTGAAGGCAGCCGTGTGGGTGTGCTCGCCGGCAAAACCCTGTTGCTGTATCTGCTCACTACCGCAGCAGCGATCACCCTCGCGCTGGTGCTGGCGCTGGCGATCCAGCCGGGGGTTGGCATGGAACACCTGGCCGGGGATGCGAGCTTTGAACCCAAGGCGTCGCCGTCGCTGTCTGAAGTGATCGTCAACATCTTCCCGACCAACCCGGTGGATGCGATGGCCAAAGGCAATATGCTGCAGATCATCGTGTTTGCCCTGCTTATGGGTTACGCGATTTCCCGCAGCGGCAAGCCGGGACAGCGTATCGCCGGCTTCTTCAATGACCTCAACGAAGTCATCCTGCGCATGGTCGGGGTGCTGATGGTGTTTGCGCCTTACGGGGTGTTTGCCCTGCTGGCGACCAAGATTGCGCAGCTCGGCTTTGATGCGATTCCACAGCTGGCGAAATACTTCGGCGTGGTGTTGCTGGCGCTGTTGCTGCATGCGCTCGGGGTCTATCCATTGCTGCTGAAGCTGCTTTCGGGCCTGAGTCCGCTGAAGCTGATCAAGAAAATGCGCCCGGCGATGGTGTTTGCCTTCAGTACCGCATCTTCCGCGGCCACTATCCCGGTTACCCTGCAGACGGTGGAAAAGCGTCTGGGTGTGGATAACAAGGTGGCCTCGTTTACCGTACCTCTTGGCGCAACCATCAATATGGATGGCACTGCGATCATGCAGGGGGTGGCGACGGTATTTATTTCCCAGCTGTACGGGATCGATATCGGCCTGATGGGCTACCTGACGGTCATCCTGACCGCCACCCTCGCCTCCATCGGCACCGCCGGTGTGCCCGGAGTTGGCCTGATCATGCTGGCAATGGTGCTGCAGCAGGTTGGCCTGCCGCTTGAGGGTATTGCCATTGTGATGGGTGTGGATCGGCTGCTGGACATGGTGCGCACGGCGGTGAACATCACCGGTGATTCCGTGGTGAGTACCATTGTGGCGAAGAGTGAGGGCGCGCTGAATGAGAGCACCTTCAACGATGACAACTACAACAGTGTGGTCGCGGACGGGCGGGACGGCACCGCGACGTCTTGAGGCCACTCGCGAATAGTTCACCCGGGCTTAAATAAAAAGGGCGAGTCGCGGTGCGGCTCGCCCTTTCTGTTTGTGGCCTGGAAAATCGGGGATTAAAGCGCTGCCATATCCCGCAGTTCATCTGCCTCCAGGTTGTCCTCCATGGATTCCACCAGTTCTTCCGCCAGTTCGCTGAGGGCGTCCTTGATGGCTTCCTCGGTACTGTCTTCTCCTGCGCGTCCGTCGTGGTATGTGCGCACCATGTATTTGCTGGATATGTCGAGCTCATCGATGTCGATGCGCTGCTCGCGCAAAGCGGTGCCGTTGCGGTTTTTCAGGGTGTAGCGAAACTCACCGGAGAGGGCCATATTGCCCTTCTCAAGGTCGTAATCTTTTTTCGGCGTCATGGCACTGAGATGCTTGATGACCCGCAGATTCAGGGAGTTTTGCAGGCTCAACACGCCCTCTTCCACAACCAGTGGGACTTCTTCGTCCTCGAGGTACTCGTACAGCTCGCGCGCGAGTTCGCTGTGCAGGTGCTGGGTGTATTTGCGTACCGCCTGTTGTTTTAGCTCGGCAAGACCGCCGCCTTTACCGGCCTGGGCCAGCATTAGCTGCAGGTCGCCACTGGAGCCTGGCATGGGCACATCTATCCGGATATCCGTGGGGGCAATGGCCAGGCTGGGCGTGGTTGTGTCTCCGCCCCAGAAGCCATTCTGGGCGGCGGCCGGCGTGGACAGGCCAATAGTGAACAGACTGGCGAGCGCCAACCTGCGGAGTCCTTGGGTTCTCATGCATCTCTCCCTGTTTTGATTTTTATGCCGGGAAGCTGTTTGCTATTTGTAAATTGGCGAATGGATTCGCTCTTTATTTATGCGATAACCGTCACAGGCTGCCACTTATCGGTGCAGAGAGCAAAAAATTTCCGTGACTTGTGCGTCAGTAGTAGTCGGTTTTGTGATTTGGATCTCGGCGGGAATTTGCAGGCTGCAGTAAGAAGGGTTAGGTGAAAGGGATCGGGGAGCAGGCGGAGAGATGGCGGGTAAATGAAGTGGGGGCTTGATCAGCCCCCCTTGGCGAGTTCGCGCAGGCTGTCTGCTTCCAGATCGTCCTCGATACGGTCGATGATACGTGCCACCAGTACGTCGACCATTTTCTGCAGCTGTTCCTCGGTGTTGTCTTCGGCTTCACCGCTTCCCAATGGTGTCTTGATTTCGTATTTGCCTTTCAGGTTGAGATCCGCGATATCCAGCCGCTTTTGTTTCAGCACCAGGCCACTCGGCGTATTCAGGCTGAAGTGGTAGTCGCCGCTTGCACTCAGGTTGCCCTTCTCCACCTCGAAGTCGCCGCGGTTTTTGAGGCCGCTCAGCTGCTTGACCACGGAGATGTCGATGCTGTTGTGCAGGGTGAGGGAATTATTGTCGGTAATCAGCGCTACTTCTTCATCGGCAAAGAATTCGCGCAGCGCAGAATCCAGTTTGAAACGCAGTTGTTCGCTGAAGACACCAATGGCTTTTTCGCGCACGTCGCTGAGGCCTTCGCCGGAGGTGGCCTGGGCGAGCAGCGCATCGAAATCATTGCCTTGCAGCGGAGTGGGAATTTCCGCGGCGACCTTGGTGTGGGCAATGGTGATATGCGGGGTGGGCTCGTCGCCGCCGCCAAAAAAACCTTGGCCCCACGCGGGGCTGCCAAGCAGCAGGGCGATCGCGGCTACAGAGCGCTTCATGTATGTGTGCAAGTGGATCATCCGGTATTTCCCGTACTGGTGGTCGGGAGTTGACGGGCTCGATAAGCCCTTTTTATTGAGGCTGCCACTGCTGGCACGGGAGTGCAAAATTATTGGTGACCAGAAATGACTAATCGGTCTGGCTATCGAGTGGCGCACGGGCAGAGCGAGCGCTAGTTCGCATTTTGTGCGTTGGATTCCACGGATGGGGTGTGCGAGTCGCTCAGGCCTCGGCGAAGCGGGGTTTGTTGTGCAGCCAGCGGCGCACGAGAGCGGCGCGGGCGTCGGCGCCCAGCTGTGGCGCTGCAGCGATTTTCTGTACCTGCGGCAACAGGTGCGCATCCCGTTGCAGGTCGGCGATGCGGTGCTGGATCTCACCGGTCTGACGGGTGCCCAGAATCTCACCTGGCCCCCGCAGGCGCAGGTCCTCCTCGGCGATGGCAAAGCCATCTGCATGGCTGCGCAGCGCCTGCAGCCGCGCACGACCGTTGACAGACAGCGGCGTGCTGTACATCAGCACACAGTGGCTGGCGATACTGCCTCTGCCGACGCGCCCTCTTAACTGATGCAGCTGGGCGAGGCCGAGCCGTTCGGGGTTCTCGATGATCATCAGGCTGGCGTTGGGGACATCGACCCCCACCTCGATCACCGTGGTGGCCACCAGCAGGTCGACCTCGCCGGCCTTGAAAGCTTTCATTACCAGGTCCTTGGCGTCGGGCTTCATGCGCCCGTGCACCAGTGCCACACGCACACCCTCGAGGGATTCCGCCAGTTCCTCGGCAGTGGATTCCGCGGCCTGTGCCTGCAGGGTTTCCGACTCCTCGATCAGGGTGCACACCCAGTAGGCCTGGCGCCCTTCGGCCACGGCCCCCTGTACCCGCTCCATCACATCGAAACGGCGCTCGTTGGAGATGGCCACGGTATTGATGGGTTGACGCCCGGGAGGCAATTCGTCGATTACCGAACAGTCCAGGTCAGCGAACGCAGACATGGCCAGAGTGCGCGGGATCGGGGTCGCGGTCATGATCAGCTGGTGTGGCTGGGTACGGATGCTTCCCTCCGCCGCGCCTTTCTCGCGCAGCTGCAGTCGCTGGCGCACACCGAAACGGTGCTGTTCGTCGATGATCACCAGCGCCAGCCGGTGGAAGGTCACGCCTTCCTGGAACAGTGCGTGCGTGCCCACTACCAGCTGGGCGTCGCCGCTTTCAATCGCCGCCAGCTGCGCGCGGCGCTCCGCGGCCTTCATGCTGCCGGTGAGCCAGGCCACGGTGATACCGAGGGGCTCCAGCCAGCCGCAGAAATTGATGCGGTGTTGTTCGGCGAGGATTTCCGTGGGGGCCATGACCGCGCACTGGTATCCGGCGCCGATGGCCTGCAGCGCTGCCCGCGCCGCGACCAGAGTTTTGCCTGCACCCACATCACCCTGCAAAAGACGCATCATCGGGCGGGACCCCGCGAGATCTGTCGCGATCTCCTTACCCACTCTCTGCTGTGCATTGGTGGGGCTGAATGGCAGGCGGGCGCTAAAGTCCCGCTCCAGTGCAGCGTTGGGCGCAAGCGGTGGAGCCGCGACACGGGAGGCGGTACGCCGCAGTTCCAGCAGGCTAAGATGGTGGGCGAGCAGCTCCTCCAGCGCCAGGCGTTGCTGGGCCGGATGCTGGCCCTCTCCCAGTTGTTCCAGGTCCGCGTCGGCGGGTGGCTGGTGCAGGTACATCAGTGCGCCCGCCAGAGGCATCTGCAGGGCGCTCGGCAGCAGCTCCGCGGGCAGCAATTCGGTCACTGTGCCCTGTGCCAGCCAATCGAGGCCTTGGCCGATCAGTGCGCGCAGGCGGCCCTGGCCCAGGCCTTCGGTAAGCGGGTAAATAGGCGTCAGGGTTTCCGCGGTGGGAGAAATATCCTCCCCCAGAATCTCGGTTTCCGGGTGATAAAGTTCCACGCCCGCACTGCCCCGGCGGGCCTCGCCGTAACAGCGCACCCGGGTGCCCGGCGCCAGGCGACTTTTCTGCGCGGCGGTGAAGTGGAAAAAGCGCAGCATGACGCTGCCGGTGGTGTCTTGCAGGCGCACCGCGAGGCTGCGGCGGCGCCCGAATACCACGTCGGCGGCGCGTACCTCGCCCTCGATTACCGCATCCATACCGGGACGCAGTCCCGCCAGGGGCACCACGCGGGTGCGGTCCTGGTAGCGGGCGGGCAGGTGGAACAGCAGATCCTGGAGGGAGCTGATGTGCAGTTTGGCGAGGGTTTCCGCCAGCTTGGCGCCCACCCCTTTGAGGGCAGTCACCGGAATTTCGGCCAGCGGTTTCTGCGGTCGATTCACGGACTCTTCAATTGGCACTGGTTGATGGCGTCGCGCAGCATATCGATGGCGCGGTGTCGCGGAAAGCTGGCGCGCCAGGCCAGGGCCACGGTGCGTTGCGGGGCCGGCGCCACAAACGGGCGGGTTACCAGTACACCGGTAGCGTACTGGGACGCGGCCGCCGCAGACAGCGGCAATACAGTGATGCCGAGGCGCGAGGCCACCATATGGCGCAGGGTTTCGAGTGAGCTGCCATCGGCGGCGGTGCGGATATGTCCGTTGCCGGACTCCTTCTCGATCGACTGTTGCAGCTGCGGGCAGGCTTCCAGAACCTGGTCGCGGAAACAGTGGCCTTCACCGAGCAGCAGCACATTGTCCTCGCACAGCTGCTCCGGGGACAGGGCGTCGAATTTGGCCAGGGGGTGGTCGGATGGCATCAGCACCACAAAGGGCTCATCGTACAGCGGCTGGGTGACCACATCCGGTTCGGTAAACGGCAGTGCGATAATCACCGCGTCCAGTTCGCCCTTGCGCAGGCGGGCGCGCAACGTGGAGGTGTAGCCTTCTTCAACAAACAGCGGCATCTGTGGTGCCAGCTGCTGCAGCTGCGGGATGAAGTGCGGAAACAGATAGGGGCCGATGGTGAAAATTGCACCCACCGACAGCGGACTGCTGAGCTGGTCCTTGCCGGCGCTGGCGATGTCCTTGATCGCCGCCGACTGTTCCAGCACCAGCTGCGCCTGGGCCACGATGCGTTCCCCCAGCGGCGTGGCCTGAACCCGGGTTTTGGAACGCTCGAACAGCGCCACGCCGAGTTCTTTTTCCAGTTTCTTGACGGCGATGGACAACGTCGGCTGACTTACAAAGCAGCGCTCAGCGGCGCGCCCGAAATGCTGCTCCTGGGCCAGGGTGACGATGTAGCGCAATTCATTCAATGTCATGGTAAACGCAATCAGATAAAACTTTGCGATAGAGTTTATTCATAAATGCCCCCGCGCGGCCAGCAAATCTGCAGATGAGGTGGGTAAATGTCTCAATCTAGAAAAAAATGCTATTAACGGGTCTTATGGTTAGTAAAAGTTGCTATTACCATGCTGTCTTGTTCGGTGGCGTGGCGCTTTTTTTGCTATACGTGTAAGGGCAAGTGTTCAATACACACAAAGCGGAGAAACGCTCTATGGGAATCTTGTCTTGGATTATCTTGGGCCTGATCGCAGGCGCCCTGGCCAAATGGATCATGCCCGGCCCGGATCCGGGTGGCTGGATTGTCACCATGGTGATCGGCATTATCGGCGCTTTCATCGGCGGCTGGGTCGGCAGCTTTGTCGGCCTCGGTACAACCGGTGGCCTGTCTCTGGGCAGTATTATTACCGCGGTGGTGGGGGCAATCATTTTGCTGTTCATTTTCCGCATGGTGAAGTCCCGCTGACGTCGCCCGATCACATTCATTGAAAATGCGTGCAGGGCCCACAGGATGCTGTGGGCCCTGTTCACAGTTTGTCGTTGGCAAACAGGTTATAAAGGCTTTTGCCGACTGATTTATTACGCAAATTCATAAAAACTATTTAAATGCGGTGCCGCTTCTACTCTGGCATCGTGTATTGTGGGGCCGGAATTCGGTACCGGGGGTTGATTCGAGCGGTTATGGCAAAGGAAAAAGTCTGGATCTTCGGTTGTGGCGATCTGGGGACTCGTCTGGCATTGAAGTTGGATCGCAAGGCGTACGATGTGTTTGGTGTGCGGCGTAACCCGCTGCAGGCACTGGCACGCAAGCGTCGCGCCGATGTGGTCAACTGGCGCCGCGGCGATGCCACCAAGCCTGAAGATATCCGTCGTCACCTGAACAACGGTGCGGATATTGTTATCGCCACTTTCACTCCGGGCGCGAGCACTCCCCAAGCCTATCAGCGCGCCTATGTGGAAACTGCCACAACCCTGCGCGACGCCCTCGCCGAAATGGAAAAGCCCCCGCGCCTGGTGCTGTGGATTTCTTCTACCCGGGTTTACGGCCAGAGCGGTGACCACTGGCTGGACGAGCGCTCCCAGCCCCTGCCCGGCAGCTTCCAGGGAGAAGCCCTGCTCGCCGCGGAAAAAATTGCCCAGACTTCGCCCACCGAAACCTGCGTCGTGCGATTTGCGGGTATTTACGGCCCCGGCCGGGATCGACTGTTATCCCAGGTGCGCGCCGGTCGCTGCGCACCGCCCTCGCCGCCGCAATTCAGCAACCGTATTCACGTAGACGATGCCGTGGGATTCCTGGCCCATCTGATCGAGGGGCAGAAAACCGGTATGGCACTGGAGAAACTGTATATCGGTGCCGACTGCACGCCGGTACCCATGTACGAGTTGCAGAGCTGGCTGGCAAAATCCATGGGATACACCAGCGCACACCTGCGCGAGGAAGTGGCCACCAGCGAACGCCGCTCGAAGAAAATGAGCAACAAGCGCATGTTGGATAGTGGCTATGAAATGCTGTATCCCGACTACCGCGCAGGCTACAGCACCCTGCTGGAAAACGACTGAATTCGATAACCGCGCCGCTCGTTCGCAGCGGCGCGATCTCCTTCAAATCGCTGTCAGATCACCATTACCGCTTCGGCTTCGAACTGGGCGCCCTTGGGCAGTTCGCTCACGCCCACTGCCGCGCGCGCGGGGAACGGCTTGGTAAACACCTCTTCCATGACTTCGTTGACGGTAGCGAAGTTGCTGAGGTCGGTGAGGTAAAGGTTCAGCTTCACGATACTGTCGAGCGTCCCGTTGCCGGCCTCACACACCGCTTTCAGGTTCTTGAACACCTGTACAGCCTGCTCCCTGAAATCGTCAGAGATCAGCTCCATGGTTTCCGGTACCAGGGGAATCTGGCCGGACAGGTAGATGGTGTTGTCGACCTTGACGGCTTGCGAATAGCTGCCGATTGCGGCCGGTGCCTTATCTGTTTTTATCACGGCGCGATTGGGCATTGGTTACTTCTCTCCCGGCCTGATAAGGCCTGCTTGCTGAAAAAGAAAGCGGGAGAATATAGCGCGCTTTATGGGGTTTGGGGAGCGGTGCCGAAGGCAGATTGACGATATGCGGAACCTGTCCACATTCCGGGAAAATAAGCGCAAAACCCCACCCGTTTTCCGTCTGCTGTCGCAATAACTATCCGCAGAAACAGAAATACCCGAAGCTGCCTCGGAGGCCCAGTGCCGGTACTTGTCCGACAAACGTTCGCCGACGAGGCTGTTTGGCGGATGGGCATCGGCACTGGGCCGGCCCCAATCAAACCCGCCAAACGCAAGTGCTACTCAGGGACGCGCGATCTTGATCACTGCAGGCAGGTTGCGCAGCCGTTTCATCACCTGGGCGAGGTGCACCCGGTTGGCTACTTCCAGGGTCAGCGCAATCACACTGTGCTGAGCATCTTTCTCGTCCACGTGGATCTGCTCGATACTCGCCCCCTCTTCCGTAATGCGCGTTGCCAAACGGGCGATAATGCCGCGTTCAGACTCTACCTCTACCCGCACATCGCCGAGGAACTCACCCTTCACATCCGGCGACCAGGCCACCGCCATAATATTCTCCGGGTGCTCGCGCAGTTCTGCTGCATTGCGACAGGTATCCCGGTGCACCACCACGCCCTTGCCGGAACTGATATGACCCATGATCGTATCGCCCGGAATCGGACGGCAGCAGCGTGCAAAACTGATCATCATGCCCTCCTGGGCATCGATGGTCAGGGGCGAGGAAATGCTGCTGGCTTCGGTTTCCATGGTGCCCGGCGGAATCAGCAGCTTGGCTGCAGAGAAGGCCGCGCGGTTGCCCAGGCCGATCTCTTCCAGCAGATTGTCGAAACTATCGCACCTCGCCTCACGCACACCGCGCGCGATGTGTTCCTCGGAAAGATCGGCGATTTTCAGGCGGAACTTCACCAGCGCCTTCTCCAGCAAGCGCCGGCCCAGCTCGATGGAATCGTGGTGACGCTGATGCTTCAGGTAGTGACGGATGGCACTGCGCGCTTTCGCCGTCACCACAAAATTGAGCCAGTTCGGGTTTGGCTGAACGTTCTTGCTGGTGAGGATCTCCACCTTCTGGCCGCTTTCCAGCGGTTGCGACAGTGGTGCCAGGCGCTGGTTGATGCGCACCGCCACACAGGAATTACCCACATCGGTGTGCACCGAGTAAGCGAAATCCACCGCGGTGGCACCGGCGGGCAGATCGATGATCTTGCCCTTGGGAGTAAACACGTAGACCTCGTCCGGGAACAGGTCGATTTTTACGTTTTCGATAAATTCCAGCGAGTCGCCGGCCCGTTGCTGCATTTCCAGCAGCCCCTGCACCCAGCGGCGCGCGCGCACCTGGCTGGTACCGCCGGTATTCAGGACCTCGTCACCGGAGGACTTGTACAGCCAGTGTGCGGCGATACCGCTGTTGGCCATCTCGTCCATTTCCTTGGTGCGGATCTGCACCTCGATGGGCACACCGTGCATGCCCAGCAGAACCGTGTGTAGAGACTGGTAACCGTTGGACTTGGGGATCGCGATGTAGTCCTTGAACTCGCTGATCACCGGCTTGTACAGGTTGTGGATAACCCCGAAGGTGCGGTAACAGGTGTCCACGCTGTCCACGATGATGCGGAAAGCGTAGACGTCCATGATTTCGCGGAAGGATTTCTTCTTCGAGCGCATCTTCTGGTAGATGCTGTACAGGTGCTTTTCGCGGCCGATGACCAGCGCATCGATTTTTTCCCGCTCCAGGCGAAGCTCGATGGCGTTCTGGATTTTTTCCAGCAGCTCCTTGCGGTTGCCGCGGGCCGCCACCAGCGCCGCGCGCAAACGGCTGGCGCGCAGCGGGTAGATGGCAAAGAAGGCGCGGTCCTCGAATTCGATTCGCACATCGTTCATGCCCAGGCGGTTGGCGATGGGGGCGTAGATCTCGAGTGTTTCGCGGGCAATACGCGCGCGCTTTTCCGGCTTCAGGGAGCCGAGGGTGCGCATGTTGTGCAGGCGGTCGGCGAGCTTGACCAGGATGACGCGGATATCCCGCGCCATGGCCAGGGCCATTTTCTGAAAGTTTTCCGCCTGCTTTTCCGCGGGGCTGTCGGTCTCGAACTGGGTCAGCTTGGAGACCCCGTCCACCAGGTCCGCTATCTCCTCCCCGAACTGCTCCGCCAGTGCGGCCTTGGGAATGCCGGTGTCCTCGATCACGTCGTGGAGCATGGCCGCGGCCAGGCTCTGGGCATCCATGTGCATGCCTGCCAGGATGGTGGCAACTGCGAGCGGGTGGGTGATATAGGGTTCGCCGGAACGCCGTTTCTGGCCTTCGTGCGCCTGCTCCGCGTAGAAGTAGGCGCGGCGGACGAACTGAATCTGGTCGGAGGGAAGGTAGGACGAGAGGCGATGGGCCAGACTGTCTATGGTGTGCAAAGCCGCGCTCGCCTCTTAAATTTCCAGCAATTCCTGCATCGGTCAAAAAATCGGGATTACATATCCTGTTCGGACAGGAATACCGGTGCCGGTGCGGAGTGCTGAACCGGCTCTTCTTCCGGCTCGTCGAGGATGCTGGCGTCTACGAAGCCCTCTTCGATTTCGCGCAGGGCGATCACGGTGGGCTTGTCATTCTCTTCTGCAACCATCGGGTCACGGCCGCCGGTAGCGATCTGGCGGGCGCGCTTGCTGCCAACGATAACCAGCTCAAAGCGGTTGTCTACGTGGTCGAGGCAATCTTCAACGGTAATACGTGCCATAAAATTTCAGTTCCAGTGTGGGTTCGCCCGGCCGGGCGAGATGGGCAAATTCTGTTGTCCGACCGGCTGGCCATTGCCGCGGACGGACCTAGTGTGACTATTCTACCGGACCGCGCGGTGTACGCAAATCGATCAGTGGGCTGATTGCGCACAATCCCCGGTTTTATTGGGTTTCTTGGCGGCGCTACTACCGGGTACAGCCTTGTGAGACACGCCGTGAACCCATCCCTGGGGGCTCTTCTAAAACATCCCTGTTTTAGAAGGTCTCACAAGGCTGTACCCGGTAGCAGCGCTTTCGGGGCAAGCTCAAGTTGCTTGGATGGCTTATTGCTGTCGCAACAGTGACTGCAACAGAGCCCCGTGCATCTCCTGCTGGCGCCCGAGCCGCTGGCGCTCGGCCACCATGATGGCGCGCAGTTCGGCAAGCGCGGTGGCGAAATCGTCGTTGATGATCAGGTAGTCGGTCTCGACATAGTGGGACATCTCGTCGATCGCCTGCGCCATGCGCTTGTCGATCACCGCCTGGTCGTCCTGGCCACGGCCGGTCAGGCGCTCGAGCAGCGCCTGCTGGGACGGCGGCAGGATAAAGATCCCCACCGTCTCCGGCATCTGCTTGCGTACCTGTTCGGCGCCCTGCCAGTCGATCTCCAGGATCACATCGCGTCCGCTGGCGAGGGTTTCCTCGACCCACGCCTTGGATGTGCCGTAAAAGTTGTCAAACACCTGGGCGTGTTCCAGAAACGCGCTCTGCCCCAGCATCTCCACGAACTCATCGCGATCCACAAAATGATAGTTGATGCCTTCAATCTCACCGGGACGCATGGGCCGGGTGGTGTGGGATACGGACACGGTAACCCCGCTATCCGCCTCGATCAGCGCTTTGACGAGACTGGTTTTGCCAGCGCCGGAGGGCGCGGAGACCGTATATAAAGTACCTGTGGACACGGCGAACCTTGCTGCAGTGGTGGTGATTGGAATGATGGGCGGGGATTATAGCGAAAGCCGGCGGTGACGTGCGAACCGTAAACAGGCCGTCCCCCGACCGGTGCTGGGGGCAAAGTGTTGGGCTTTTCCGGAATATCTGCCGCGGGGCGGCGTGTCTTCCGAAGCCGGTCGGGGGTGCCTGCGGAATCTCAACCGCTTCGCCTTTGGGGAAGGCTGGGGGCTACTGCGGATTCCTGTTGCTAATTGCGAACGGCAGTGACTGTATCGTCTTTATTGTTAAAAACCAACCACCACCACACGGCGCCACTGGCAAGGCAGTAGCCGGTCACGGGCAGCCATATTGCCGCCGGCAGCAATGGCAGGCTCGCTGCCAGTAGCGCCAGCCGGCCCAGCTCCCAGAGTTTGCCGCGCGGCTCGCCATCCAGGATGCGGCCGTTTACCACCAGTCCGATCACCAGCATCCCTACCATCATTGCCGTTGTGGCGTAATCCAACTGCTGGGCACTGGCCATTAGCGCCAGTGCGGCGCCGGAGTAAACCAGATGCTGTATCAGCGCGTACCAGCGCTGAGCGCGGGGGATTTCAGGGTCAAATCGCTGGAAATTTTCCAGATCCCCACTGGGAACCGGCATCGCCGCTTCCGCATCTGCCGGGCGGTAGCCGGTGGCACGGAACCAGAGGGTGAGTTTTTCCTTCCAGCTTTTGGTGAACACGGCATCCAGCCACATGCGTTTGTAGTGTTGCAGGTTGGCCGCCAGGGGGTCGAAGGTATTCAGCGGCTTGCGCACTCCGTAGATACAGGGTTCGGTGTCCAGTTCCTCCTGATAGGTGCCGAACAGGCGATCCCAGATAATCAGTACTCCGCCGTAATTGCGGTCCACGTAGACCTTGTTCTGGGCGTGGTGCACCCGGTGGTTGGAGGGGGTGACCAGGAACCACTCCATCCAGCGCACCTTGGGGAATTTCTGGGTGTGGACCCAGAACTGGTAGATCAGGTCGATGGCCCCTGCGGTAACCAGGACTTCCCAGGGCATACCGATGAGCAGCAGCGGCAGGTAGAAGATCCAGCCCAGGGGAACCACATCGGTGGACTGGCGCAGAGCCGTGGTCAGGTTGTAGTCCTCGCTCTGGTGATGCACCAGGTGCTCGGCCCAGAAGATATTGATTTCGTGGCTGAAGCGGTGATTCCAGTAGTAACAGAAGTCGTAAGCGATCACCGCCAGCAGCAGGTGCCAGGGGTTGTCGAGGGACCACTGGATACCGAGGGCCTGGTAAGTGGGCTCCAGCCACTGGTAGAGCGGAACGTAAATGAGCAGCAGGATGCCCACGCGTATCAACCCGAGGATCCGGCTCATCACGCCGGCGGCGAGGCTGCCAATGGCATCGTTCAGGCGGTAAAGACCCCAGCCGCGCCAGCGATCCAGCGCGAGCTCCAGCAGTACAGCGAGCAGAAAGAAGGGGATGGCAGCAGTGACAAGACCCACGGGCACCTCGGAAGTTGTCTAACTATTTTTGTTCTAACCTCGAGGGTAATGTTGCCACAGCCGCGAAAGTGAACAATGTCCCCAGAGACCGGATTCCGAAATCCGTGAGCATTTTTCGTCAATAATCCAATAAACGGGAGCCAATATGATCAACGCCTATGCTGCCGAGTCCGCCGGCGCGGAACTCAAGCCGTTCAGTTATGACCCGGGTGCCCTGGAGCACGGGCAGGTAGAGATTGCGGTGGAATACTGTGGCCTCTGCCACAGTGACGTGAGTGTGGTGAACGACGAGTGGGGTATGACCGCATTTCCGGTGGTCCCCGGGCACGAGGTGGTCGGGCATATCGTCGCCCTGGGCGATGGGGTGACCCACCTGAAACAGGGCCAGCGCGTGGGGCTGGGTTGGCACTCGGGCTACTGCGGGCACTGCGGCGAATGCGATACCGGCCACCAGAATCTTTGTGCCCAGGCTCAGCCTACCATCATCGGTCATCACGGCGGCTTTGCCGACAAGGTGCGGGCGGGCGCGGCGAGCGTGGTGCCGGTGCCAGACGGCCTGGATCCGGCGGTGGTCGGCCCCCTGTTCTGTGCCGGCATCACTGTGTACAACCCGCTGGTGCAGTTCGGTATCAAGCCCAGCAGCCGCGTGGCGGTGATCGGCATCGGCGGGCTGGGTCACCTGGCGCTGCAGTTCCTGAACGCCTGGGGGTGTGATGTCACCGCTTTCACTTCCAGCGATAGCAAGCGCGATGAAGCGCTGGAGCTCGGTGCCCACCACACCCTGAACAGCCGCGACCCGGAAGCGCTCAAGGCCGCAGCGGGTCAGTTCGACCTGATCATCTCCACGGTCAACGTCAAGCTGGATTGGAACACTTACCTCACCACCCTCAAACCCCGTGGTCGCCTGCACTTTGTCGGCGCCACCACCGAGCCACTGGATCTCAATGTGTTCAACCTGCTGATGGCCCAGCGCGAGGTTTCCGGTTCGCCGGTGGGCAGTCCCGCCACCATCGCCGACATGCTGGAATTTGCCGCGCGCCACAATATCGCGCCGAAAGTGGAGCACTTCCCCATGAGCAAGGTGAATGAAGCGTTCGCGCGACTCGAGAGCGGCGAAGCGCGCTATCGCATCGTGCTGGAGGCGGGCAAGTAAGCAGACAGGTAAGCGGGAAACACCGCGCACAAAAAAGGCCGGCGAATGCCGGCCAAGCAAGGTTGGGGTCTTGCGATTTGAGAGAGCGTCGATCGGTTAGGGTGCGGCTTCAGCCTGCAGGGTCACGCCCGAGTAACTGTTGTATCCGCGGATACTGATGTACCAGGTGCCCGCCTGCGGGTTGCTGATACTGCAGCTCTCGTCGTTGCCCCAGCGATACGGGCGGCAGTCATAGCTGCTGGTAGTGGGCTGTGAGCCGTAGCGCACATACAGATCGCCATCACCGCTGCCGCCGGACATCAGTACTTCCAGGGAAGACATACCGCTGTTCACGTCGAGGGTAAAGTGCTGCCAGCTGCCGCTGCTGCCGGTCACGTTGGTTTCCGTCCAGCCAGTGGCACCGCCTCCGCTGCTGCCTTCATCAAAGCTGCCGACCAGGCTGACGCTGGAGAAGCTGCTGTAGGCGCGCACCATCACGTGATAGGTGCCGGCCTGAACATTGCTGATGGAGCAGGTTTCATTGTTGCCGTTCAGGTAGGGACGGCAATCGTAGGTGGAGGTGGTGGGCTGGCTGCCGTAGCGTACGTAGAGGTCTGCATCACCGCTGCCACCGGAAATCTGGAAGCTCAGGTTGGATGCGCCCGCGGGGACTTCCAGGGTGTAGCGCAATTCACCGCCGGTACTGGCGGAAAGTCCGGTTTCGGTAACCCCGTTGGTCAACACGCCGTCACCGGGCTCCGGGTCTGGATCAGGGTTGCCGCCGCCATTGGCCGCATTCACCGCCGCTGTCGCATCCACAATGCCGGTACCGCACTGGCTACAGGAGCCGGGGAAGCTGCGGGCAGTGTTTTTCAGGACAGTTTCCACTTCGGTCGGGGTAATGCCGCTGTCTACCGCGTACAGCAGTGCTGCCGCACCGGCTACGTGAGGTGCCGCCATACTGGTGCCCTGGTAGAAGGCGTAGTTGTCACTACCCGGTCCCTGGGTGCCGCTGTTGAGAGTCGACAGTACACCGTTGGAATTGGTCGAGGTCTCGCCGCCCGGGGCTGCCACATCCACCACGCTGCCGTAGTTGGAGTAGTAGGCGCGGCTGCCGGCGCGGTTGGTAGAGGCCACGGTCACAACGCCGGAACAGCTTGCCGGACTGTAGTTCGCCGCATTGGCGTTGGAGTTACCCGCAGCAACCACCACGGTAGTCCCCAGGCTGCGCGCGGTATTGATCGCGTTCTGGGTGGTGTTATCACAGCTGCCGCCGCCACCGAGGCTGAGGTTCAGCACCTGTGCCGGGTTGGGGTTGGACGGTACGCCGCTCACGTTGCCGCCGGCGCCCCAGATGATGCCATCGGCAATATCCGAGGTGTAACCGCCACAGCGACCGAGTACACGGATCGGCACGACCTTCGCCTTGTAGGCAACACCGGCCACGCCGCTACCATTGTTGGTAACCGCAGCGATGGTGCCGGCCACATGGGTGCCGTGCCAGCTGCTGTTGCGCGCCGGCTGGCCTGCGCCACAGGCACCGGCCGGCGACCAGTCGCCAGGATCGCTGGCATCGGAGTCGCGACCATTGCCGTCCTGGGCCACGGTGGTGTCCGAGATCATGTCGTAGCCGGGCAGAATATTCGCGTTCAGGTCCGCGTGTGGGCGGTAACCGGTATCGATCACACCTACCACCACGCCTTCACCCTGGGTGATGTCCCATGCCGAGGGCAGGTTCAGTCCGCCGGTGGATTCAAAGTAATGCCACTGCTGGTTGTAATTAGTATCGTTGGGGGTGGCCATGGGCTGCATCAGGCGATCTGGCTCGACGTAGTCCACCTGGGGGTCTTGTTGCAGGCGTGCAACGATCGCATCGAGTTCTGCTTTGCTCGCGCGCTTTTCCAGCTTCATCAGCTGCGCACCGGTAGCAAGACGGCGCATATGCTTGAAGCGATGACCTGCGGTTTGTGCCAGGCGATCGATCGCCGTTTGCGACATGGCGGAGGCATTGGCGCCGGCCATAGTGCTTTTGTATTTGACGATGATCCGATCGGTCACCACTTCATCCGGCGCTACCGCCATAGAGGACAGCTCGGGCTCCACCGCTTGTGCCGTAAAGCTGATACCGATAGTGGCGCTGGCGATCAGCGTCGCCGCGCCGAGCACGGTACTCGGACCTCGTTTGAATAATGCTGATAATTTCATTGTTGCGAATTTCTCCTTGATTATTTTTGTCGGCAGAATTGGGTGCTTCCGCCGCGATCCCGCTGCGTTACCCCAGTGCAGCGCTTCCTCCGGAAACGACCCCACAATTTTGTTGTGGGGATTTCTCCTAAGGCCTTTGTTTAACGAGGAGATGAATTGCCCCCCCAAGTAAAAACAGGGACAACTCTTTGTAATACGCGCCAAAATTAGGATCTAACTGGTACGCTTGTCACCCATTACAAAAGCCGCGTGAAGTTGATCTCAATAATCGGATGATTTGTACGAAGGCCATTTTCCGTGAAAAAAATCGTGGGATATGTTGTCGGCTTGTTGCACCTGGTTGGTGCGGTGATAATTGATAGCGGGGAGAGCTCACACTGCGGTGTGATTTTCAAAAGATAAAAGTCACCAATAAAAATTACTGGATCGCTGAACGCGAGCCGCCATACAAGGATTTTCCATGACCACTTCCATTGCTGCGGATCCCTACGCCTCTCCGCAAACTTCAGACCTGGACAGCGCGACAGCGGAAACCTTCAGTCAGCCACAGCTGTTTTCCTTCAATGGCCGTATCGGTAGGATGCGTTATTTTTCCTATCTGGTGCTGTCTTCCATTTTCTTGATGTTTGTTGCGGGTATCGCGGCGGCGATGTTGCTTCCGGTAGATCTGTCAGCAAGTCTGTACGTATACGGTGCATTTTTTATCTCTATCACCGTTTACGGATTTTCACTCAATGTGCGCCGTTTGCACGACCTGGATAAATCCGGTTGGTGGTCTTTGCTGGTGGCGCTGCCGATATTGAACCTGCTGTTGATGGTTTATCTGGTTTTTTTTCCGGGTAGCAAAGGGCGCAATGGGTTTGGTGATAAACCTGTGGGTAATGGCGCTGGAGTATTTATCGCATTTGCCCTGAGCCTGTTATTGGGCTTTGCCTATGTGGGTACGCTAATGGCGGTAGCACTGCCGGCTTACCAGGAGTACGTGGAGCGCGCACAGCAGACCGCACAGTAAAATTTGTATTCTAGGACAACTAAAAAAGCCGCCCTAATCGGGCGGCTTTTTTAGTTGTCCTGGATTTTATTTTTGGCCTCGATCCAGCGGCTCATAAATTCCTCCGCACGGTGCTCGGTACGCCGGAGGATGCGCCCCCAGATATTCCGGTTGCGGTGCGTCTCCAGATTTTCGGCGATGTCCTGCAGCCGCTGTATAAAGTTTGCTGCATGGTCCTGATAGAAAAATCCTGCGGCAAGTGCACGAATACCCGCATCGCGCACGTTTAGCCAGTCTGATTTATTTTGGTAAAGGCGCGCGATAGATTCAGCAAGCTGATCGGGATCATCGCTGAGCGTATAGCCCCATGCATTTTCCGGAGCCATGGACTCGGCGCCGACGGGCGTGGTGACCGTGGGTGTTCCGCTGAGCCAGCCCTCCAGTATCTTGCCTTTTTGTCCGGCGCCGAAGCGCAGAGGTGCTAAGTTCAGTCGATAACGGGCGAGTGTCGCGAGAGCATTTTCGGTGCGTCCGTGAATCCGCAATCCGGTTTTCGGGTCACTGAGACGATGCATGGCGTGATCCGAGTAGGCTCCGTACACGTGGCACTCCACACCGGGTAGTAGGGTGTGTAAGCGCGGCCACACGGTTTGTGCAAACCAGGTGGTGGCATCGCGGTTGGGCGCGTGCTTGAAGCCGCCGATCATGACGAGGTGTTCGCGTTCGTCAAAATCGGGCAGCTTGTTAACATCAGGCAATTCATGCACCAGAAATGGCAAATAGTGCAATTGCCAGTCCGGCAGGCAGAAATGCTGTTTGAGGAGTTCTACCTCGACCTGGGAAATCATCACCGTGAGATCGCAGCGCGCCATGGCCGCAATTTCGCGTTCGGCACTCGCGTTAAACAGGTTAACCGGCTCACCAGTTTTCAGTGCCTGGTGACGCGCCTCGCGCAGGCTGTGGAAGTCGCTGGTGTCGAGCAGCGTAACGGCGTCCGGACACTGCTCGCGCACCCGCCAGCCGAACTGCTCTTCCATCATAAAGCGATCGTAGATCACCAGTGTGGGGTTCAGTGCGCGCACCCATTGATCAAAGCTGGCGTCGTTGACTGCAATGGGATGCTCGCCATAACCGGTCTTCGCCTGGAACGGAGTGGGCTGCGCCGGACTCGCAATCTCCACCTGATAACCGGCTTCGCCCAGCAGATCGAGAATATCCAGTGTGCGACGACCGGCAGCGGTGGAGGTGGGTTCTGGCCACTGCTTGGCGATTAAAAGTGCGCGCCTGGTGGGCGCGGTGCTGGCCATCCGCGAATTACTCGATGTTCTGCACCTGCTCCCGCATCTGCTCGATCAGTACTTTCAATTCCACCGCGGCCTGGGTGGTGTCGGTGACCACGGCTTTTGACGACAGGGTATTCGCCTCGCGGTTAAATTCCTGCATCAGGAAATCCAGACGCCGGCCGATGGGACCGCCGTTTTTCAGCACGCGACGGGTCTCGGTGATGTGGGCGTCGAGGCGGTCGAGTTCTTCGTCTACGTCCGCTTTCTGGGCCAGCAGGGCAATTTCCTGCTCGATACGGTCCTTGTCGATCTCTTCGAGTAATTCTTCCAGCCGGCTTTTCAGTTTGTCGCGCTGGTTCTGCAGGATCTGCGGCAGTAACGCGCGCACGGTAGTGACCTGCTCATTGATGCCGATCAGTCGCGCCTCGATAAATCCGGCCAGTTCCGCACCCTCGCGCTCGCGGTTGTCCACGACCTGTTCCAGCGCCTGCTTGAAGCCATCGAGGATGGCTTTGGCCTGCTCGTCCGCGTCGGTTTCTGGTTCGGCAATCACGCCCGGCCACTTGAGGATTTCCAGGGGATTCAGAGACAGGCTGTCGCTCGCCGGTGCCACCAGCCCGGCGGCCTTGACCAGCTGCTCGGCGAGCGCCTGATTTACTTCTATACCCGCGACTTCCCCGCTGTTCGCCTTGAGGTTGAGGGTCATCTCTACCTTGCCGCGATTGAGGGTCTTGCGCAGGATTTCACGCAACTTGGACTCCAGTGCGCGGGCAGCCTCCGGCAAACGGAAGTGAGGTTCGAGATAGCGGTGGTTGACGGAGCGCATCTCCCATACGGCGGTGCCGGTGGAGTAGTTGACTTCCGCACGACCGAAAGCGGTCATGCTGCGCACTTTGTTTTTGGCCATACTGCCGGGCTCCAGAAAAGAATGCTGCTTGGAAAAAAGAGCGGCAAAGCATAGCACAGGGTGATTGTGTGCTTAGATGGCTATAATGCCGAACCTTGAACGCTTTCAAGCTTAAATCGATTTCAAACCAGAGGTGCAATATGCAGCGACCAAGCGGCCGCAAGCCAGAGCAACTGCGCGATGTGCGCATTACCCGTCAATACACTCGTCACGCGGAGGGATCCGTACTGGTTGAGTTTGGTGACACCAAAGTGCTCTGCAACGCGTCAGTAGCGGCGGAAGTGCCGCGTTTCCTGCGCGGACAGGGCGGCGGCTGGATCACCGCGGAGTACGGCATGCTGCCCCGCTCCACTGGCTCGCGCATGGGGCGCGAGGCCGCGCGCGGCAAACAGGGCGGTCGCACCGTGGAAATCCAGCGCCTCATCGGTCGTTCCCTGCGCGCAGCGGTGGATCTGAAACTGCTGGGCGAACACCAGATCACCCTCGATTGCGATGTGATCCAGGCGGATGGCGGCACCCGTACGGCCTCTATTACCGGCGCCTGTGTGGCCCTGGTGGACGCGATTCGTTATATGCAGCGGGAAAAAATGATCGCCACCGATCCGCTGAAAAATATGGTGGCGGCGATTTCCGTGGGTATCTATGACGGCGAAGCGGTGCTGGATCTGGATTATCCGGAAGATTCCAATGCCGATACCGATATGAATCTGGTGATGGCTGAAGATGGTGGCATGATCGAGGTGCAGGGCACCGCGGAAGGCGCACCATTTACCGAACAGCAATTTGCCGAGATGCTGGCGCTGGGCAAGGCGGGCATCAAGGAGTTGATCGGGATGCAGAAGAAGGCATTGGCGGAATAACCTGCCGATACCGGGTGGACGGGGAGTGCCCGTTCGCCCACTTTTTATCCGCGGTAACAAACTGACGCCAATAAATCCTTCCTTGTCGCCCTTTTGATGATCCCTTCTTTCCGCATCTATTAGGCTTTCTTTCCGCCCCGTGGAATACCGACGAGAAAGCCATGTATCAGACACTGATTATTGCGGCACTCGCTGTAGCGCTGCTCACCTTTAATTCTCCGCTGCACGCACAGGGTGACGATAAACAAGCCCGCCCCCAGCACAAACACTACCGCGCACCGGAACAGGATAAGCCCTCCCCGACTGGCGCTCTGGCGCCGCGCCTGCAGAACCTCGGCGATCACAAGTTTCCGGTCAGCTGTCAGTCGGAGCGCGCGCAGAAGTTCATCACCCAGGGCGTGAACCTCGCCTACGCCTTCAACCATGCCGAGGCGGGGCGCTCATTCCGTGAGGCCGCGCGCCTTGCCCCGAACTGTGCCATGGCCTATTGGGGGCAGGCGCTGGTGCTGGGCCCGAATATCAACGCACCCATGGACCAGGAGAAGGAGCCCGAGGCCCTGGAGCTGGTAAAGAAAGCCATGTCGCTGCGAAATACCGCCAATGATCGCGAGCGCGCTCTGATAGAAGCGCTGTCCACACGCTATTCCGGTGATCCTGCCGACAGGCGCCAGCGTGACAGCGACTATGCCGCGGCGATGAAAAAAGTCGCGCAGCGCTTTCCGGATAATCTGGATATTGTGACCCTGTATGCCGAGTCGATGATGGACCTGCGGCCATGGAATTACTGGATGCGCGACGGTACGCCCTACGAGGGCACCGAGGAGATAGTTTCTCTGCTGGAAGGCGTGATGGAAAAAAATCCCAGGCATCCCGGCGCCCTGCACCTGTACATTCACCTGATCGAGCCCACCAACAATCCAGCCCGCGCCGAAAAAGCCGCGGATACCTTGAAGGGACTGATGCCGGGGGCGGGACATATCGTGCATATGCCAGCGCACATTTATCAGCGGGTGGGACGTTACGCGGATTCCGCCAGCACCAATGTGCGGGCAATTGCCGCCGATGAGGATTACATCACCCAGTGCCGGGCGCAGGGTATCTATCCCATGGCCTATTACCCGCACAATATCCATTTCCTGTGGTTTGCCGAAAGTGCTCGCGGCCGCGGCGCCGCCGCCATCGAAGCCGCCAACAAAACGGCGGCGCAGATCTCCGATGAGACGCTGGCGGCAATGCCGATTCTGGTGACCTTCCGGGTAACGCCCTACTGGGCGCTGGCGCGGTTCGGCAAATGGGGTGAGGTGCTGGCGTTACCGGAGCCAGCGGAAGACCTCTTCCTCAAGGGTGCCCGGCACTATGTCCGTGGCCTGGCATTTATTGGCAAGGGCCAACTGGATCAGGCCCAGAAAGAACTGGCGGCGGTGCAAAAGATTGCCGCAAGCCCGGCGCTGGATTACACGCTGTTTTCCCCCAACACCGCGGCGTCCATTCTCGCCATTGCCCCGGAAGTGTTGAGCGGCGAACTGGCGGCAGCCAAAGGCGACTACGACACGGCGATCATGCACCTGGACCGGGCGGTGCGTATGGAAGACGGGCTGGTGTATACCGAGCCCACCGAATGGCACTACCCGCCGCGCCTGGCGCTGGGTGCAGTACTGCTGAAGGCCGGTAAGCCCGCGCAGGCAGAAACCGTGTACTGGCAGAACCTCAGCCGTTACCCGGAAAATGGCTGGGCACTGTTCGGACTGACCGAGGCCCTGAAGCAGCAGCACAAGGCGGATGAAGCGGAATTGATCGAGGCGCGGTTCAGGAAAGCCTGGCGGGATGCGGATGTGAAGCTGACGGCGTCGCGACTGTAGCGAGAGTCGACTGTCCCGGATACGCAAAGGGCGCACCTGGTGGTGCGCCCTTTACTTTTTGTCCGGTGTTGCGTATCGGTCGTCCGACCGCGGCATCAGACTTCCAGGTCGTAATCCATGATCACTGGCAGGTGGCTCGAGAAGGACACGTTCTTGTTGATGGCCCCGTACTCGATCTTGTTCTTGAGGGTCTGGGAAACGATCTGCATATCGGTGCGCCAGCCATCGCCCTTGCCGATTTCGCCGCTCGGCCACCAGGTGAACTCGTCTGCGTCCTTCACTACCCGGCGGAAAGCATCCACATAGCCAATTTCGTTGAACAACTGATCGAGCCAGCGCTGTTCATGGCGCATGAACCCCGGGGTGTCCTGATGGTCCTGCCAGTTCTCCACATCCGCGCGGCGGTGGGCCATGCCCCAGTTGCCGCAGAAGATGAAGTCGCGGCGTTTGCGGCTGATCTTGGCCAGGTGGGCCTGCATGTCGTCGAAGAACTGCACCTTGGTTTCCAGCGACGCTTCGTCGGTAGCCACCGGCGCCAGCAGGGAGCCGACGCTGAGGCGCTCAAAGTCCGCCTGCAGGTAGCGGCCGTACATATCCACACCATTGGCAAAGCCCATGCCGAAGATCAGGGCCTTGGGCTGGGCGCGGGTATAGATGGCGACGCCGTTCTCGTGGGGGGTGCCTGAATCGAAGAAGTAGCTGTAGTAGCCGTCCGGATGGAAGATGGGGTGATCCAGCTCCGGTTCCAGTGAGCGCAGGTCCTGGAGGCAGATGATGTCTGCATCCTGATCTGACAACCAATCGTACAGTCCGCGCTGTGCAGCCTGGTGCACACCATCAACGGACAAACTCACTATTCGCATTATTAGCCCCTTACCAGCGGACTGTGTAAAATTGCAGTCGTTATTCGTCTGAACATTTTTCGATTGCCGCTCCCCTTTCCGTGGGGACCTTCCTTCACCTTAGCCAATAGTTATCAAATTGCCATGCAGCAGTACCAGCGCGACTTTATACAACTGGCCCTGGAGCACGATGTGCTCTGTTTCGGGGATTTTACGCTGAAATCCGGGCGCCAGAGCCCCTATTTCTTCAATGCCGGCCGATTCCACAGCGGTGCGGCGCTCGCCGCCCTGGGCAATGCCTACGCGGAGGCGATTATTGCCTCTGGAGTGGAGTTTGATGTCATCTTCGGACCGGCCTACAAGGGCATCCCGCTGGGTGCGGTGACCGCGGTGGCACTGGCGCAGAAAGGGGTAGATAAACCCTTCTGTTACAACCGGAAAGAGGCCAAGGACCACGGCGAGGGCGGAACCTTAGTGGGTGCGCCGCTTAAAGGCAAGGTTTTGATTATTGATGATGTCATTACCGCCGGCACGGCGGTGCGTGAGGTCATGCAGATCATCAAGGCCGAGGGTGCCGAACCCGCCGGTGTGGTGATCGGTCTGAATCGTCAGGAAAAGGCGAATGACGACACCGACCTGTCCGCCATTCAACTGGTGGAGCAGGAATACAGTATTCCTGTGATCGGTATTGTGGAATTGGACGATATTATTTCCTATCTTAAGTCCGAGGCTGCCAGCGAAGAGCTGTTGCAGCGTATCATCGACTATCGGCAGCAATACGGCGTGCGTACTGAGGGGTAAAGCCCTCTCCTCGTCAGTTATTGGTACCGGGGCACTAGGGACGAGTGCTAGAGGTCAAAACTTGAACGATGTACGCAATATATAAGAAGAGGCACGTTTGAAAACCGCAATAGCGCTGGCATTGGCCGGCGCCTTTCTGACAATGGACGTCGGAGCCGCAGACCAGGGGTGGAATGGCAAGAAGCTATACCGCTATACCAACGAACACGGTGTTCAGGTGCTGGATGACGTGGTGCCCCCGCGCTATGTGGCTGGTGGTTATGAGGTTCTGACCGCGACTGGCCGGGTGCTGGAGGTGGTGGAGCCGGAGCTGACGGGCAAGGAGCTGGCGGAGAAGCAGCGTCGCGAGGCGCGCATGGCTGCCGACTTGCAACTGCTCAAGCGCTACAACAGCGTTGCCGACATCGAATCCGCGCGCAAGCGCAAGCTTGCCATCGTACAGCAGGATATGGCGATCCTGCGTTCCAATTTAGCTTCCCTCAACCGACAGATCGAAAGCGAAGAATCCTCGGCGGCGCGCACACAGCGCAACGGCGGTACGGTTTCCCCGGAGCTGCTGCAGCGGATTGAGAATTTGCGCAAAGAGGTTGAGGTGGTTAGCGAGCGTCTGGCATTGCGCAAAAAGGAAGCGGTAACGATCAACAGCGAGTTCGACCACGCCGCCAACCGCTATCAGGAAATCGCGGGGAAATAGGTTTTCCTGCTGGTTTTGAAGTGGGCCCGTGGGCGGTGAAGCACCGGGCAAAGCATTTCAAAATCGCTGTGAACCCATCCCTGGGCGCTCCGGCGCCGCCATCCATGGCGACGACGGTTTTGAAAAACTTTCCCCGGTACTTCCCCTTCGATTCTGGGCACTGCGCATCGTTGTGAATAGTGCGCCTGAAAAAGAATTGTTACCCCTGCGCAGCCAGCGCACTCTCCCTGAAGAATCCTGCAACTAGCACCGGCCACTGCTCAGCCCAGAATTCGGTGGGCTTGCGCTTGAAACCACTGCGCACGTACTGAACGATACGGCCCTCGGCGCTGGCCAGCAGCAGGTTGGCCGCGGCGGTCAGGGGGATGGCGGGGCGCAGTTGCTCGCGCAGTTCCGCTTCGCGCAGGATCTGCTTGAGCTGGGTTTCCAGACGGTCGAACAGCTGCAGAATACGGCCGTGCAGACGCTCGGTTTCACCGGTCAGTGCGTCGCCGGTGAGAAGGCGGGTGATGCCGGGGTTGCGTTCGCAGAAGGCGAGCAGCAGGTGCAGGATTTTCTGGCAGCGGGCCAGTGCGCTGGGCTCATCCTGCATGATGATCTTGATGCGGCTGAAGATGGTTTCTTCGATGAATTCGATCAGCCCTTCGAACATCTTGGATTTACTGGGGAAGTGGCGGTAGAGCGCCGCTTCGGAGAACCCCACCTCTTTGGCCAGTGCGGCGGTGGTGATACGGGCGCCGGGGCTGGCTTCCAGCATGTGGGCCAGGGCCTGCAGGATCTGCTGGCGCCGATTGATTTTTTCGCTGCTCATGAACTGCCTTTACCCGGAATATTCAGCCGGGAACTGATTTTGTTGTTGTACCGGTATGGTTCTCGTTGCGCGGCTTTTAAGCGTTTGTGTTGTGAGCGGGGTGTCAGAAGCCCGTTATAAGTCGCAGAAAAGCGCATTGTCCGGCGGCAGAATCGTAACCATTCGCCGCCGCGGCATCAATTGTTAGTGCCTGTTAACAACGGTAATGTGATGGAAATCACGCGCCATCCGGTTCGGTTTGCAGGTTGCTGTTGGTGATCAGGGTGCCGACACCGGTGTCGGTGAAGATTTCCAGCAGCACCGCGTGGGGTACGCGACCGTCGATGATGTGGGCGGAAGTCACGCCGGCTTTTACCGCATCCAGGGCGCAGGCGATCTTGGGCAGCATGCCGCCATAGATGGTGCCGTCGGCGATGAGGCCGTCGACTTCCAGGGTGGAGAGGCCGGTGAGGACCTCGCCTTCCTTGTCCTGCAGGCCGGCCACGTTGGTGAGCAACATGAGCTTTTCCGCTTTCAGGTATTCGGCGATTTTACCGGCCACCAGGTCGGCGTTGATGTTATAGGATTCGCCGTTCTTGCCGACGCCTATCGGTGCAATCACCGGGATAAAGTCGCTGTTGATCAGCATATCGATCACGCCGGTATCGACACTTTCCACCTCGCCCACATGACCGATGTCGATGATTTCCGATGCGTGCAGGCCGGCCTTGTCTTGTTCTTGGTCCTTGCGGCGCAGTTTGCGTGCGCGGATCAGCAGGCCGTCTTTACCGGTCACACCCACGGCGCGGCCGCCGTTTTTGTTGATCAGGTTGACGATCTGTTTGTTCACGGTGCCACCGAGCACCATTTCCACCACGTCCATGGTCTCGCTGTCGGTAACGCGCATGCCATCCACAAAGCGCGACTCTATGCTGAGTTTGTCGAGCAGATCGCCAATTTGCGGGCCGCCGCCGTGGACCACTACCGGATTCATGCCCACCAGTTTCATCAGGATCACGTCGCGGGCGAAGCTGTTCTGCAGTTCTTCATCCACCATGGCGTTGCCGCCGAACTTGACCACCACGGTCTTGCCGATAAAGCGCTGGATATAGGGCAGTGCTTCGTTGAGTACCTGTGCGACGCGCAGGGCGGATTTCTGGTCCAGGGACATAGCGTTTTCCTTACCGCTTTGGGTTACTGCTGTGTGTTACTGCTCGGATCGGTTGATCAGCCCGGAATCTTCAGGGCGGGATCGATGGACTGAAGCTGGATCGCCACAATCTTGCGGATACGTTCCAGAGCCTGTTCATCGTCGGCTTCAAAGCGCAGGGTCAGTGCGGCGCCCGTATTGGACGCGCGCACCAGCCCCCAGCCGTCGGCGAATTCGATGCGCAGGCCATCGATGGTATTGAGATCGGCATCGCCAAAGTGCCCTTGTTCGCGCAGCTTGTCGATGAGGCCAAATTTCCTCTGCTCGGGTACCGGCAGCAGAATTTCCGGGGTGTTGACCATCTGTGGCAGGGAGTCGAGCAGCTCGTCGAGGGACTGTTCGCGCAGGGCCATGATTTCCAGCACCCGCGCCGCGGCGTAGATGCCGTCGTCGAAGCCGTACCAGCGATCCTTGATAAAGATGTGCCCGGAGAGCTCGCCACCGAGCAGCGCGCCGGTCTCGAGCATTTTTTCTTTCATCGGCGCGTGGCCGGTTTTCCACATCACCGGGCGACCACCGTACTGGGTGACGAGATCTGCCAGCGCGCGGGTGCTCTTCACATCGAACACGATATCCGAGCCCGGGTTGCGCGCGAGGATATCCCGCGCCAGCAGCATCACCAGTTGATCTGCCCATACGATCCGGCCGCTGGCGGTAACCAGGGTGACGCGATCGCCGTCGCCGTCGAGCGCGATGCCCAGGTCGGCGCCCTCGCCTTTGACCGCGGTGATCAGATCCTGCAGGTTCTCCGGCCGCGATGGGTCCGGCGCGTGATTGGGGAAGTTGCCATCTACTTCGCAGTAGAGGGTTTCCACTTCACAGCCCAGTTGTTCAAACAGTTCCGGGGCGAGCTCGGAGGTGGCGCCGTTGCCGGCGTCGATGACGATACGCGGCTGGCCCGCGAGCGCCACGTCGTTGAAGATCTCGTCGATGTAGGTTTCGCTAATATCCTGGCGGCTGTTGCTGGCCTCGCCGCTGGCGAACTTGCCGGACTGCATCAGCGTGCGCAATTTCTGCAGGCGATTGTCTGCCAGCGGGCGGCCGTTCATCACGATCTTGAAGCCGTTGTACTCAGCGGGGTTGTGGCTTGCCGTTACCATCACACCGCTGTTGGCATTTTTGCCCCGTGCGCAGGCGAAATAGAGTAACGGCGACGGCACCAGCCCCAGGTCCACGGCGTTACAGCCGCTCTCCAGAATGCCCTCGATCAGGCAGTCCCGCAGCAGCTCACTGCTGTTGCGTCCATCGCGCCCTACCAGCAGCAGTTTTTCCCCGGCTTGCAGTGCAATGGTGCCCAGCGCGCGGCCCAGCTGATAGGCAAAGGGCTCGTTGATTTCCTCCCCGGCAATGCCGCGGATATCGTACGCGCGGAACACATGTGCGGGGATTTCGGTGCTGGGTGTGCGCATCAACGCACCGGTTGCAGGAGCCTGCTTCGCAGGTGCGGCGGGTGCGGGTGCCGGCGCGGCGGCGACCGCAGCCAGGTGGTCATCGCTGGCCGGGGGCGGCGCATGCAGGTCTTCTTTGCGCAGGCCTTTTTTGGCTGGCGCGCGACCGCTGCGCGTAGATTTCTCCCAGGGGGCGGCATCGCCTTCGGCGGGAACCAGGGTGCGCAGCGCGAACAGGGTTGCGAGCAGCCCGATCAGCGCCGCTGCGTAAATCCAGTAGGCCGCGATACTGTGATCCCCGGCAAAGGCTGTGGACGGGGTAAACACCAGCTGCAGATAGGAGCCGGCGATGGGTGCGCTGACCGCATCTCCACCGGCAGCGCTGCCGGGAGACTGCCAAAGTCCGCGCGCGGGGCCGTCCGGGAACTGTTGCATGATCTGGAAACTGCCCGGATTCTGGTCGAGCTGGTCCAGGGCGCGCTGGAATACGCTGAATGGCTGGCTGATCAGCAGTGCGCCGTCGCTTTCCGCGCGGGCGCTGTACAGTTGCCACTGCTTGTCGCTGCCGCGCAGGAATTCAGGTTTTGGCTGCCCGTCTTCACGGCTGCGCTTCAGCAGGTCGACCAGCGCGAAATCCAGTGGCGGATTACCGGTACCCACCTGCAGTTGATCGGGCGTAAAAAACTGTATTGAAGCCTGCGTCAGCGTGCGGCTCGGGGTGCCGGTTGCGGATTTTCGGACACTCTTCAGGTCATCGAGCTTTTGCTGGCGTGCACTGAAAAAATCCCCAAGCTGCTGCGCATAGCCGTCCGCCAGTTGCTGCGCGGCGCTGCGCACGCTGTCGGCATTGTGTCCCTGGATAACATTGGTCATCAGCAGGTGCGCACCACCCAGCCACACCGCCGCTGCCAGCAGTGCGGGCAGCGTCAGGCCGCTGTGCCACAGGGGTTTTGTTTGCGATTGAATATGTGAAGCCACGACTTGTGCAGTCTCCCAGTCTTCCCAGACCAGCCCCCGGACCGGTTCAGTATTGTCTGAATCTTGTGTGTTGTTGTTTCTTGTTCGGCTTTTATAAGCGCTAAATATTGCTGGCGGGGAAAGCCCGCGCCGCGATCAGTGCAACCAGTTGCGTTGCCAGTTCAGATTTCAGTGCCGCCGGCAATGGCTGCTCACCATCGCGATCGATAACCGTCACCTGATTGCGATCACTGTTGAAGCCCCCTGCAGGATCGCTCACATCGTTGGCGATGATCATGTCCAGATTCTTGCGCGCCAGCTTGCCCTTGGCGTGCTCGGCCACCTTTTCGGTTTCCGCGGCAAAGCCGACTACAAACGGGCGCTTGTGCTCGCGTCCGGCAATGGCGGCGACGATGTCCGGGTTTTTCACCAGCTGCAGCACATCGCTGTCATTGCCATCTTCTTTCTTGATCTTCTGCGCGGCGACCACTGCCGGGCGGAAGTCCACCACCGCAGCGGCGGCGATAAACAGGTCGCAGTTGTCTGCGGCGGTTTCCGCAGCCCGATGCATATCCTCGGTACTGACCACATCCACGCGCGTGACCCCGGCGGGGGTATCGAGGCGCACCGGTCCGGCAATCAGCGTGACGTCAGCGCCGGCGCGCGCGGCGGCAGCGGCAATGGCAAAGCCCATCTTGCCGGAACTGTGGTTGCTCAGGTAGCGCACCGGATCCAGTGCCTCGCGGGTGGGGCCGGCGGTGATGGTGACCTTCTTGCCTGCCAGCACCGGTTCCGGGGCGATGGTATTGATCAGCCCCTCGACGATATCCAGCGGCTCGAGCATACGCCCGGGGCCCACGTCGCCGCAGGCCTGGCTACCGGCATCCGGGCCAAGCAGCGTGGCGCCGCGATCGCGCAGGGTTTGCGCGTTGTCCTGGGTCGCGCTGTTGCGCCACATCGCCTGGTTCATAGCCGGGGCCAGCACCAGGGGTGCCTCGCTGGCCAGGCACAGGGTCGTCAGCAGATCGTCGGCCATGCCCGCGGCGAGCTTGGCCATCACACTGGCACTGGCGGGGGCGATCAGGATTACGTCCGCCCATTTGGCCAGCTCGATATGCCCCATTGCGGCCTCGGCAGCCGGGTCCAGCAGGTCGGTATGCACCGGGTTACCGGACAGTGCCTGGAAAGTGAGCGGCTGTACGAACGCGCGGGCACCAGCGCTCATGACCACGCGCACGGTGGCGCCGCGATCCTGGAGCCTGCGTACCAGGTCGGCGCTTTTATAGGCGGCGATGCCGCCGGTAACACCGAGCAGTATCCGTTTATCGGCCAGAGAGGGCATATTCTGTGGTTCCGGAACTCTGAGAACGCGTAAGATTACCATTTTAGCGCCTGTGGCAATACGGCCCATGGGCAGCAGTAATTAGCGCGCAATGGAAGCGAGCATTCACTTTGACTATGTGGTTCTGCCCAGGGAGGGGATATGGCGATTACGGATTGGCCGGCAGAGGAGCGGCCGCGGGAAAAGCTGCTGGCCAGGGGCGCGCAGGCGTTGTCCGATGCCGAGCTGCTGGCAATCTTCCTGCGCACCGGCCTGCCCGGGGTTTCCGCGGTGGATCTGGCGCGCCAGTTGCTGGCGGATTTTGGCGGCCTGCGACCATTGCTGGAGGCCGATCGCAAGGCATTCTGTGCGGGCAAGGGGCTCGGCGATGCGAAGTTTGTGCAGCTGCAGGCGGTGCTGGAGATGGGCCGTCGTCACCTGGCGGAAGGCCTGCAGCGCTCGGATGCCCTCACCAGTCCCCAGGCGGTGCGCGACTATTTATCCGCGCAATTGCGCCACCGCACCCGCGAGGTCTTCTGTTGCCTGTTCCTGGACAGTCAGCACCGGGTGATTGCCTATGAAGAGCTGTTTGAGGGCACCCTGAACGCGGCCAGCGTGTATCCGCGGGAGGTGGTGCAGGCGGCGCTGGCCAAAGGCGCAGCGGCTGTGATCCTTGCCCACAACCACCCTTCCGGGGTCAGCGAGCCCAGCCAGGCGGATATCCACATCACCGGCCGGCTGAAGGACGCCCTGGCGCTGGTGGATATCCGGGTGCTGGACCATCTGATTGTCGGTGAAGGGGGTGGTTGTTCCTTCGCCGAGCGAGGACTGCTTTAATCCGGGCTGCTGGTGCAGGTGGGTGTAGCGGGCGCGGTGGCGGCCAAGTGCCGGGGCGGGCTTTCGAAATCGCTGTGAACCCATCCCTGGGCGCTCCGGCGGCGACTTCCTGTCGCCGACGGTTTCGAAAGCCCGCCCCGGCACCTGACCTTCTCATCGCGGTTCTAGCCCCCGCGGCCTGCTTTCGGGCGCCATCAAGTTGGTTTTTCCGCCCTTGACCCAAAGTGGCCGCCCAGACAGCAAAAAAACTGGTCAAAACTTGCCCCACCCAGGGTGTTCTGGTATAAAACGCCGCTCTTTGCGGCCGGGCCAGATTCTGTACAGATCCCGCGGTCGCGCTGGATACCGAATTTAGTCCCTGCCCCGCCCCCGAGCTGAGGGCACGAGAGTTATTGAAGAGGCCAATCAGATGTCTAAGGTATGTCAGGTAACCGGCAAGCGCCCGGTAACCGGAAACAACGTTTCTCACGCCAAAAACCGCACCAAGCGTCGCTTCGTGCCGAACCTGCAGTCACACCGTTTCTGGGTGGAAGCAGAGAAGCGCTTCGTTAAACTGCGTGTTTCTACTAAAGGTATGCGCATTATCGATAAGAAAGGTATCGATACCGTACTGGCAGAGCTGCGCAAGCGCGGCGAGAAAGTTTAATTACTGCTTAACCGCAGATTGGAGACAGAACAATGCGTGACAAGATTCGCCTGAATTCCAGCGCCGGCACCGGCCACTTCTACACCACTGACAAGAACAAGCGCAACATGCCTGAGAAAATGGAGATCAAAAAATACGATCCCGTTGTTCGCAAGCACGTTATGTACAAGGAAGGCAAAATCAAGTAATTGATTGCCTTGCTAGTTCGCAAAAAAGCCCGGTTTTCCGGGCTTTTTTGTGTCTGGAAAAAACTACTGTACGTCGACGCTAAGGCTTCGATAGTGTCTCCCCTTTGCCAGACCTTCAAAAACAGGATGTTTTTGCAGAGCCCCCATGGATGGGTTCACGGCGTGTCTGGCGAAGGGGAGACACTAGCGGAGCCGCCACTCAATCAGCTAGTGGCGCCCCGGAACCTATTAAGATGCCTGAACTACCAGAAGTAGAAACCACCAAACGCGGACTGGCCCCCCACCTGGAAGGCCGCAAGGTAAAGCTGTGCGAAATCCGCCAGCACAGCCTGCGCTGGCCCGTGGACGCGGATTTTGCGGAGAAGATCCAGGGCGCCCGTATCCAGCGCCTGGACCGACGCGCCAAATACCTGCTGGTGGAAACCGACAAGGGCCTCGCGATCTGGCACCTGGGCATGTCCGGTAGCCTGCGTATCGTCGATGGCAAACTGCCTCCGGAGAAACACGACCACATCGACTGGCTGCTCGACAGCGGCCAACGCCTGCGTTTCCACGACCCCCGCCGCTTCGGTGCGCTACTGTGGACCACCGAAGCCATCGCCAACCACGAACTCATCGCCCACCTGGGCCCGGAGCCCCTGAGCGATGACTTTCACGCGGACTACCTGTTCAGCCGCTCCCGCGGTCGCAAGGCCCCAGTGAAAACCTTCATCATGGGTGGTCGCATCGTCGTCGGTGTCGGCAACATCTACGCCAGCGAAGCCCTGTTTATGGCCGGCATCCGTCCACAGACCCCGGCCGGAAAAATCTCCCGGCCCCGTTACGAAAAGCTGGTGGAAGCCATCAAAACCGTCCTCGGCAACGCTATCCAACAGGGCGGCACCACCTTGCGGGACTTTGTCGGCGGCGACGGCAAGCCCGGCTACTTCGCCCAGCAACTGAACGCATACGGCCGCGCCGGCCAGCCCTGCCCACGCTGCCCCGGCACCATCCGCGAGCAGATTATCGGCCAGCGCAACACCTTCTTCTGCCCTCGTTGTCAGCGTTAAATGCTCCAACAGCACCGCGACAAGGGTGGGGCGAAAGGTGAAGCTTCAGTACCAGTTAAGGCGGGTTCCCTGGGACCCGAAATGATTCGCGTGATTCATCCTGAAGCCGTCAGTATAAAATCGCCCAACCTATTTCATTCATTAAACCGCAATGGAAATGTTATGCAGTTTTTGAAAGGTATCGCAGTGACCCTGCTGTGTTTAGTTTCGTCAAGTGTGCTGTCTGTCGAGTGTCCGGTGTCTACCGCGCCCAGAGCAATCTTTTCTGAATTGGAGCAACTCGCGAATGAGCGTTTCGAGCCAGATCACGGGAAATATAGTGCAACCTTCAGGAACGGTGACAGTGTTACCGCCCGATTTGATCTGTGTGGATTGGGCATTAGTGCGAGCTACTTGATTGAAGGTGACGCTGAAAATTTGTCAGAAAAAATCAGCTTGTTACTGACACACGTGATTCCTGAGAAAAATTCGGCCAGTGATCTAGCTGCTCGAGTGGTCAGTTATTCCAAGGAAAATTTCCAGCGGGGGCTTACCTTGCAAGGTGTCAATGGTGATCACTGGGTTCAGATCAAAGAATCTCCTAGCCCCTTGTATTCTGGAATTATCCACTATCGTTGGATTCCGCCAGAGTACTGAGGAGATGGTGATGACATTATCTAAATTAATCGGTACTGCTGCGTTGCAATTTATCGCCCTCATGGGTTGCGTAGAAGAGAGCCGTGCAACAGGTGCCGAAGAACAAGCTAAAATAACCAGAAGTGCGCTGAAAACAAAGCTCAAAAGTAAGGGGGATATTTTATCTATCGGAGCAGGTTCTTCTGGAAGTATAAAAGCGAGCTACATATTTACCTCGGAACCAACTAAAGAGCGACTCGCCAATCGAATCGTTGAAATGATGCGAGAGTTAGGAATAAACAAAGAATTTATTCAGAAAATCAGAGGGCGACTAAAAGGGAATCGTGCTCTCGGTAAAAAAGAATTTTCTTTGCAGCTTACTGATATGGACGGAGTCGTGTATCGATTTGAATTTTTCAGTGATACTGAAAACCAGTTCTTCGTTATTAATTACTCTTCGCCATAAAATGTATTCAAAGCGAGAAAGCAGCTGATATTTAGCTAGCGGTTGGGCTTTGCATGACAAATAATTTCCGAAGGGCATGAATCAGGGGGGATGGGATACCCTGATGGACTAAATGTCCTTTTCCACGTCGTTTTCTAGCAATTGGGATTTCTGCTGGCGTCACTCTAAGTTTGAGTCCGATATTCCAATCGGTCTCCTGCATATGGTCATGATGTTGCCTTTTCTCACTGCACTGATCTCCGCGTGGTACTGCTGGCGCGGCGGTCGTCGTGCTGCCATGGGGTGGTGGGCGGTTACTGCGGTCATCTATGTGGCCTGGTGCTTCTACCATATGACCGACCCGCTGAAGATCTCCCTGTAGGAGGTACGTTGTGGCGAATACTACCTCTGGCGCTGTACATGGCCTCGGTCGTTGGTCCGATTGCCTCAATGCCCTCGGCTTGTTAGGTATCAGCGGTATCCTCTGGTTCGCATTTGCCTGGCAGATATTCCTGCACGAACTACCCTGCCCCCTGTGCCTGCTGCAGCGAGTGGCCTTTGTCATGGTCGGGCTCGGCTTGCTGCTGAATGTGTGTTTTGGCAGCCGCCCCGCGCACTATGGCATTGCGATTGTGTCTGCACTGGCTGGCATGGTGTCGTCTGCGCGACAGGTGTTGCTGCATATCGCACCGGGTGATCCTGGCTACGGCTCGCCGTTTCTGGGAATGCATTTTTACACCTGGGCACTGGTGGCTTTTTTTGCGCTCGCCCTGTACCTGGGTGGTCTGCTGATGATCGACGGGATGAAGCTGAAAGAAGCCGCGGATACACCGCGGAAAGCCGGTTGGCTGGGAAGGCTGGCGGGGATCAGCTTTCTGTTGGTTCTGGTAATGAATGTCCTGTCGACACTGGCCGAGTGCGGCGTGGGTGCCTGTCCCGACAATCCCACCGATTATCTGTGGTTGCCGGGATAAATCATCACACCGTAGCAATCACCCTGAGGCTGATCGCTTTTTTCCGGTTTTCTAGCGTCCCAGCGCGCTGCCTTCACGGCGGGGGTCGGCGCCGCCGTGGAGTTTCCCATCCATCAGCGCGATGGCGTGGATGCCGCTGTTCAGTTCTTTCTGCACTACCTTGTGGCCCATGGCTTCCAGCTTTGCGATATCCGGCGCGGAGATCGTATCGGGCTCCACTTCCAGTCGGTAACCGATAGCAGCGATGTTGCCCGCGTCGATGGCTTCGGCGATGGGGATTCCTTTGCCCAGGTGGTAGAGGATGGTGCGCGCGGTGTAGTCGATAATACGCGAGCCGCCAGGGGAGCCCACCAGTAACCGCAGGCTGCCGTCTTTATTGAATACGATGGTGGGAGACATAGACGACCGCGGACGCTTGCCAGGCTGCACGCGATTGGCCACCAGCTCTTTTTCCGCGTTGGTGGGCACGAAGGAAAAGTCGGTGAGCTGGTTGTTGAGCAGGAATCCTTTGACCAGCAGGCGTGAACCGAACCCGGTCTCGATACTGGTGGTCATGCTCACGCCGTTGCCGTACTTGTCCATGATGGACAGGTGGCTGGTGTTAGGCATTTCCGGCGATTTCGCCTTGATCCGGGCGCCGGAAAATTCTCCCGGGACACCCGGTCGCGCTGGCTGTGCGGTTTTCAGGTTGATCAGTTTGGCCCGCTGCGCCAGATAGTGCGGTGCGACCATCGCATTGGTGGGGACTTCGACAAAGTCGCTATCCGCGCTGTAGGTATTGCGGTCGGCAAACGCCAGCTCCGAGGCTTCGGTAAACAGGTGGGTGAGTTCGGCGCTGCCCGCATCAAAATCGTCGATGGGGGTATGTTGCAGCATGCCGAGGATGGCCCCCACGGTGGTGCCGCCGGAAGACGGCGCCGCGGCACCGCACACCCGGTAAACCAGGAATTTACTGCATACCGGCTCGCGCACCTTTGCCTGATAATCGGCCATGTCCTTACGGGTCATAACGCCGGGATTTTCCGGATCGTTGCGCACCGCATCGACAATGGCCGCGGCAATCTCACCTTGATAGAAGGGCGCCACACCCTCTTCGGCCAGGGTGCGCAGGGTTTGCGCGTAATCGGGGTTTTTCAGCAGATGCCCGACCGCGAGCGGTTCGCCATCGGCGTCGAAGAAGTAATCGCGGATCGCCGGGCGCACCGCTACCCGCGGCATGCGCACCAGCAGCTCGCGCAGGCGCGGTGACACTTCAAATCCCTGTTCGGCGAGGCTGATCGCGGGCTGGAACAGGTCTTTCCACGGCAGTTTGCCGTCGCGCTTGTGGGCCAGTTCCAGCATGCGCATGACCCCAGGCACCCCTACCGAGTTACCGCCGATCACCGCTTCGAAAAATCCGCGCGGCTTGCCGTCGCGCATGAAATAGTTTTCGTCCACCGCCATGGGCGCGGTTTCGCGGCCGTCGTAATAGTGGAGATCTTTCTGGTCGGCGCGGTAGCTCAGCATAAAGGCGCCGCCGCCGATGCCGGAGGACTGCGGCTCCACCAGGCCCAGCACCAGCTGTGCGGCAATGGCGGCGTCTACCGCGGTGCCGCCGCGGGCGAGGATCTGCTCGGCGGCAGCAGAGGCGTGGGGGTTGGCGGTGACTGCCATATATTCCGCGGCGCTGGCGGACTTGATTTCCGATCGCCCGGTGGCGAATTCAGGCTGTACCTCCGGTTGCGCATCCTGTCCGGCATAGGCGGAAGACGCGGCCACCGCGGTGGCGGAGGTCAGGGAGGCAGAGAGGATGAGACGAGCTACTGAGTAACGCAGAAATCTGTTCACAGGGCGATCCGGTTGCCAAATTTGCAGGGATCGCCCGAGTGTACCAGACAGTCAGTGACTGAAGCAGATCAGGGAGTCTGCTTGCTGTACTTTTCCTGCAGGGCTTTCTGCACGCCTGGGGGCACGAACTTGGTGACGTCGCCACCGAGGGAGGCGATTTCGCGCACCAGGGAAGACGAGATGTACGAGAGATGTTCCGCCGGTGTCAGGAACAGGCTTTCCATCTGCGGCGCCAGCTGACGGTTCATGTTGGCGAGCTGGAATTCGTACTCGAAGTCGGACACCGCGCGCAGGCCGCGCACCACACCGTAGGCGTCAAGCTGGCGCACCAGGTCGGCGAGCAGGATGTCGAAGCCGATCACCTCAATGTTCTTCAGGTGGGACAGTTCCTGTTGGGCCAGTTCAACCCGCTCTTCCATGGTGAACAGCGGATTCTTACGGGTGCTGGCGGCAACGGCGACCACCACGTGATCGAACAGGCGGCAGGCCCGTTCCACGAGGTCCATATGACCATTGGTAATGGGGTCGAAAGTACCCGGGTAAACCACTTTTTTCATAAGCCAATTCGCCTTGCCGGCCGGAAACGGACGCGCATGTTAAACAATTTAGGCCCTGCTCTCAAAAAGTCCTGCAAAAGTGCGCCAAACTGGAGTGAATATGGGGGATTCAGCGGACAAATAATCGCATGCAGACCTGCCCAGCGTGCTTTTCCTTCTCCAGTTGCCAGTCTGCCGGAGCCTCGATCAGGGTGTTTCGAGGGGATTCCACATAGATCAGGGTGCCCTCGCCGATACACCCCGCCTCCACCAGGCCGCTGAGCGCACTTTGCCACAGGTCGTTGGCAAACGGGGGATCGATAAAGATCACGTCGTAGGGGGCGGCCGGCTGGCTGAGGAATACCTCCGCCGGACAGTTGTGCACCCGTCCCCCCTCGGCCTGCAACAGGTCCAGCTGCTGGCGCAGGGTCTGTGCGGCACCCCGGTCCAGCTCCACGAAGTCCACGGTCTCGGCGCCGCGGCTCAGGGCCTCGAGCCCGAGTGCGCCGGAACCGGCAAACAGGTCCAGGCAGCGGGCGCCGGGCAGGTGAAACTGCAGCCAGTTGAACAGGGTCTCGCGCAGGCGATCGCCGGTGGGGCGCAGGCCGTCGATGGGGGCGAAGGCGACTTTGCGCCCGCGCCAGCGGCCGCCGATGATGCGCAACTGCGAGGACGAGGCCGTTTTTGACTGGTCACTGGTGCGGGGTCTGCGGTTTCTGGGCATTCGGTATCCGGGTGATGGGGAAAATTAAGCGGGGCATCACTGTGTGCTAAACAGTCAGCGGTGCTAAGATTAGCGCCTTTCTGCCACCGGCCGCCAGCGGCTGTTGGTGACCCTGTCATCCAAGTTTCCAGTCAAAGAATTCACACCCGATGATTTTTGATTTCCTGCGCAAGAAGAAGCCCGAGGCTGAAGAGTCCACAGAAGAGAAGGTGGATAACCCCCTGGCACCGGAATCGCCAGAGCCTGAGGCGGAGCCAGAATTCGAGATCCCGGATAACCTGCTGGCGGATACCGCGGAGGCCGAGGGCGCTGCGGAGACTGCCCCTGCGCAGGTAGAGGTCGAACCGGAGGAGACTGCGGAAAAGGCTGAAGCGGATAAGGCTGAAGAAAAACTGTCGGTAGAGGAAGCGCCGGAGGCGGCGTTTGACGCAACTGCCGAGGTTGCCGCTGCCACAGATACTCCGGCGGAGCCCGCACCCCAGCCAACCCCACAGGAAAAGCCCAAGAAAGAGGGCTTCTTTGCGCGTATCCGCCGCGGCCTGGCGCGCACCAGCAGCCAGTTTGCCGAGGGCATGGGCAACCTGTTCCTGGGCGCCAAGGAAATCGACGAAGATCTGATGGAGGAGCTGGAGACCCAGCTGTTGATGGCGGATGTGGGCGTGGATGCCACCACCGAGATCATCGACCGCCTCACCGATCGCGTGTCCCGCCGGGAGCTGTCCAATGGTGAAGCGCTTTACACGGCGCTGCAGGAAGAGCTGGCCGGCCTGCTGGACAAGGTGGAGGCACCGCTGGATATCGATACTGCCAGGCAGCCATTCGTGATTCTGGTGGTGGGCGTCAACGGTGTGGGCAAGACCACTACCATCGGCAAGCTGGCGCACCGCTATCTGAACGAGGGCAAGTCTGTGATGCTGGCTGCGGGGGATACTTTCCGCGCGGCGGCGGTGGAGCAGCTGCAGGTTTGGGGACAGCGCCACAATGTGCCGGTGGTGGCCCAGCACACCGGTGCCGACAGTGCCTCGGTTATTTTTGATGCGATCCAGTCCGCCCAGTCCCGCGGTGTGGATGTGGTGATTGCGGATACCGCCGGGCGTCTGCACAACAAGTCGAACCTGATGGAGGAGTTGTCCAAGGTGCGCCGGGTGATGGGCAAGCTGGACGATTCCGCGCCCCACGAGGTGCTGTTGGTGCTTGACGCGGGTACTGGTCAGAATGCGCTTTCCCAGGCGGAGACCTTCCGCGATTCGGCCGGGGTGACCGGTCTGGTACTGACCAAGCTGGACGGCACTGCCAAGGGTGGGGTGATTTTCGCGCTGGCGCAGAAGCTGGGGATTCCGGTACGCTTTATCGGCGTTGGGGAGCAGGCGGAAGACCTGCAGCCTTTTGTGGCTAAAGACTTTGTGGCGGCGCTGTTTAATCGGGCTCAGGGCTGATTAACCGGGCGCAGGGCTAATTAGCCGAAAGCTGGGCTGAATTGCCCCGGCTTTTTAGGTTTATGAACTCGGACGCGAAGGTGACGATGCCGGGTGCCCCCTTGTGAGACCGTATGCGGCCTGGATGGCCGCATCCGAGCCCCCAGGGATGGGTTTACGGCGTGTCTCACAAGGGGGCACCCGGTAGCGGCACCGCCACAGGGGCCTGAAAAATGCTTGTGCATTCTCCCCAGAACTAAAACAACAAAAATGCGCTCATGATCCAATTCGATAACGTCAACAAACGCTACGAGTCCGGCCAGGATGCGCTGGGGCGTGTCAGTCTGGAGATCGATCGCGCGGAGATGGTTTTCCTTACCGGCCATTCCGGCGCCGGCAAAAGTACCCTGCTGAAACTCCTCACGGCCATCGAGCGCCCGACCCGCGGCAGCATTATTGTCGGCGGGCAGAACCTGAACCGGTTGCGCAACGGCCAGATCCCCTTCTATCGCCGCAATCTCGGCATCGTCTTTCAGAACCACCAGCTGCTGTTTGATCGCAGTGTGTTCGACAACGTCGCTCTGCCGCTGTCGGTCTCCGGCTGCAGCAAGCGCGAGGTGGGGCGCCGGGTGCGTGCGGCGCTGGACAAGGTCGGGTTGCTGCACAAGGAAAAACAGAACCCCATCGTGCTCTCCGGTGGTGAACAGCAGCGGGTGGGGATTGCGCGCGCGGTGGTGAACAAGCCCGCGCTGCTGGTGGCGGACGAGCCCACCGGTAACCTGGACCCGAAGCTGTCGGAAGAAATCATGCAGCTGTTTCGGCAGTTCAACGCGGTGGGTACCACGGTGCTGATCGCGAGCCACGATCTCGAGCTGATTGCACGTATGCGCCAGCGGGTGCTGACCCTGCAGCAGGGGCAACTCATTTACGACGGATACCCGAGCCGTGAACCAGCGTACTAAACCCTCTCCCCCGGCTACCGAACGCGCCCGCTCCGCCGGCGCGGTGACTGCGCGCACTGGCGCCGGCGACCGCTTCAGCAGCTGGCTGGATCATCACCGCGAGATGTGGCGGGAGTCCTGGGTGCGCTTTTTTGCTTCGCCCATGTCCAGTGGCATGACGGCGCTGGTGATCGCGATCGCGCTGGCATTGCCCGCGGCACTGCAGCTGGGGCTGGCCAATTTCCAGAAGGCGGTGGCTGGCTGGGACGGGCAGCCGCAGATTTCGGTGTTCCTGCACAAGCGCGCGAAGGACAGCGCGGTGACTGCCTACGCGGACGATCTGCGTGGGGATCCGCTGGTGGCGGAGGTGACTTACATTTCCCCGGAGCAGGCGCTGGCGGAGTTCCAGCAGGCGTCCGGGCTCGGTGATGCGCTGGCAGGTATGGACAGCAATCCGCTGCCGGCGGTGCTGCTGGTGCGGCCTTCGGGGTCGGATAGCGCCGGGCTCGAGACGCTGGCGGAGCGCTTGCGGGAGAGCGCGCTGACCGATTCCGTGGTGCTGGATATGGCCTGGGTACAGCGCTTGTCGCAGTTGACCGAGCTGGGCCGGCGCATGAGTCTGGGGCTGGCGTTTCTGCTGGCGCTGGGGGTGTTGCTGGTGGTGGTGAACAGTATCCGCCTGCACATTGAGAATCGTCGCCAGGAGATTCTGGTGGTGAAGCTTGTGGGGGCGACGGACGCATTTGTGCGGCGTCCCTTCCTGTACACCGGGCTGGTGTACGGCCTGGTGGGCGGTCTGATTGCCTGGTTACTGGTGAGTGTCGGTGTGTGGCTACTGACGGGGCCGGTGAGCGGGCTGGCGAACCTGTACGGCAGCGGTTTCCAGCTCGATGGACCGGGCATTACCTATCTGATCGGCCTGGCCGGCGGTGCCGCCCTGCTGGGGCTGACCGGTGCCTGGCTGGCGGTGGCGCGACATATTTCGGCGATCCAGCCGCGGTAAGTATCTCCGTGAGCCCGTTAACGCCGCCTTTGCCGCAAAATCCATGTTTTTGACGCGGCTTACCTCGCATATCGATCGCATGACCTCGCGGTCAGTCAAGATTCGTAAAGCCGCCTTCCCGCGTGGAACTTCCCCTGTGGATAACCGCTCTAACCTCCCGTATATCAAGGCCTGGCGCGGTATGTCGGGCAATCGCGGGCGGGGTTCCATTTCCCGTTGCGAGTGCTACACTGTGGCCAACTTTGCTCTCCCGGTGCCGCTCAAAAGCTGATCAGCTCAGGGCTGGAGGAGCAAGCCGCCGCAAACTACTGGTCCCGGTAAGAAATAGTCCGGGCAGCAAGTGCCAAGCGGGGCAACAAGAGTTACGAGGAGAATCCTGAATGGGAACCAATCTGCAGCCGATCCATACACTGTCCCCGGGCGCCAATCTGAACGCCTATATCCAGACAGTAAGTGGCTTCGAGGTGCTCTCCGCCGAGGAAGAAAAGAAGCTCGCGGAAGATCTCTACTACCACGAAAACCTTGAGGCAGCCCGTCAGCTGGTTATGTCTCACCTGCGTTTTGTGGTGCATATCGCCAAATCCTACTCCGGTTACGGTCTGAACCAGGGCGACCTGATTCAGGAAGGTAACGTGGGCTTGATGAAGGCGGTGAAGCGTTTCAACCCTGAGAAGGGTGTGCGTCTGGTGTCTTTTGCGGTGCACTGGATCAAGGCGGAGATTCACGAGTTTATTCTGCGCAACTGGCGTATCGTGAAGATCGCGACCACCAAGGCGCAGCGCAAGCTGTTCTTCAACCTGCGCGGCCAGAAGAAGAAGCTGGCGTGGCTGACTAGTGATGAAGCCAAGCGGGTTGCTGCTGAGCTGAATGTGGATGTGCAGCATGTGCACGACATGGAAGGCCGTCTGTCGGCCCACGATGCGGCGTTTGACGCGGGCGTGGACGACGACGAAGACTCCGCGTGGCAGGCACCGGCACACTACCTGGAAGACCGCCGTTACGATCCGGCCACCATGCTGGAAAACGATAACTGGCAGGAGACCAGCGTAAACAACCTGACCTCCGCCATGGAGCAACTGGACGACCGCAGCCGCGATATCATCGAGGCGCGCTGGTTGAGCGAGAGCAAGTCCACGCTGCATGAGCTGGCGGACAAATACGGTGTTTCTGCTGAGCGTATTCGCCAGCTCGAAAAGAACGCCATGAAAAAAGTCCGGGTGGCGATGGAGGCCTGATACGCCAACAGATTCAACCGGATTCAAGAACCGCGCTACTGGCGCGGTTTTTTCGTATGTGGTCCCGGGCTTCTGTGGTATTTGCTTTGGAGCTGGTTCGGTGGCGGGGAGGCACCGGGTGCTGCTTTTTGAAACCGCTGTGAATACATCCATGTACGCTGCGTCGGCGACATCCCTGTCGCCGACGCTTTCAAAAAGCAGCACCCGGCACCTCCCCTTCGATTTGATCTCTGTACTTCGTAAGCTCGAAAGAAAGGCATAACGATGGCTAAATTGTATCTATTGCTCGCCGCATTTTTTGGCGGCACTGGCGTGATCCTTGGTGCATTCGGTGCTCACGGTCTGCGCAACAAAGTCGCGGAAAATCTGCTGGAAACCTATAAAACCGGTGTGCACTACCAGATGATTCACGCCCTGGCGCTTATTGCTGTGGCTATCCTGATTCATCAGATCGGTGCAAAAACTTCACTGATCGTAAGTGGCGCGCTGTTTTCCATCGGCATTTTGCTTTTCTCCGGTAGCCTCTACGGCCTGACATTTGGTGGTCCGAGAATACTGGGCCCGATCACACCACTGGGTGGCACTCTGTTGATCGGCGGCTGGATATCACTGTTTATCACGGCACTTAATTACTCAAAATAACCACCAACATAGGGTGGTAAAAACTTAGAAGCATGATTCGAAGGCCAAGTGCCGGGTATGGGGTTTCAGAAGCGTCGGCGACAGGGACGTCGCCGACGCAGCGTACAGGGATGTATTTACAGCGGTTCTGAAACCCCATACCCGGTGCTTGGCCGCCACAGCACAAGCCACGAAGCACCGAAGAACAGTGCTCCGGGCCTAGAGGTAAAAGATGCAAGAAGAACCCAACAACGAACAAGGTAACGAGGAAGAAGACTTCCCCTACCGCACCGAATTCAAAAAGAAATCCATCCGCAGCTACGTGATTCGCGGTGGGCGGATGACGGAAGGCCAGCGCAAAGCGTTCGATACTTACTGGGGGCCGTTTGGTCTCTCTCTGTACGATGGTGGTATCGAGCCGCAAGAAATCTTCGGTCGCGAAGCGCCCGTCGTTCTCGAAATCGGCTTTGGCATGGGTGACTCCCTGCTGGAAATGGCCACCGCCGAACAGGACAAAGATTTTATTGGCATCGAAGTCCATCCTCCCGGTGTCGGTCGCCTGATCAACAACGCCGGTAAAGCCGAAATCAAAAACCTGCGTGTGTACATGGCCGACGCGATCGATGTATTGCACGACTGTATCCCGGACGCCAGCCTCGATCGCTTCCAGCTGTACTTCCCGGATCCCTGGCACAAAAAGAAACACAACAAACGCCGCATCGTACAGCCCAGCTTTGTGAAGCTTCTGTGCAGCAAGCTGAAGCCCGGCGGCCTGATGCACATGGCAACCGACTGGGAAAACTATGCCGAGCAGATGCTGGAAGTACTCGAGGCGGAAGACATGCTCGAGAACACCGCCGGCAAAGGCAACTATGCCCCGCGTCCCGAATTCCGCCCGCAGACCAAATTCGAGCGCCGTGGCGAGCGCCTCGGCCACGGCGTGTGGGATCTGCTTTATAAAAGAAAATAAAATGCCAACCGGTCGGGTGTCCTGCCACAAGGTCACCCGGTCCACTGTGCTATCTTCACACTACCGCCGGTAAACGGAAGCTCCGGAGTAACAATGACAACAAGACCCACTGCCGCACGCAAAAACCTGCGTCATTCCCTGTCCAGAATAGTACTCGGTACCTGCCTCGCGCTGCTCAGCGCGCAGACCCTGGCCGACCGCGAAGGCACCCTCAATCTCTACCTGAATGGCGGTCAGTACTGGTTCGATAAAGACCGTCTCTCAGGCACGCCCTATTTCGGCGATGAGCTGGAAGACAGCAGCGGCGGCGGCATCGGTTTTGGCTACAACGTTACCGATCGCTGGGTGGTCGAAGGGGTCTACGATTACTTCAGCGTCAATCTGAAGGATTCCTACGAGGACGTGACTGTCGAGAATTACCACCTCGACCTGATGTACCAGTTTGCCGGACGTTTTTGTGGCAACTTCGACTGGCAGCCCTACGTGGTAGTTGGCGCCGGTGAATTGCGCGTGAACGAGGATACCTACGGCTATCCGTACAACTGGCACGAGCGCCAGACCATGGTCAACTTCGGCGCCGGTATCAAATACCGCCTCGGTCCGCGCTGGCAGTTGCGCGGCGACGCGCGCGGATTCCAGGGCGTGGAAGAAGGCGGGTTGGACAGTTTTCTGAGCCTTGCCATCGGCTACCAGTGGGGTTCCGATCCGGTGGTGTACGACCGCGATGGCGACGGAGTATTCAGCGATGTGGACGAATGCCCGCAGACCCCGCCGGGCATCGATGTAGACTTCCGCGGCTGTCCCATGGACAGCGATGGCGATGGCGTGCCTGACTATCTTGACCAGTGTCCGACGACGCCCATGGGTATGGCGGTGAATGAGGACGGTTGTCAGCGCGAGCCCTACGACCCCGCTGACTTCGCCAAATAGGAGTGTGCGCGCAGGCCGGATAAGTAGACGGATCTATTCGCCGCGCGCCGCCTCCAACTGTTCGGAAATTTCCAGCCACTCCATCTCCAGCTCGTCCAGGGCGTCTCGGGTTTCCCCCTGGGCCTTGGTCAGGCGCGCAATCTCATCCTGCTGACCGCCGCTGTACAGGCCCTCATCGGCGAGCTGGTTCTCCAGCGCGGCCAGCTCTTTCTCCGCCTTTGCCATTTTCTGTTCGATGCTTTTCAGCTTGTTGGTAAGCGGCTTCAGCTGCTCGCGCAGGGCCGCAGCGGCGCGGCGCTGGGCTTTTTTGTCCTCGACGGGGTTCTCCGCCCCGGTGTCACCGGTGTCCACGCCGCTATCCTGGCGACGTTTTTCGTCGCGCTTGAAGGACAGCAACCACTGCTTGTAATCGTCCAGGTCGCCGTCGTAGGGCTCGGCGCGGCCATCTGCGACCAGGATGAACTCGTCGGTGGTGTTGGCCAGCAGGTGACGATCGTGGGAGACCAGCAGCATGGCGCCGGGAAATTCCGCCAGCGCCAGGGTCAGCGCGTGGCGCATTTCCAGGTCCAGGTGGTTGGTGGGTTCGTCCAGCAGCAGCAGATTGGGCTTCTGCCACGCCAGCAGCGCCAGCGCCACCCGCGCCTTCTCACCGCCGGAAAAACCGCCCACCGGCTCGAAAACCCGGTCTCCGACAAAGCCGTAGCCGCCGAGAAAGTCCCGCAGTTGCTGTTCGCTGGCATCGGGAGACAGGCGCTGCACGTGCAGCATCGGTGAGGCCTTGGCATCCAGCGCCTCCAGCTGATGCTGGGCGAAGTAGCCGATTTTCAGGTGTTCGCCGCACTGGCGTACCCCGGACACCAGCGGCAGATCCCCCGCCAGAGTCTTGATCAGCGATGACTTGCCGGCGCCGTTGGGGCCCAGCAGGCCGATACGACGGCCGGGCTGGATACCCATTTCCACCTTGTGGAGGATGGTCTTGCCCGGGTAGCCGATCTCGGCCTCGCGCAGGTCGATCAGCGGATTGGACACCTTGTCGGCACACGGCAGGCGAAAGCGGAATGGTGAGTCCACATGGGCCGGGGCAATCTCCGCCATGCGGTCCAGGGCTTTCAGGCGGCTCTGGGCCTGCTTGGCTTTGGTGGCCTTGGCGCGGAAGCGGCGTACAAAGTCTTCCATATGTGCGCGCTGTGCCTGTTGTTTCTCATACTGGATCTGCTGCTGCGCCAGGCGCTCGGCGCGGGCGCGCTCGAATGCGGTGTAGTTGCCGCTGTACAGCACCAGCTCCTGCTGCTCGAAGCTGACGATGCCATCCACCACAGCATCGAGAAAATCGCGGTCGTGGGAGATGATCAGCAGGGTGCCGGGAAAGCGCTGTAGCCACTGTTCCAGCCACAGGGTTGCATCCAGGTCCAGGTGGTTGGTGGGTTCGTCCAGCAGCAACAGGTCCGCCGGGCACATCAGTGCCCGCGCGAGGTTCAGGCGAATACGCCAGCCACCGGAAAAGCTCTTTACCGGACGCTGCTGGTCTGCGTGGGAGAAGCCCAGGCCGTCGAGCAGCTGTGCCGCGCGCGCCGGGCCGCTGTAGCCATCGATGGCCGCCATGCGTTCGTGCAGCTCGGCAATACGCTTGCCGTCGCTGCCATCGGCCTCGGCTGCGTCCAGTTCGCGCTGCAGGTCGCGCAGGCGGTGATCGCCGTCCAGGGCGTACTCCAGCGCGCTCTGATCTGTGGCGGAGACCTCCTGGGCCATGTGCGCCACTTCCCAGCCCGCTGGTACCTCGATACTACCCGCGTCGCTGTCCTGCTGTTTCAGCAGAAGTTTGAACAGGGTCGACTTGCCGCAGCCGTTTGCGCCGATGACGCCCACCTTGTGACCCGGGAAAATACGACAGCTGGCGTTGTTGAGCAGATCTCGCCCGCCCACTTGCAGCGACACGCCTTGCAGATTAATCAATGGAAACCTCTTTGAATTCGCCCAAAATTGACTAGGCTAACGGCATAACAAATCGCCGGGATTCTATCGTGACAGAAACCGCACCTCCATCATCGCCGCCCTCCCCGCTGCAAAATCCACTTTGGCACTTCAGCCTGGAGTTCTACCAACAGCCCCATGTCGCCGAGTTCCTGCTGCAGTGTCAGGACACTCGCGGTGCGGATGTGTGTCTGCTGCTGTGGGCCAGCTATACCAGTGCCTGCGGCCGGCAGTTGAGTGAAGAGAGCTGGAGAGTGGCCGATCGCGGGCTGGCCCCGCGCAGGCGCATGATCCGCAGCGTGCGCAACCTGCGGCGCTGGCTGGGGCGGATGAACAAACAAAGTGGCGTTTACGAGTGGTGCAAACGCTGTGAGCTGCGCATGGAACAGCGGCAGCTGGCGGCGCTGTGGAAACTGCACGGCGAAACCTGGCCGGAGACCCGTTCACCGCTGGAGCTGGCCGGACAGCAATACGGCCTGTTACAAAAAGATCAGGCCCGCTGGGCGGGCCTGATCGATGCCTACAGTACCGGTGCCGATAGCACGCTGGACTCGGTGGTTTCTAGCGACGGCGCCGCCTCCTGATCCAGTGCACCGGTAACTGCTACCGGTGCAGGGAGCTGGATTAAACCACTCAGTGTTTGTGCTTGTGCTCTTCCGGACCGTAGTGCGGGTTTTCCTCGGTGGAAAACAGGCTGTTAGCGGGCGTGCTGGGGGTGATGGTCGGAGTCACCGGGGTTACCGCCGCCGGGCTGGATTCGGATACCAGTGGTTTCGGCTCGGAGGTTTTGCCCATGATGGGTTCCGCTGCGCTTGATTCCGCTGGCGCTACCGGCGCAGCCGGTTTTTCCTGAGCTGGCGCTGCCGGCTTGCTGCCGTTGGTCTTGGCCGGCTTGGCCGAGGCTTTGGGTGCTGCGGTTTTCTTGGGGCTGGCTTTTTTGGCCGCGGGCTTTTTCGCGGTGGTTTTCTTGCTGGCCGCCTTCTCCGCCGGTTTTGCCGCTGCAGAGCTGGCTTTGGCGCTGGCAGCTTTTTTCGCCGGGGCTTTCTTGGTTGTCGCTTTTTTTGCCGCTGCCTTTTTCGGTGCGGCTTTCTCGCTCGATGCTTTCTTGGCGGTTGCTTTCTTCGCCGCGGGCTTCTTCTCGCTGGCCTTTTTCTCGCTCGCTTTGGACTTGGCCGCTACGGCTTTCTTGGCAGTCGCCTTCTTCGCGCCGGCCTTTTTCTTTTTCGGCTTGGCTGCGGCTGCTACCTTCTTGGCTGCGGCTTCACCGGCTTTCTTGATGGTGTTGGCGGTCTTCTCGGCAAACTTGGCGGCGCTGGCTGCAGCCTTGGAATCGGCCAGTGCCTTTGCTGCGTCCTTAGCGACCTTCTCAACCTTGGCTACGGCAGCCTTGGCAGTGTCTACTTTTTTCTTGCCAGCGGTTTTGGCCGCTGGAGTTTTTGCCTTGGCGGCAGCGGTGCGCGCGGTAGCCAGCTTGGCCTTGGCTTTCTTTACCTGGGCCTGGGCTTTTTCCGCTTCCTTACTGGCTTTTTTCAGCGCTTTGTCGGTGTCGGCTGCTTCCTTGGCTCGCGCCTTGTCGAGTTGGGTGGTGATCTTGGCGATCTGTTTTTCCAGATCGGAAATGGATGCAACGGCTTTGCGTTTAGCGGCCATGAGTTGAAATCCTGCGTTTGAAACGGGTTGTGAGTATCGGTGAGCACTATACCCTGCGCCCTCTCCTGTTCGCAGTGTATAACCACCTTTCTGCGGGAGAAAAAAATCAGGGTTGAACGCTGATAATAGCGCTGTTATTTGGGAAGTGCATCCCCGCATCCCGCGCAAATCCATGCATTTATTTAGGGCGTTTTGCGATTGCACTCATCCCCGGGCGGATCTGCGGGCAGAACGATGGGCCGGGATGCCTGGCAGTACCAATCGCGCAGTGCCGGAAATACCGTATCGCCCGCGGGTCTGAAAATATTACCGGGAAATGAAACCACCGGCAGTAAATGCAGTCTTAGCGGACGATGTGCAGCCCTAACCTGCATGGGGTAGACTTGCCTGTCGCTGGCCGGACCTGCTGTACTGTGACCTGCCGCACATAGTGCGCCGGGGGTTCGGGTGTACAACAGCAGAGGAGGGTGGGACCCTGCTCAAACCTAATAATGCTACACGGAAATAAAGAGACGATTCTCATGAACAAAACTTCTTTGGCTGCTGCGATTGCACTGGGTGTTGCACTGGCTGGCTGTAACAAACAGGAGTCCGCCGACTCCGCCGATATCAAGCTCGAGTCCCAAGAGCAGAAAGTCAGCTATATCATTGCCGAAGATATGGCCAATCGCCTCAAGAGCCAGGACGTTGCCCTGGATCCGAAAATTGTCGCCATGGCCCTGAACGATGTGGCCAGCGGCCGTGAATCCCGCCTGAGTGAAGAAGAGAAGAAGTCCGTCATTCAGGTATTCCAGGAAAACATGCAGGCCAAGCAGAAAGAGCTGATGGCCAAGCAGGAAGCCGACTTTAAAGCCTCCGCTGACAAGAACCTGGAAGAAGGTAAAAAGTTCCTGGAAGAGAACGCCAAGAAAGAAGGCGTACAGACCACTGACTCCGGCCTTCAGTACAAAGTGATCACAGAAGGCTCTGGTGCTAGCCCCAGCGAAACCAGCGTTGTTGAAGTGGATTACAAGGGCACCCTGATCGACGGTACCGAGTTCGACAGCTCTTACAAAAACGGCAAGCCGGTTCAGTTCCCGGTGAACGGCGTGATCAAGGGCTGGACCGAAGCCCTGCAGCTGATGAAAGAAGGCGCTAAGTGGGAACTGTATATCCCGTCTGACCTGGCCTACGGCCCGGGCGGTGCGGGCGGCCTGATTGGCCCCAATTCCACCCTGATTTTCGAAGTGGAACTGCACAAGGCCGACATCAGCAATGATGAGGGCGCGGCGGAAGAAGAAGCGGTAGAAGAAGATTCCGCGCAGTAACAGCGTTCAGCGCGACCGCTGAGGTCGAGTGCTAAATAAAAAAGGGGCCCCGCGGCCCCTTTGTTATTGCCTGCCTGAAATTAAACTCAGGCCAGCTGATTCTTGTGCGCTGTGTGCAGGGTATCGATCATGCGATCCTCGGCGGCAAAGCGGGTTTCCAGTGCAACGCCGAGTTCGGAAAGGTCCTTGGACAGGGATTCCAGATCGTCGGTCTCCTGGTATTTGTCGTTGAAGTCCACGGCAATATCGGTGGTCGCGTCGATTTCCCGATACAGGGATTTTGCCTGCTGCAGACCCTCGGCGTCGCCAAATGCCTGACCCTCTTGGATAAGCTGGTCGTAAATTTCGAAGTGCCCGGCAGATATATAATCCACCAGCTGCTGACACAGGGTGCGTACACCGGCTTCGGCTTCCTTGTCGCCGTCGGCGATTTCTTTCTTTTCCGACAGGTGGCAGAAGCTGACCAGCAGCAACTGTCGCGAGTGCAGCCAGCGGTCGATGATCTGGCTCACGCCGCCCCAGCGCTCCTGCGCATTTTTACAGTTCTCCAACATCTCCAAGATTCCTTTTTTGACTTCTACAACTGCGTCTTAGGAATGTAGAAGCTTCTGCCGCCGTGGGCAAGGACGACGCCGCATTAAACGCCAGAAAGAGACATCTGTCGGCAGCACCGTGAAAGAATGGTAATAATCGGTCAGAAAGTTGCGACCATCGGCAGCACCAGCGCGGTCAGGGCGCCGCACAGGCCCATGGCCAGCGCGGAGAAGGCACCGCACAGGGCGCTGATTTCCAGCGCGCGCGCAGTGCCGATTGCGTGGGCATTGATACCGAGACTGAATCCCAAAACGCGCTCATCGGTCACGCTCAGGCGGCGCAAAATACTGGGGCCGAATACGGCACCGATAACCCCGGTAAACGCGACCACACCGGCGGCCAGGCTCTGGATGCCGTGCAGCTCCTGCGCCAGGGCCAGCGCCACCGGGGTGGTGACTGATTTGGTGGTGAGCGCAATCAGTACCATGCGACTGCCTCCCAACAGGACGGCGATCAGCACGGCGACCAGCGGTGCCAGAATCGCGCCCACCAGCAGTCCCAGCATCAGCGGCCAGCCCGCCCGGCGCACCATCGCCAGATTCTGTTTGAGGGGAATGGCCAGGGCCACAATGGCCGGTCCCAGCAGCAGGTACAGCAGCCCGCTGCCGCGCTGATAACCCTCAAAGTTCACGCCCATCAGCCACAGGGTGACGAATACCAACAGGCTGGCGCCAATCACCGGGTGCAGCAGAGGGCTCCCGCTGCGGCGATAGAGTTGCAGTCCGACCCAGAAGGCGACGGCGTTCAGCGGAAGGATGACCAGCGGATGGGCGGCGGAGAGAGGTTCGAAAATATCACCTGCCACTTGCTGGGCCTGAGTCAGCCAGCGCTGCCACTCATTCCACATGCGCATTTCCTGCGCGCTGCAGCAGTCGCTGCAGCAGCAGTGCGGTGAGGGTAAAGCTGATGAGCGTGCCCACCAGCATGGCGATGGCGAGGGTTAGCCAGTCGCGGATGGCGAGCTCCTGCAGGAAATAGATCCCCACGGTGGCGGGGAGCAGGATTAGCACCAGCATGCGCAGAATCAGAACCGCAACTTCTGCAAGGCCGCGCGGTATGCGGCCATAGATCACCAGTGCCAGCAACAGCAGCAGCATTCCCACAACCGGCCCGGGCACCGGCAGGGAGAAGGCGGTGCTGAGGCTGCGGCCGGCGAGATCAAAGCCCAGCAGCAGCCCTGCCCCCATCAGCCAGCGCGGGAATGCTTTTAGTAGCGCCATGGCTCAGTGTTTGCGGAATGCCTGCCAGGCGCCAAACAGGATCAGGCCAATGAAGCCCACCGCGGCCCAGCCGGCAATGGAGAGGCCGAGCAGGGTCCACTGCACTTCGGCACAATTGCCGTCGCCGGTGAGCAGGGTTTTGATCACCTCAGCCATGGGGAATACGTCGATCATGTAGCTGATACCGGGGCCGCAGGCGGGCACCTGGTCTTCCGGCAGGCTCTGCAGCCACAGCTGGCGGCCAGAGAAATACAGGCCGCCGATAGCCCACAGGGAGACCAGCAGGCCGTAGATGCGCCGCCCGATCTGGTTCACTCCATTGGGGTTGTGCAGGAAGGCGATCAGGGAGGTGAGGCCGACGCCGAGAAACATGACCCGCTGGGTGATACACAGTGGGCAGGGTTCGAGGCCCTGGACGTATTCCAGATAAAACGCGACACCGAGTACAAAGACAACGGCGAGGAACATAAGCAGAAAGGTGTAGCGAGGGCTTGGCAGGGTCATGTGATTATTTTCCGGGGTATTTCTTTTTAATTCGTTACTGGCGGAATGTTTGTTGTCGGAACAGTTCGGCCTGTTGCGACAAGTCGGTAAACACCCGTTGAAAGTCCTGCTCCAGCGCTTCGTTATCGGCCAGCAGCAGCGGCAGGATATCTGCCAGTGGCTGCGGGCGCCGCAGGCGCATGCCGACCCGTTCCAGTGTGCGCTGGATGACATCTACCTCGCGGTAGCCGGGCAGCAGTTTAAATTGCTCGGCGCGCTGAATAAATGCCTGTGCGTTGTCGGGTATCCATTGGCGGCGCCTGTGGAAGTTTGACCAGCAGTTCCGGGTGAAGGTTTCCAGGGATTGCGGATGCCAGTTCTGCCATTGTTTGGCGAGCAGGTGGTCGAACCAGATATCCAGGGCGATGCCGCCGAGTCGCCGCCACTGGGGGCCGAGACGGTGGAGTGCTTCGAGATAGGCGGGATGGCGGTCGCTCAACAGGTCGATGCGCCGGTGCAGGCGCATACCGTCTTCAATGGCCTGGGGGCGCTCGCCCTTGAGCGGGCCTTTGACGAAATCGCCCAGTAACCCGCCCAGTTGCCAGTCCGGGTCCGGACCGGAGAGAAGCAGGTGGGCGAGGTAGTTCATGGCGGCACTCTTAGAATAAGTACTGTGGCGGTACCGCAACCGGGTGCTGGTGCGTGAGACACGCCGTAAACCCATCCCCGGGGGCTCTGCAAAAACATCCTGTTTTTGAAGGTCTCACGCACCAGCACCCGGCAGCGGCACCTTCGATTCCGGTTATAAACCTTTCTGACAGAAGGTGTACTGGGCGTAATACTGCCCGAGAAAATCCTCGAACGTACCCGTGTCTGCGGCTTCAACCGCGGCTTGCTGCTGCAGGGATTCCTCGGCCAGGCGCTGGTATTCCGCCTGTTCTGCCTCACTCAGCGGGCGCTCGAGGAAGTACTGGCGGTGTTGCTCGGCCTTGGCCTGGGCCCACTGGAAGAAGGTCTGCTTGTGCTCGTGCATTTCCGCGAGCATCTGCGCCGCCGGGGTCGGGACCTTGCCATCGATCTTGTCGCGCTGGGCGGATACGGCGCGCTGGTAGTCGTGACTCTCCCAGGCGCTGTCGAGCAGCTCTGCCATGGGGCTGATTTCGTCGAGCAGCTCCGAGGCCCAGTCGGTGAGCTTGCGCTCGCTGCCGTTGTGCACCAGCTGGATTTCCGGGTCGCGCCCCTGATAGACGATGCGCGACTGGTTTTCCTGGATTGCGCGGTAGTCGGCGTCATCCGCCTGCGGGCTGTCGCTGAGCAGGCAGTGCAGCAGGAAGGCGTCGATAAAGCGCATCTGCGGGGCTTCGACGCCGAGGGGTACGAAGGGATTGAGGTCCAGACAGCGCACCTCGATATATTCGACACCGCGGGCGTCGAGTGCGGAGAGCGCGGTCTCCCCCATGCCCGCCGGGTTCTTCGGGCGGATCGGGGAGTAGAACTCGTTTTCGATCTGCAGTAGGCCGGTGGAGAGCTGCTGGTACTCGCCGTTGGCATCTTTCACGCCCTGCTCATGGTAGGGCGGATAGGGTCGGCTGATGGCCGCGCACAGGGTGGTCAGATAGCTGGGCAGGTCGTTGTAGCAGACGATCAGGGATTTCTGTGCGTCGCTGGTATAGCCCAGGTCGCCCATGCGCAGGGAGGTGGCCTGGGGCGCATACAGGCTGCGTCCGTCGCCGTCGAATGATTGCAGCTTGTGCTCGCGATCCTGCACGAAGGTGCCGCACACCGCGGGAGCGGCGCCGAACAGGTAGATCAGCAGCCAGTAGTGGCGACGGAAGTTGCGGATCAGGTCGAAGTAGCGGCGGGTTTTGAAATCCTGCAGCGATTCGTCACTGCCTTCTTTCGCTTGTAGCCACTGCCAGAAACTGTCTGGCAGGGAGAAATTGTAGTGGATACCGGCAATGGTCTGCATGGCGCGGCCGTAGCGCAGGCCGAGACCGAGCCGGTAAATGGTTTTCATGGTGCCGCTGTGGGAGCTGCCATAGCGGGCAACGGGAATGTCTTCATCGCGACCGATGCGGCCGGGCATGCTGTTGACCCACAGGCGTTCGTCGCCGATCTGGCTGTAGGTATAGCGGTGGATCTGGTCGAGCTTTTCCAGCGCCTGTTCCGGGGTGGCTACCGGCGGCGTGATGAACTCCAGCAGGGCTTCGGCAAAGTCGGTGGTGATGCACTCGTGGGTGAGTGCGGAACCGAGGCCGCGGGGGTGCTCGGTGTGCGCCAATTCGCCCTCGGGGGAAACCCGCAAGCTTTCTTTCTCGATGCCGCGGCGAATGCCCTTTAACAGAGCTAAAGCTTCCGGCTGGGCCAGTTCGGCCAGGTTGAACGTGGTCACTGGGATCTCCTGTGGGCAGCCGGTCGGCTAACGGGCCGGGTTGCCGCAAACCGGATGGTTTACGCATCCGGCCTAAATGGGGGCGCGGCACAGCAACTCAAGGGGGCTGGGGGGAATCCCCGATTTGCCCGGCACATTTGAATCAACAGGCGCGCGATGGTGGCCGCTCAGGCCGGGCCGGATACGGATTCCGGGGGTTGGTTGGGCTCCACTTCCGGGGTAGTACCGGGGAACTGATCCGGATTCACTTCCGGCTGGGGTTGTGGCTCCACTTCCGGTACCGGCTGCGGGTCCGCTTCCGGGTTGTACTCCGGCGGTGTTTCGCTCGGATCCGGTTGCGGCAGCTCTTCCGGATCTCCCGCGGCGATCCCCTCTTCAGTGGCGAGCAGCGGCTCGTCGCTCAGGGCCTCGGCGGGAATCTGGGGGTGCTTTTTCGTGTCCAGCGCACACTCGAGCAGCTCGATGCGCAGGGTGACATCGCGAGTGTTGGCCTCGAACATCTGATTGATGGCGACATCTTTGTGTTCGGTGCGGAACAGCTTGGTGCTCTCGCGGCCATCGATCCACTCGTTGCTCTTGCTTAAAAACTGCTGGTGCTGGTTGGTCAGCACATAGACGTGACTCATGCGTGGGGACATCTTTGCTCAGACATGGGGGCAGTTTAGCGGCGGTAGGGGGGAGGCTCAAGGATCGGGAGGCGAAGTGATTATTTGCCGTCCGGTTCCACCGAAATGCGGGTCGAAGGTGGCGATGGCCAGTGCAGACTTGTGAGACCTTCTAAAACAGGGATGTTTTAGAAGAGCCCCCAGGGATGGGTTCACGGCGTGTCTCACAAGTCTGCACTGGCTGGCGCCACCGCCAGCGGGATTTCAATCCACCGCTAGAGGGTTTTCAGCGGGTAGTGCGCCGGATACGGCAAGCGTGCGGCGCCGCTGTCCACCGCGGCGCGCGCAACGGCTGCGGCCACTTCCGGCAACAGGCGCGGGTCGGTGGGCTTGGGCAGGATGTAATCGGAACCGAAGCTCAGTTCCACACCGCCGTAACCTGCGCGCACTGCTTCCGGCACCTCCTCGCGTGCGATCTTGCGGATCGCCTCGATGGCGGCCAGTTTCATATCCTCGTTAATACGCGTGGCGCGCACGTCCAGTGCACCGCGGAAGATGAACGGGAAGCACAGTACGTTGTTCACCTGGTTCGGGTAGTCCGAGCGGCCGGTGGCCATGATCAGGTCGTCGCGGGTGGCGTGGGCCAGTTCCGGGGCGATTTCCGGGTTGGGGTTGGAACAGGCGAATACCACCGGATTGGGGGCCATATGTGCCAATTGTTCCGCGCTCAGCAGATCCGGGCCGGATACGCCGAGGAATACATCGGCGCCTTCGATGGCGTCGTCCAGGGTCCGCATTTCGGTATCCCGTGCCCACTCGCCCTTGTAGGCGTTGATGTCGCTGCGACCGGAGTGGATAACACCGCGGCTGTCGAGCATGGTGATCTGTTCTTTCTTGGCGCCGGCGGCCAGCAGTAGCTTGCAGCAGGCAGTGGCGGCCGCACCCGCGCCGAGGCACACGATGCGCACGTCTCCGATCGTTTTACCCTGGATCTCCAGCGCGTTGAGCATGCCGGCCACGGTGACGATGGCGGTGCCGTGCTGGTCGTCGTGGAACACCGGTACCGAGCAGCGCTCGATCAGGGTCTCCTCGATGTGGAAACACTCCGGCGCCTTGATGTCTTCCAGGTTGATACCGCCAAAGGTGTTGGCGATGGCCGCGACCGTCTCGATAAAACGCTCGGGACTGGGGCAGTCCACTTCAATATCCACCGAGTTGATGTCGGCAAAACGTTTGAACAGCAGCGATTTACCTTCCATTACCGGCTTGGAGGCCAGCGGCCCCAGGTTGCCGAGACCGAGGATGGCGCTGCCATTGGAGATTACCGCTACCAGGTTGCCCTTGCCGGTATACAGGTAGGCGGCTTCGGGGTCTTTGGCGATTTCGCGCACCGGCTCTGCCACGCCCGGACTGTAGGCCAGGGACAGGTCTTCCTGGGTTTGTGCAGGGGTTGTGAGCTCCACCGAAAGTTTGCCCGGTGTCGGCATGGCATGATAATCGAGCGCTGCCTGGCGCAAGGAGTCGGTCATCAGGATGTCATCTCTATAGGTTTGGAATGCGGCCGGCACTGGTTGGGCGGGCGGCAATTTACAGCGGATTTTTGATTTTATTGTGGGGGCAGGAGGACGCCCCTATCCGAGGCGCGAAGGATAACCGAGACGACTGGATATCCACAAGCTCAAAAACTGAACGCCATAGTTAATTTCTACTAATTTCGATAGTAAATTCAGAATCGGACGCAATAAACCATCTTTTATTCTCCCTATTCCGGGATGAATATCTCTTGCCTCGGTCCACCAGCCAGCCTTTCACCACTATTTGACGCCCTTGCCAATTGCGCCCGTTTCGGTGGCCATAATCCCGTTTCGGATCCAGGCGCACCGCTACCGGGCCGTCCAGTTCCAGCCACAGGAAGCGGTTGCGATCGGTTTTCTCGACCCTGCCGGTGAGCAGCACAAAGCCGCCATCTCCCGGTCGCACCTGGGAGGCTTCGAGCACCGGCCATACTCCCGGGGCCCAGACGCCGCGCTGGTACTCCCGGGCGCGCTCCTCGCGGCTGGCAAGGCACTCGGCGAGACTGAGATTGGGCGCGACCGCGATGTGGAAGGCGAGGCCGGCGGAGAGCAGCGCGGACTCGAGGCTGTCGCCGCGATGGTTGTAGACATGGGCGAGCAGGCGGCCGTGGTTGTCGTAGCGGTCCTTGTCGTAAACCAGTTCCAGGTCGCCCCCGGCCAGGAAGCGCTCGGTAAACTCCTTCGCCTCCTGCGCCAGTGGCTGTGCGCGGCGCCGGCCGTGGGCCAGCTCCGGTGTGTTGACGCCGATAAGACGCACCCGGCGGCCGTCTTTGAGACGCAGGGTGTCGCCGTCCACCACCTTCTTGAGCGCGACCACCTCGTCCGCCTCGCCCAGTACGCAGTCGGCGAACACCTGCGCGGGCAGCAGCGCGCTGATAAACAGAAACAGGCAGGCACAAAAAAAGACGCCGAGGGAGGCCCTGGGCGTCTTTTTCTTCGCTGCCGGAATCACACAAGCCATTCCGGTGCGCGGCTCGGCGGCACTTACTTGGAAATGCGGCTGCCGAAGCGCTTCTTGAAGCGGTCTACGCGGCCGCCGGTGCTCGCTTCGCGCTGCTTGCCGGTGTAGAACGGGTGGCAGTTTGCGCAAACGTCCAGCTGGATGTCCTTGCCCAGAGTGGAACCCATTTTGTAGGAGTTGCCACAGGAGCAGGTCGCGGTGATTTCGCTGTAATTCGGGTGGATATCGGTTTTCATGATGGCCTCTTTTCGACACCGCCACCCAGTCTTTCGCTGAGCACGGAATCGTCTTTGGTGCAGGGGTCTTCACCCCGGGCTGTTTAAAAAGTCGGCGCATACTATCAGATTAGCCCGGCGATTCAAGCGCAAATGCGGCTGCGGGGCCGTCGCGGCGCGAGACCCCGCCAGCCGGGGCTCAGCCACCGGTGCCGCTGGTGTCGATCAACGCCTGCAGAGCGGCCATATGCCCGTTCAGGGCAGTGCGACCGGCAGGTGTCAGCTGATACCACGTGGTCGGCTTGCGCTCCACAAAATCCTTGCGTGCTGCAATATAGCCGCGCTCTTCCAGTTTGCGTAATTGCGCCCCCAGATTGCCGTCGGTAGCCTGCAGCTGGGACTTGAGACGGGCGAAGGTGATTTCGCCGTGCTTGGCCAGCAGTACACAGGTGCCCAGGCGGAGGCGGTGCTCCAGCAGCGGGTCCAGTGCGCTCAGCGCCTTCATTCTTTTGCCCCGGTATCCTGTGCCCTGAGTGCCGCGCGACGGCTAAACCCTGCCCAGCACAGCGCCAGCCCCACGGTGATGCCGGTGATGGTCCAGGAATAAGGTGGCAGCAACACCACCATTACCCCGTAGGCCAGCAGCATCACAATGCCACACCACAGCAGCGGCCGTTCCAGGTGTACACCGGCCAGGCCGTAGGCGATACCGGTGATCAGCAGAAAATTTGCCCCGCCCATCTCCGGTGATACGCGCCCCAGCATCAGCGGCAGAAAGCACAACAGAAAGGCGGCACCGGCCAGCGACCAGTGCAGGCCGTAGCGCAGGCCCAGACGGCAGTCGTTGATACCCTGCCGCCGGCTCTCGCGCGCGCCCAGGTACCAGCTGAACAGGCCGCCGCCGATCCCCGCCACCAGCCAGTAAATCCCCGCCAGCCGGGGTGCGAAATCCGGCAGGCTGAAGCCCACCGCAATCAGCAGGGCCCACAGAAAATACAGTGCCGGAATACCGCCGGCGGTAGCGTCTGCGCGCACCGCGCTGCTGATATAGTCCAGGTCACTCTGTAATTTGTTCACGTCCGTCATGTTCACCTCCCTTGTGGATATATTTTGGCGGGACGGCTGTGGATAAGTCCCGTATGCGGATCGGCCCCGCCCTGCCTGCGAAATCTGATCAGGGGCGTGTCGGTGCCGCTAGAGAACTCTAATATTTAGAGTTGATCTGTAGAGTACTTTAAATTTTAGAGTTGGCAACTGGAAGCGACGCCAAACGAGGTATTTAGGTGGTATTGCGCGCCAGTTTTTCGCCTTTAGCCGCTTCCGGTGGGAGCGCGAGCGCGAAATGGCGCGTAACCATCTACCGCGTGGCATCGCGGCCTGCCACGTCGCAGTGCGGTAATGGCTGGCCATCGGTGATGGTGGTGCTGTACCCGGGGGCGCCAACCGGTACACTAGCGCGCTTTCGCGGCGCGAACGCGCGTACCTGATACCGGGCAGTTTGGGGGACAGATTGGAGCAAGCGGCGGCACATACAGGCGGAGTGCACGGCATCCTGCGATTGGCGGTGCCGGTACCGTTGCGTCGTCTGTTTGACTATCTGCCGCCGCAAGGACTCACCGCGGAAGACCTGCGTCCCGGGCAGCGTTACTGGGTCTCCTTTGGCAATCGCAACCTGGTGGCCGTACTGGTGGAGGTGGTTTCCGACTCGCCGCTGGCGGAGCTGAAGCCCGCCCTGGAGCGGATCGACCGCCAGCCCATTTTTGACGATCGCAGCCGCGGCTTTCTGCAGTGGGCTGCGGATTACTATCAGGCGCCGCTGGGTGAACTCTACGCGGCCGCACTGCCGGTAGCCCTGCGCAAGGGCAAGCCGGCGGATCACTGGGCGGAGCAGTGGCTCGAGCTCACTACCGAGGGCAAGGGGCTGCCGGAAACAGCGCTGGCGCGGGCCAGGAAACAGCAGGAATTGTTGCAGCTGCTGTTGCGCAGTGGGCGCCAGAGTCGCACCGCACTGAATGCCCGCGGGCTCAACAGCAGTGTGTGCAAGGCGCTGATCGAGCGCGGGCTCGCGCGCTGGGTATCGGGGCCCACCGCACCGCCGCCACTGGAGGTAGTGGAACCGCGCCCGGCCCCGGAACTGAATGACGAGCAGCGCCAGGTGATCGACGGTGTGGCTGCCACCGGGTTCAGCGCCTCGCTACTCGAGGGCACTACCGGCAGTGGCAAGACCGAGGTTTACCTGCGCCTGATGGAGCGTGCCCTGCAGCGGGGGCAGCAGGCGCTGCTGCTGGTGCCCGAGATCGGCCTGACGCCCCAGACCCTGCGCAGAATTGCCGCGCGCTTTCCCGACTTCCGTATCGCCGCCCTGCACTCCGGTCTCGCCGATGGTGAGCGCGCCCGGGCCTGGCTGTCGGCGGCAAGCGGTGTGGCGGACATTGTGATCGGCACCCGCTCCGCCATTTTTACCCCGCTGCCGCGGCTGGGGGTGATTCTGATTGACGAGGAGCACGACGGCTCTTTCAAACAGCAGGACGGGGTGCGCTACTCCGCCCGCGACCTGTCGCTGGTCCTCGCCAAGCGCGCCGATGTGCCAGTATTGCTGGGTTCCGCCACCCCGTCGCTGGAGAGCCTGCACAACGCCCTGAGCGGGCGCTACCAGCACCTGCGCCTGCGTCAGCGCGCGGGCAATGCGCGTCCGCCGGAAATCAGCGTGGTACCGACGTTTCACCAACAGCTGCAGGAAGGATTTGCGCCGCAGGTATTGCGGCATATCGGCGAAACTCTCAACCGTGGCGAACAGGCGCTGGTGTTTATCAACCGCCGCGGCTATTCCCCGGCACTCACTTGCGACGACTGCGGCTGGCTCGCGGACTGCCCGCACTGCTCTGCCAAGCTCACCCTGCACCGCCGCCAGCGCCAACTGCGCTGTCACCACTGCGACTACCGCATGCGCGAAGTGCACAATTGCCCGCAGTGCCACAGCCGCAACCTGAATGCACTGGGTGCCGGCACCGAGCGCAGTGAGGACTTCCTTACCCATACCTTTGCGAATTTCCCGGTAATCCGCGTGGATCGCGATACCACCGCCAGCAAGCAGGCGCTGGACAAACTGCTGGAACCCGCGCGCAACGGGGAGCCCTGCCTGCTGCTCGGCACCCAGATGCTGGCCAAGGGCCACCACCTGCCGCGGGTCACCCTGGTGGTGATCCAGGATGCCGACGGCGGATTGTTCAGTGCCGACTTCCGCGCACCGGAACGCATGGGGCAGCTGCTCGAGCAGGTGGCCGGCCGCGCCGGCCGCGGCGACCTGCCGGGACACGTGCTGGTACAGAGTCGCTACCCCGAGCACCCCCTGCTGCAGTTGCTGCTGAACAAGGGCTACGGCGCCTTCGCCCGCCAGTTGATGGAGGAGCGCAAGATCGCCCAGCTGCCGCCGGCGCGGGCAATGGCGCTGGTGCGCGCCGAATGCGAAGAGCCGCGCTGGGCGGAGGAGTTTCTCAGCAGTGCGCGGGAATACCTGCAGGCCATGGCGCCGCCCTCGCCGGAACTGCAGTATCTGGGACCGGTGCCGGCGCTGCTGGAGCGCAAGTCCGGACGCTTCCGTTTCTATGTGCAGATCACCGCCGACAAGCGCGGCTTGTTGCAGAAACTGCTCGCGCAGTTCAGCAGCTGGGCCGAGGGCAACCGCAATCGGCGCATACGCTGGGCGATCGACATGGATGCCCAGGAATTATCGTAAACCCCGCACACAGTGCCCAGCGCAGCGGTTACAATTTGCCGTCCGTACAATAATCATCGAAGACTGAGAGAAGTGTCATGGCTCGCCGCAATACCCGCCGCCAACAATCCACCGGCAAACCCGCCTGGGTCTGGTTTGTACTGGGCAACTTCGTCGGTGGTTTCGCGGTGTTTGTATTCCTGCTGAATGACCTCAAGATCGAACAGGGCAAGGTTGCAGCCCGGGCCGAAAAGCCCGCCGCCCGCGAGCCGGCACCAGCGGAAGCCAAGCCGCGCTTTGATTTCTACAAGTTGCTGGAAGAGAACGAAGTCAAAGTGCCCGAGCCGAAGAAGCAGCAGGCGAGAGTAAAAGCGGGAGAAGAGAAAAGCGGGGATACCGCGCAACGGGTAGAGCCAAAATCCGACCTGGTCTACATCCTCCAGGCTGCCAGCTTCCGCGACAAAGCCGAAGCCGATCGTCTGCGTGCACAGCTGATGCTCGCCAACCTGGACGTCAAGGTCGAATCTGCCACCGACACCCGCGGCACCTGGCACCGGGTACTCGTCGGCCCCTATACCAACCGCTCAAAAATGGCCGCGGCGCGTAGCGTGCTCGCGGAACACCGCCTGATGCCGCTGGTGCTCAAGCGACCTGCCAAGGGCTGACCTCGCAGACTGCGGAGTCTAAACCTCGGTTTCCACCAGGCTGCGCGCGATCCGGTGCGCCACCGGCGCGATCAGGGAAATCAGCGGAAATGCCACCGCCCAGGCCACCAGCCCCGCGTGCAGCCAGCGCGACAGGAAGCCCTCGGTCACCCCGGTATTGATGATTGTTACCACACCCGACATCAGTGTCGACATAAAGAACGACATAAAAAACGCGAACACCAGGGTGTAATAACGGGACTTCAAACGGGCCACAGGCACTCTCCATCCAACCTCAGGAAGTAGCCGCGGAGTATAAAGCCGCACCCCCCAAGTTGAAATCCTGCCCCTTCGACCACACTTAGTGCTCTTGAAATGTAAAACGCAGAGGCACACGTGCAACAATATCGCGGTACAACCATTCTCTCCGTCCGCCGGGGCGGCAAAGTCGTCATCGGCGGTGACGGTCAGGTTTCCATGGGCAACACCATCATGAAAGGCAACGCCCGCAAGGTTCGCCGCCTCTACAACGACAAGGTCATCGCCGGATTTGCCGGTGGCACCGCCGACGCCTTCACCCTGTTTGAACGCTTCGAAGCCAAACTGCAGGCCCACAACGGCCAGCTCACCCGCGCCGCCGTCGAACTCGCCAAAGACTGGCGTACCGACCGCGCCCTGCGCCGCCTGGAAGCCCTGCTCGCCGTCGCCGACGAAACTGCCAGCCTGATCGTGACCGGCAACGGCGACGTCATCCAGCCGGAAGACGACCTGATCGCCATCGGCTCCGGCGGCCCCTTCGCCCAGTCTGCAGCGCGTGCGCTACTCGACAATACCGAAATGGATGCGCGCAGCATCGTCGAGCAGGGATTGAAAATTGCCGGTGATATCTGCGTGTACACCAACCACAACAATACGATTGAAGAATTGAATTACTAAGTAAGAACCCACTTGCTGAAGAAGTAATTTTCTACGAATTGAAGGGCGGGCGCCGGGGAACAGGTTTCAGGACTGTCGGAAACAGGGATGTTTCCGACAGAGCGTACAGGGATGTATTCACAGCGGTCCTGAAACCTGTTTCCCGGTGACCGCCCGCCACCGCTCCAGCTTTAGAACGTAAAAGACTGGAACAAAGCGACAAAGAATCCGAGTAAAGACCATGTCCATGACCCCCAGAGAAATCGTCCACGAACTCGATCGCCATATCGTTGGCCAGAACGACGCCAAGCGCGCCGTTGCCATCGCGCTCCGCAACCGCTGGCGCCGCATGCAGGTCAACGAAGAACTGCGCGCGGAAATCACCCCGAAAAACATCCTGATGATCGGCCCCACTGGCGTCGGTAAAACCGAAATCGCCCGTCGCCTCGCCAAGCTGGCCGGCGCGCCGTTTATCAAAGTCGAAGCCACCAAATTCACCGAAGTCGGCTACGTCGGCCGCGACGTCGAATCCATTGTCCGCGACCTCGTCGAAATGGCCATCAAACTCGAGCGCGAGCGCGCCACCGAAGGCGTCAAACAGCGCGCCATGGACGCCGCCGAAGACAGGGTGCTCGACGCCCTGCTGCCCCCCGCTCGCAACACCGACCCCAGCGAAAAAGACTCCAGCACCCGTCAGGTCTTCCGTAAAAAACTGCGCGAAGGTGAGCTCGACGACAAAGAGATCGAAATCGACGTCTCCGCTAACCCCATGGGCGTCGAAATCATGGCGCCTCCGGGCATGGAAGAAATGACCAACCAGCTGCAGGGCATGTTCTCCAACATGTCCAAGGGTAAAACCCAGAAGCGCAAGCTCACCGTCAAGCAGGCGCTCAAGCAACTGACCGACGACGAAGCTTCCAAGCTGATCAACGACGAAGAAATCAAAACCAAAGCCATCCGTTCCGCAGAACAGAACGGCATCGTGTTTATTGACGAAATCGACAAGGTCGCCAAGCGCCAGGAAAGTGGCGGTGCCGACGTATCCCGCGAAGGTGTGCAGCGCGACCTGTTGCCACTGATCGAAGGCTGCACCGTCACCACCAAATACGGCATGATCAAAACAGACCATATTCTGTTTATCGCCTCCGGCGCCTTCCACCTGTCCAAGCCCTCGGACCTGATTCCCGAACTGCAGGGTCGTCTGCCAATTCGCGTGGAGCTGAGCTCGCTGACTTCCCAGGACTTCCAGCGCATCCTCACCGAACCCAGTGCCTCGCTGACCGAACAGCAAAAAGCACTGATGGGCACCGAAGGAGTAAACCTGGAGTTCTCTGAAGACGGCATCCGCCGGATTGCGGAAGTGGCCTTTGAAGTGAACGAATCCACCGAAAATATCGGTGCCCGCCGCCTGCACACGGTTCTCGAAAGATTGCTCGAGGAAGTGTCTTTTGCCGGCGGCGACGGCAATACCACCGTAACCATCGATGCGGGCTACGTGGACGCGCAGCTCGGTGAGTTGAGCAAGGACGAAGACCTGTCCCGCTTTATTCTTTAATTGTCTATTTTTGCGAGCAGAAAAAACAATTTGATCAGGAAAGAGGGGCCGTAGAGCCCCTCTGTTATTTGCATGAAATCTTCAGTAAAAAAACAGCAAAAACCGCCGCAGAAAATCCGCCTGGATAAAGCTGCCCGACAGCTGGTTCTGCAATACCCCGACGGCGAGTTTTCGCTGCCGGCGGAATATCTGCGTGTCTACTCTCCCAGCGCAGAGGTGCGCGGCCACGGCGCCAGCGATGGCATCCTGGTAACCGGAAAAATACATGTGGGTATTGAAAAAGTCGCCGCCGCAGGTCGCTATGCCCTGCAGATATTTTTTGACGATGGCCACGACAGCGGTATTTACACCTGGGCCTATTTGCGCGAGTTGTGTGAGGAGCAAGCGTCAAAATGGCAGGCTTATCTCGCGCAACTGGAATCCGCCGGCCAAGGTCGCGACCCGGATGAAAGTGCCGTGAAGTTTATCCAGTGATCCGGTGAGCCATGGACAGGGGATTTTGTTTGGTGTTACCGACTTCAGTTTGTGAACAGATTCCGAATTAATAAAAAGTTCACCAATACTTCACGCGCAATGTCACGACTCTGTCATTTCGAATCGTTTCAATCCCCGCTCGAAAATAATTTAGCTGGGTGGGTACATCATGATTCCTTTTTCCAAAACACCGCTGGCGATGAAGCTCGGGGTAATGCTCGCCGCATTTGCCCTGCTTCCCGCCTGTAGCGACGACAACAACAATCGCAACAATCCGCCGGTGGTCACGCCGGATCCGAATCCCGGTGATGGCGGTGATGAAGCGCCCGAGCGTTCCCTGAGCTTTACCGGAGTGCCGGCACCTGCCACCGACAGCGAAAAGCGTCAGATCCTGGCATCGCCCAAGGTCGAAGTGGACGGTGAAGAGTTCGATATCGGATTCCACACCCTGCTGCGCTCCGGCGATTCGGTAAATGGCAATGTGGTGTTCGGCCAGCTGGTGGATGCCGCGGGCCAGCCCCTGTACGGCGAAGACGGCATGCTCAAGGTCACCGATGCCAATGAGCACACCTCCCTGCTGCCGATCGGCGATCGCCTGTTCTCCGTATCGCAAATGGAAACCCGCCCCGGCGCCATGTTCCTGATGGAGCTGGACCAGAATCCGGAAAACGGTGCGCTGTCCACCAAAGATCTGTGGCAGATTGACCAGTCCGGTGTGGATGGTGGCTGGGTACACTGCGCCGCGTCGGTGACGCCGTGGAACGCCCACCTGGCGTCGGAGGAATACGAGCCGGATGCGCGCAGTCTGCGTACTCATGTCGAAGCCTCCGAGGACGGCTACTCCGCCGGTATGCTGGATTACTACGCGGATCCCAGCCAGTGGAACCCCTATTTCTACGGCTGGAATATCGAGATCAATATCAACGCGGAAGGCGAAGGAGAGCCGACCACCGACCTGGTCAAGCACTACGCCATGGGCCGTATTGCCTTCGAGCTGTCCTACGTGATGCCCGACAGCAAAACCGTATACATGACCGACGACGGCACCAATGTGGGCCTGTATATGTTTATCGCGGACACCGCCGGCGACCTGAGTGCGGGTACCGTGTACGCGGCCAAATGGAACCAGACTTCCGCCGAGGGCCTCGGCAGTGCCGATCTCGAATGGGTTTCCCTCGGTCACGCCAGCAATGACGAAATTGACGTGGCGGTGCACGGTGCCGAAGGCCAGCCTGCGGTGACCTTCGACGATATTTTCGAAGTCGACGGCGAAGGCTGCGTCGAGACCGCCACCAACGGCAACAGCGAGTGCCTGAGCGTCAAGCCGGGCATGGAAAAGATCGCTTCCCGCCTCGAGACCCGCCGCTATGCCGCGCTGATGGGCGCGTCCACCGAATTCCGCAAGGAAGAAGGGGTCACCTTCGACCCGGACGGCAGCAAGCTGTACGTGGCCATGAGCTCTGTGGGCCGCGGTATGACCGACGACGTTGGGCATATCCAGATTGCCGAGGGCAATTCCTGCGGCGCGGTCTACCAGCTGGATGTGGCGGCGGATACCGACATCGGTTCCGATTACGTGGCCACCAATATGAGCGGCCTGATCGGCGGTATCGAAGCGGAGTACCCGGCGGACAGTCCCTTTGCTACCTACAGCTGCGATGCGGATGCCATTGCCAATCCGGACAACGTGACCTTCATCACCGGTTACAACACCCTGATCATCGGTGAGGACACCGGTTCCGGTCACCAGAACGACGTAATCTGGTCGCTGGACCTGGATGAAGTCGATGCGGCTGACTCCACCGCGGGCCTCACCCGGATCCAGACCACGCCCTACGGCTCCGAGACCACCTCGCCCTACTGGTACCCGAATATCAACGGCTTCGGCTACCTGATGAGTGTGATCCAGCATCCCTACGGCGAGTCCGATGGCGACAAGCTGGCCCCCGGCTCCCTGGAACACCGCGCCTACACCGGCTACGTGGGTCCCTTCCCGGCCATGGATGTTACCGGCCAGTAAGCGGCACTGGCGCCCATCACGGGTAAAGCCATCCAGGCTGAAAACCCCGGCAGGTGACTGTCGGGGTTTTGTCTATCCGCTGTTCGAGCGGGCTTCTGAAAACGTTTTGAGTGAACTCCATGCGTACCATCATTCTGGCAATCACTACCGCACTGTTCGGGTCCGGTGCGGTTTCCGCCGAGCCGGAAAATCTCGGCCGCCTGTACCTTTCCAACCCGGCAGCGGTGACGCCACCGCAGTGTTATACCAAGACCGAAAATGAAAACGCGCCGGCGAGTAATCCCTGTTACGTCTGCCACACCGATAGCCGCGCGCCCAACTTTACCAACGACCTCGACCTGCAATTGCTGTACGACTTCGCGGAACCCGCGCGCACCAACCGCTGGCACAACCTGTTCAAGGACCGATCCGAGTATCTGGCTGAAGTCAGCGACGAGCAGATTCTCGGCTACGTGCGCGAAAGTAATTACCGCGCGAAGGATGGCAGTGTGCCCTTGCGGGAAAAATTGCGCGAAAACCTGCCGGCGCACTGGGATGGCAATGGCAACGGCCGCTGGGATGGCTATGTGCCCGATGTGCAGTTCAATTTTGACAGTGCCGGTTTTGACCGCGATGCCGACGGCGGGTACAGCGGCTGGCGCGCGCTGGCCTACACCCCTTTCCCGGGGACTTTCTTTCCCACCAACGGATCCACCGACGATGTGCTGATCCGCCTGCCGGCCATGTATCAAAACAATGAGCAGGGCGAGTTTGATGTCGAGGTGTATCGGATCAACCTGGCGATTGTAGAGGCGCTGATCAAGCGCGCGGATATTGCCATCGACCCGGTAGACGAGGAAAAGCTCAAGGTGGACCTGGACAAAAACGGCGAGCTGGCTACCGCTACACAGATTACCTATGACTGGGCGCCGCTGGAGCAGCGCCATATGTCCTATGTGGGCGAGGCGCGGCTGGCACAGCAGCGCAAAGAGGCACCTCTGTCTGCCGGTTCCTATCCGCTGGGCACCGAATTCCTGCACAGCGTGCGCTACCTGGATGTGGACACCAATGGTGAAGTCTCTATGGCTGCACGCATGAAAGAGCTGCGTTACGCGCGCAAGGTGCGCTGGGTCACTTATTTCCAGCATCGCGAACTGGCTGCAGACGAACTCAAGGACGCGCACGATTTTCCCGACCGCTTGGAGCCGGTGATCGGGGATATCGAGCGCGGTGTCAGCAATCGTCGCGGCTGGCGCTACAGCGGATTTATCGAGGATCGTCACGGCGGATTGCGACCGCAGTCCTACGAAGAGCTGGCCACCTGTAGCGGCTGTCACGGCGCCATTGGCGCCAATGTGGACGGCAGCTTCGCCATGACCCGCAAACTGGATGCGGGCAAGAGTTTCCAGCGCGGCTGGTACCACTGGGACCAGAAATCCCTTGCCGGCACGCCGGAGCCCCTGCGAGGGGATGGGCAGGGCGAGTATGCCTACTACCTCAAGCAGGTGGGCAATGCGGACGAGTACCGCTCCAACGGCGAGGTGCGTGCGCGCTTCTTCGATAGCGAGGGCGCACTCAAGAGCGCGATGCTCGACCGCCTGGCGAAGGATATCAACGTGTTGATCATGCCCTCACCGCGCCGTGCCCTCGACCTGAACAAGGCCTACCGCGCAATTGTGCAGGAACAGAGTTTCCGCGAAGGCCGCGATGCGGTGTTGAGCCCGCGCGACAACCTGCTGCGCGAGGTTGCCGAGGGACAGGAGACCGGTGTGCAGCGGGCGTCGTCGTATTTTTGATGCAGGCGTCCGCCGGCGCACGGAGGCGCTGGGATTCTTGCATCATTTGTCGTGGGCGGCGATCGGTCGCCGCCCCGGTCACGGTTCTGTAATATTCCCCCTCTTTAATTGGCGCGTTTGTTCTCTCAGGGGTATTCAGAATGATCCAAAAAACGCTCTCCGCGGTGCTCGCCGCGCTCTCGACCGCAGCCATTCTCGGCGGTTCTCTCGCCTACAGTTCGGAGGGCGTTGCTGCCGCCAAGGATTCCGGCAATGACGCCGTGCAGTTGCAGGGCAGCCAGCGTTCCAGCCACTGGTTCAATGAGGGGCAAGCAGCCCTGCGGCAGGCTATCTCGCAGCCGGTCAACAACAAGCGCGGCGCGGCAAGAAACGTCATCCTGTTTGTGGGCGACGGCATGGGTATTTCTACCGTCACCGCCGCGCGTATTCTTGCCGGCCAGCAGCAGGGTCTGGACGGTGAGGAATACCGGCTCAGCTTCGAAAAAATGCCCTTTGCCGGCCTGATCAAAACCTACAACACCAACCAGCAGACCCCGGACTCCGCCGGTACTGCTACTGCGATGCTGACCGGTGTGAAAACCAAGGCTGGATTTATCGGTGTCGATGAAGCGGTGGATCGCGGCGATTGCCCTGCGAGCCTCGAGCATGGTCTGACGACTGCACTGGAGCTCGCCGAGCAGCAAGGCAAAAGCACCGGCCTGGTGAGCACCGCTCGCATTACTCACGCCACCCCGGCTGCGGCCTACGCCAAGGTGCCCGAGCGAGGCTGGGAGTTCCAGGCACCGGAAGGCTGCCGGGATATTGCCGCGCAGTTGGTCGCCCTGCCTGCGGGCGACGGTGTTGATGTCGTACTGGGTGGCGGTCGCCGCAGCTTTCTGCCGCAAGAAGTCACGGACCGGGAAGGTAAAAGCGGCAAACGTACCGACGGCCGCAATCTGGTGAGCGAGTGGAAGCAGCGTTACGGTGACAGCGCGGCCTATATCGAGGATCAGGAGGGATTCGACGGCCTGGATCTGGCGGCCACTGACAAGCTGCTGGGCCTGTTTGAAAGCTCGCATATGCGCTACGAAGCGGACCGCAAAAACGATGTGGCCGGCGAGCCCGCCCTGCACGAGATGACCGCCAAGGCCATCGACCTGCTGGAGAAAAACGACAACGGTTACTTCATGCTGGTGGAAGGTGGACGCATTGACCACGGCCACCACGCGGGCAACGCCTACAACGCCTTGAATGATGCGGTGGAAATGGCGCGCGCGGTGCAGGTGGCGATGGAAAAAACCAGTGCGGAGGACACACTGATCATCGTCACCGCCGATCACAGCCATGTGATGACCATCGCCGGATATCCGACCCGCGGCAACCCGATCCTGGGCAAAGTGGTGGGCAATGACAGCCGTGGCCAGGCCGAGGACACGCCGTCACTGGCCGCCGATGGCAAGCCCTACACCACTATCGGTTACACCACCGGCCTCGGCCACGCCCACTATGGCGACGAGACCGATGCCGATGTGCGCTACAGCGACCCGATCGACAGCGGACGCAAGGACCTGTCCAAACTGGATACCACCGCGCCTGGCTATCACCAGGACTCCCTCGTGCCTCTGGGCTCGGAAACCCACGGCGGCGAGGATGTCGGTATCTGGGCGCGCGGCCCGGGCGCACACCTGTTGAGCGGCACCAATGAGCAGAGCTTTATTTTCCATGTGATGGCCCACTCCGGAGGCCTGTTGGGGGAAGACTGAGCCTGTAATAGATCTGTGGGAACAGCGGAATTAAAAATACTGAGGAGAATCTGCGAGACGGGATTCGGATAACAAAAAAAGCCGCATCGTTGGATGCGGCTTTCGAAGCGGGAGCCTTGCGGCTCCCCGGTTCTTGTTGTTTCTCTGAGAGAGATTTTTAGAAGGTGTAGTTCACACCCATGTAGAAACTGCGACCCAAAGTGTCGTACATACCGGAGCCACCACCGGTACCGGAAAGGTACGCGGGGGGATCCTGATCTTCGATGTTGTTGATACCACCGTAAACTTCGAAGGAGTCCTGATACAGGTATGCTGCACGCAGGTCGTTGTAGCGGATCACACCGGTGTTACTCGGAGCTGCGCTTTCCGGCTGAGTCAGGCCAATGTCGTACAGGGCCATGTCATCCAGGTAGCGATGCGCCCAGTTCACGGACAGGTCACCGTAGCGGTAGGTGACGTTCATGTTGTACGCGTTGGTGGGATCACCCAGTTCGCCGTCGATGCGGTCTGCACTGTCAGGCTCGTTCTGGAAGGAGTAGTCGTCGCGTTCCAGCAGGCGAGTACCCTGCAGGCTCAGGGTCAGGTTGCCCAGCTCGGATTTGAACAGGTCGGCCAGCGCCATTTCGTAACGCACTTCGTAGTCAATACCGCGAGCAGTGAGCTTGGATGCGTTCAGGGCCGAGCTGGTCAGGGAAACCAGGTCGCCGTTGGCATCGCGCTGGATGTTGCCACAGAACTGGTTGTCGATGGAGGAAGCGTCAACACACTTGTCCAGAATCGTCTGGCCACCGTAGTAAGAGATCGCATCTTCGATTTCGATGTCCCAGTAGTCTGCGGTAACGGTCAGGCCTTCAGCGAAGCGCGGGGTGAGCACCACACCGAAGGTCAGGGTAGTCGCAGTCTCTTCCTGAAGATTTTCGTTACCACCGCTGAAGCCCGGCAGAGTCGGACCTTCGTTCCATGGGGACTGGTAGTCTGCGGCCAGGCCCAGGGCGGCACAGTTGGCTGCACGCTGAGTCGGGTTCGGAGCGTAGGCTACCTCGTCGGCATCACACGGATCGTCAATATTGAAGAAGTTCTGGCCCAGCGGTGCGAACAGCTCGTCGATGTTCGGAGCACGTACTGCCTGAGAGGAGGTAGCGCGGACACGAACGTCGTCGATCACAGTCCAGTCCAGTCCGGCCTTCCAGGCACCGGTGCTACCGATGGTGGAGTAGTCAGCGGCGCGGTATGCGGTGTCGAATACCAGGCTCTGGACACCCGGGAGGTCGGACAGCAGCGGAGCAGACAGTTCTACGTAGGCTTCCGATACGTCGTATTCACCGTCAGTGGTCGCGAGCGCGTTCATGAAGGTAGCGCCGCTTTTGATGATTTCATCAAAGTCGACAAAACTGGTTTCTTCGCGGTATTCGAAGCCGCCGACTACGGACAGCGGGCCCGCAGGAAGGTCGAACAGGTCACCGCCGATAAAACCGGAAGCGACGGTTTGAGTCATCTCTTCCACTGAACCGGTGTTATCCAGCATTACCCAGTCGATAGCTTCCTGGGAGTTCTGGTTTTCGCCGAACAGGTCAAGCGGCTGACAGCCAGCTGCGCGGGCGTCGGCGTCGGCACAGACAATCTGTCCATCGACTTCGATGGCGTCGATGGCCTGGGCGAAGCGCTCGTTATGGCGGTTGTTCAGGTAGAAGATGTCGGCGTCGTACTGGCCGTAAACGAGGCTGGCCTCGTAGTTCCAGCGGCTACCGATGTCGCCCTTTACGCCCACTACGTAGCGCTGGGTTTCACGCTCGGCCAGATCGCCGCGGTAACCCAGGTCGGAATGCATGCGGTACATGCCGAAAGCGGGAATGCCGGCAGCTACCAGCTCGTCGGACAGATCTTTGTCCAGGAACGGGTTGGTGGAGGAGTAGCCATTGTAGCTGAAGCTCGCCTGACCCCAGCTCTCGGCTTCGTGGCTGACGTATTTGGCTTCGGCAAACAGGCGCGTGGAGTCGTTCAGGTCGAAGTGACCCTTCACGTACACATTGTTGGTATCCATGCTCGGATACATCTGGTACTGGCCAATCCAGCGATAGCCGTCACCACCGGTACAGCGGCCGGCGGAATCACAGTAGTCACCGGGGATAACCGGGCGCGCGGAGCCGTCTTCGTCAAAGGTGTAGTCACCGAAAGGCGCGGGCAACCAGGCGATACCGGCGTCACTCAGGATGGGCAGGGTGTAGTTCTGCACGATGAAACGATCCGGGATGCCATCTTCGGGGCCGGTGTCGTTGGGGTTGCGCAGGGTGCCGTAGCCTTTGGTGATCCAGTCGCGATCGGTGCCGTACACATCGCCGCGGCTGGTAAGGGAGACACTACCAGCGACGTTTGCGCGGCCGTCGAAAAAGTTTTGGCCGAAGGTAAAGGAAGCTTCAGTAGTTTCCGCGCCACCGTTTGTGGTATCGCTGGCGAAGGCGCTGATCTTCACGCCTTCGAAGTCATCTTTCATGATGAAGTTAACTACACCGGTTACAGCGTCCGCACCGTAGATCGCGGAAGCACCGCCGGTGATCACGTCGACGCGCTCAATCAGGTCTTCCGGGATAGTGTTTACGTCAACCGCAGAAGTACCTACAGAGGAGGCGATGTGACGACGGCCGTCCTGCAGTACCAGGGTGCGGGAAGTGCCGAGACCGCGCAGGTCCAGCAGGTTCAGGCCCACGGTGCCGATAAAGCGACCGGAGTTCTGACCGGAAAAGGTGGAGCGCAACGCAGGCAATTCGTTGAGGAAGTCACCCAGGTTGGTTTCACCACTGAGGCTGATATCTTCCGCGGTCAGGGTGGTGACCGGGGTGGGGCTCATGGAATTGGGACGCGCGATACGCGAGCCGGTCACGGTGACCTGTTCAATGGCGCCATCGTCGATTTTGGAAGCATCTACTGCTTTGGTGTCTTCCTGAGCGAATGCGGGAGTAACACCAACCGCCGCCAAAATGGCGCCGCGGATGGCCATGGAGAGCGTGTTGCCTTTCATATTTTTTATTCCCCCCCCAGAGGGTTTCTCGTTCTTGGTCAGAAATTCGGCGTTTAGAGTTTTGTGCCGTATTCCAGTAACGATTGGGAGGAAAGTTCCCTCATGGAAATTATTAACAAGATTAAATATTTTTTGTTTCAGATGAAACCTAATGAGATATTGTGCAAGGAGGGCTAAAAAATGACATTAATGCTAAAGTTGAGCCTGACTGACGGCTGAGTCACCCTGCTGTGGCGAGCCTTTCGTTGGCCAATGTGCTCGACGCAAAAAGGTTCCTGCATGTCCCATTCCAATTCGGCCCATGTACAATACCGCCCTCAAATCTGGCTCAGCAGGCATACGATGACGGAACGCAAGACGACCCACTTTGGCTACCAGGAAGTACCGGTGGAAGAGAAGGCCGGTCGGGTGGCGGATGTTTTCCACTCGGTGGCGGCCCGCTACGATGTGATGAACGACCTGATGTCCGGCGGTGTGCACCGGTTGTGGAAGCGTTTCACCATCGAGCTGTCCGCGGCGCGACCGGGGCAGACGATCCTGGATATTGCCGGTGGCACCGGTGACCTGACGGCGCGCTTTTCGCGTATTGTCGGCCCTACCGGCAAGGTGGTGCTTGCCGATATCAATGCGTCGATGCTGAAGGTGGGCCGCGATCGCCTGCTGGACCGCGGTATTGCGGGCAATGTGGAGACGGTACAGGCGGATGCCCAGTACCTGCCCTTCCCGGACAATACCTTTGATTGCATTACCATTGCCTTTGGCCTGCGCAATGTGACAGATAAGGATCTGGCGCTGCGCTCAATGCTGCGGGTGTTGAAGCCCGGTGGTCGGCTGCTGGTGCTGGAGTTTTCCAAGCCGCAGTCCAAGCTGCTGGAGAAGGTCTACGATCAGTACTCTTTCCGCCTGCTGCCTTTTATGGGCAAACTGGTGGCGGACGATGCGGACAGTTACCGTTATCTCGCCGAGAGTATCCGCATGCATCCGGATCAGGAGACCCTGAAAGACATGATGGGCGAGGCCGGTTTCGTGGATTGCGAATTCCACAACATGACCGGTGGCATTGTGGCTTTGCACAAGGGTATCAAACCCTAGCTCTTTTCTCTGTCTGTGGCGGTCCGAGCGGCGTGAACCCCTCGCGAGACACGCCGTGAACCCATCCCTGGGGGCTCTTCTAAAACATCCCTGTTTTAGAAGGTCTCGCGAGGGGTTCACGCCGCCCAGACCTTCGCATCAGCGTATTTCGCACGGACGAATTCAGAAAAAGTAATGACCGACCCCACCTTCCGCGCCGGCTTCGACGCCACTCTGGAAACCGCCATCAACTCCGCACTCCGGTATGACCCGGGTACCCGCGCGCGCCTCGGCAAACTGGCGGGCAAGGTGCTGGCGGTGAAGTTGACCGCACCCGCCATGACCCTGTTTCTGGCGATCGAAGATGACGGCGATGGCGGTTTTATCGAGGTGCATGGTCGCTGGAGTGGCGAAGTGTCCACCGAGCTGTCCGGGTCGGCGATGGCGTTTGTGCAACTGCTGCGCAACCGCGATGCCACGCCGGCCAAACTGGGGGTGACGGTGCGCGGCTCCAGCGCACTGTTGGCCGAACTGCAGTCGATTCTGCGGGATCTGGATATCGACTGGGAAGAGCCGCTGGCCAAGTTGATTGGCGACGCGCCAGCTCACCAGCTGGGCACGGGCATGCGTATGGCGGCGAGCTGGCTGAAGGGCGCGCTAGCTGCGGCGCCGAAGGCCGGTGCCGAAGCGGTGAGTGAGGAGTGGAAGGTGACACCGCCGCAGGCGCAGTTTGAAGCGTTTGCGGAGGATGTGGCGGAGTTTGCCCAGGGGGTAGACCGGCTGGAGGCGCGCATCGAGATTTTGCGTCGCAAGCTGGAAGGTGGCCAACCGCCGAATGAACGCAAACCGGGTCAGGGGAAAGATTGACGTGCCAGTAGCGAGAAGCCTGACCATCGCGCGGATTTTTCTGCGCTATCGACTGAACGAACTGGTGCCTGCCGAGCATCAGCCCCTGTGGCTGCGCGCGTTGTGGGCGCCGGCAAAACTGCTGCCGGCAAGTGGCAAGATCAAGCAGATGGGGCGCGGGGAGCGGCTGCGACGGGCGCTGGAGGACCTGGGGCCCATCTATGTGAAGTTCGGGCAGTTGCTGTCAACGCGCCCGGATCTGCTGCCGCCGGATATGGTGCTGGAGCTGAACCAGCTGCAGGACAATGTGCCGCCCTACCCGGCGGATCAGTGTATTGCGCGTATCGAAGCGGCGCTGGGGGCACCGGTAGACGAGCTGTTCGCAGAGTTTGAGCGCGAGCCCCTGGCTTCGGCATCGGTGGCCCAGGTGCACGCCGCGCGGCTGAAAGGCGAGCGGGGCGCAGCGGGAAAGTCCGTGGTGGTGAAAGTGCTGCGGCCCGGTATCGACAAGATCATCCAGCAGGACCTGCAGCTGTTGCGGCATATCGCGCGCTGGATCGAGCGCTTTCTGCCCGACGGCCGCCGCATGCGCCCGGTGGAGGTGGTGGAGGATTACCGCCACACCATCGAGGGGGAGCTGGACCTGGTGCGCGAGGCCTCCAACGGTTCCGAGCTGAAGCGCAATTTCGCCAATTCACCGCTGTTGTACATTCCCGAAGTCTACTGGGATTACACCCGCGACAATGTGCTGGTGCTGGAGCGCATTGACGGTATTCCGGTTACCGACCTTGAGCAGTTGCGAGCCCAGAACACCGATATGGAATTGCTCGCCGAGCGCGGCGTGGAGATATTCTTCAAGCAGGTGTTCGAGCACAACTTCTTTCACGCGGATATGCACCCGGGCAATATTTTTGTGTCCCGGGAAAATCCGCAGCGCCCCAAATATATCGCCATCGATACCGCCATCGTCGGCAGCCTTACCCGCGAAGACCAGTACTATTTGGCGCGTAATTTGCTGGCTATGTTCCGCCGCGACTATCGCATGGTGGCGGAGCTGCATGTGCAGAGCGGCTGGGTGCGCAAAGATACGCCGGTCAATGCATTCGAAGCGGCGATCCGCTCGGTGTGCGAACCGATTTTCGAAAAGCCCCTGGGAGAAATTTCCTTTGCGCGGGTGCTGATCAGCCTGTTCCAGACGGCGCGGCGCTTCGATATGGAAGTGCAGCCGCAACTGGTGTTGTTGCAGAAAACCCTGCTCAATATCGAGGGGCTGGGGCGACAGCTTTATCCGCAACTGGATCTGTGGAAGACTGCCCATCCATTTCTTGAGCGGTGGATGCGCGAGCGTATTCACCCCAAGACCATCGTCGGCGAAATCCGGCGATACGGACCGGAATGGCTGGAAAAATTCCCGCAACTGCCGCAAATGGCGTTCTCTGCGCTTGAGCAGGGGCAGCAGCTGGGGCCACAACTGCAGCAGTTGAGCGATCAGCTCGCAGGCAGCCGACAGCGCGGGCGTGCCCGCTATGCGCGAATGATCGTGGGAGGGCTGCTCGCAGCGGGAGCAGCGCTGGTGGCTTCCCCTGGATTGCTGGCGCAGATACCGGTGGCCAGTTGGGTACTGGGGGCGGCGGCTCTGGCCATGTTGCTCTGGCCGTGAGCCGCTGCCCTGAAGCGAACTCGCCAGCCTACAATAACGAATGCAGTAAGGACGCACACGTGAGCGATACCGATTTCACCCAGGCAGTCAGCTGGAACAGTGACGGGCTGGTGCCCGCCATCGCGCAGGATTACAAGAGCGGCCGGGTGCTGATGATGGCCTGGATGAACGCCGAGTCCCTGCGACTTACGGTGGAGGAAGGGCGCGCGGTCTACTGGTCTCGCTCCCGCGGCAAGCTCTGGCGCAAGGGGGAGTCCTCCGGTCACGTGCAGCAGGTGCGCGAAATCCGACTCGATTGCGACGGCGACACGCTGGTGCTGATGGTGGAACAGCTCGGCGGCATTGCCTGTCACACCGGTCGCACCAGTTGCTTTTATCAGGTACTGGAAGACGGCCAGTGGCAGATCCGCCAGCCGGTGATCACCGACCCGAAAGAGATCTATTCAGGGGAGAAATAGACAGCGCCATGAGTAATATGCTGATACAACTGGATCGCGTACTGCGGATGCGTATGCAACAGGGGGATGCGGAGTCCTCCTATGTCGCCAGCCTGCATCACAAAGGGCTGAACAAGATACTGGAAAAGGTGGGCGAAGAGGCCACCGAGCTGGTGCTCGCGGCGAAAGACGCCGAGGGCGCGGATCTGGATAGCGACGCGCACAAGGCGCTGATCAGTGAAACCGCAGACCTGTGGTTTCACTCGCTGGTGGTGCTCGCACACCTGGGGACGGATTCCCGCGCGGTACTGGATGAACTGGGGCGTCGCTTCGGCCTGTCCGGTCTGGAAGAAAAGGCCGCGCGCAAGCCGGACTGATTTGAATTTCACCGGCCCAGGCCGATACAAGATCAAGAATTTTATTCAGGAGTAATTCACATGGGTATTAGCTGGCAACAACTACTGATTCTGCTGGTCATCGTTCTGCTGATTTTCGGCACCAAGCGTCTGCGCAACCTCGGTGGCGATCTGGGTGGAGCCATCAAGGGCTTCAAAAAGGCCATGAAGGAAGAAGGCAAGAAAGACGGCGAGGAAGAAGATGCCGACAAGGATCCGGAACTTCTGACCAAGGACGAAAACGCCAAGCCCCAGCAGAAAACAACCAGCGAAGAAAAGCAGTCCCAGGACAAGTAACCTGGCACCGGCATCGTCCGCAACTGATAGAGCGAACCGCGCGTGTTTGATATCGGATTTTTTGAATTACTGCTGATCGGTATCGTTGGCCTGGTGGTCATCGGTCCCGAGCGCCTGCCGGACGCGGTGCGCACCACCGTGCGCTGGTGGACGCAGCTGAAGCAGACCCTGAGCAGTGCCAAAGACGAACTGGAGCGGGAAGTGGGTGCCGACGATATCCGTCGGGAGCTGCACAACGAGCGCGTACTGCGCGAGTTGCGCGAAAGCCAGGAGGCGATGGAGCGCACCTTCAGTGATGCCGAGCGCAAGTTCGAGCAGGATCTCAAGGCGGTGGAAGCCCAGGCGCAGTCGCTGAAACAGGACGCAGAGACTGAGGGTGAAGCAGCGCCGGAAAAAGAGCCGCCTGCAGAGCCGGATGTGGCGGCGGACCAGCGTCGGCAGGCCGCGGACTACCTCCCGGAAGAAGATCGCGAAGCGCGTATCGACGAGAGGTCCGATGAGGAGTACCTGCCGGAGGAAGATGAGGACGACGAGGATCAGGAAGATCCCGAATATCCCGAGCATCTACACGATCATGGCGACCCGCAATACAACCCGCACCACCCCGACCACTTCAAGCACGAGGAAGATGAAGCCTGGGCGGAAGTGGATCGGCTGGACCCGGCGGAGACGAAGGACCGTGCCGAAGCAAGTGCCGAAGAAAGTTCAGAATCGGCAAGCCCCGCAAAAAGCGACAGTGCAGGCCAGGTGGAAGACAAGCGTCAATGACCGAGAAAGACCAACCGTTTATTGAGCATCTTATCGAGATGCGCGACCGCCTGCTGAAAACCCTGATGGTGGTGGTGGCGATCTTTGCCTGTATGGTGCCTTTCGCCAACGAGATCTACAATTTCGTTGCCGACCCCCTGCAGGCCCGCCTGACCGAGGGCGCGGGGATGATCGCCACCGAGGTGACATCGCCGTTCCTGACCCCCTTCAAGACCACTTTTGTGCTGGCGTTTTTTGTCGCGATTCCTGTGGTGCTGTATCAGTTCTGGGCATTTATTGCCCCTGGCCTGTACAAGCACGAAAAACGACTTATTGCACCGCTGATGTTCTCCAGTGTGTTCCTGTTTTACGCGGGCATGGCCTTTGCCTACTTCGTGGTGTTCCCGCTGATTTTCGAGTTCTTCATCAGCTCCGCCGATGCCGATATCAAGGTACTGCCGGACATCCGCAGTTATCTGGACCTGGCGCTGAAGCTGTTTTTTGCGTTTGGCTTCGCCTTCGAAATCCCCATCGCCACCGTGTTGCTGATCTGGAGTGGTGCCGTCACCGCCAAGGATCTGGCGAAAAAGCGCCCCTACGTGATTGTCGCCTGTTTCGCTGTGGGCATGCTGCTCACCCCGCCGGACGTCATCTCACAAACCCTGCTGGCCATTCCCATGTGGCTGCTGTTCGAGGTGGGTATTTTATTCGGTCGTATGATCAAAAAGCGCGGTAAAAAGGAAGCGGAAGCCGAATCGTCCTGATGTCATCCGCGGGCCTGTATGCGGCGTACAAACCCTGCACAGATCCCGTGCTACTGTCAGTGCAGAGGGCGCGCGATTTTCGGTGATGTACTCGAATTGACGGCGGAATTCCCCGGAATTCTTAAGGGTGGCTTTCTGTGGTGGTACACAAAACCTGTTCGGCGGTTACCCGCGTGCTGGGGCTACTGGCAGCACTGTGCATACCCGTTACAGTGCTTTCCGCGCAGTCCTATCCTGTAGGGGCGGAAGACAAAGCCTCCGCCGCCAACGCCTGTGTCATCCTGCTGCACGGCATCACCAAAGATTCGTCATCGATGCGCTCGATAGAGCGCGCCCTGCGAGAGCGGGGCTATCACACGGTCAACCTCGACTATCCCTCCCGCAGTAACCCCATCGAAGTACTGGCCACTGAAGCGATTCCGCGGGGGCTGGCTGCATGTGAGGAGGCCAACACCGGTGACTTGCACTTTGTCGCCCATTCCATGGGCGGATTGCTGGTGCGTTACTACTATGACCGCCGCGATGCATCCGACGTCACCAGTGTCGTTATGCTCGGCACCCCGAATCAGGGCAGCCGCCTGGGCAATTTCCTTTCCTGTATTCCGTGGATCAAGGACGTGAACGGCCCCGCCGGCAAACAGATGGGTATTGATCCGCGCAGCATCCCCAACCGGATGGGGCCGGTGCGCTTTCCCCTCGGGGTGATTGCCGGCACCCGCACGTTCAACCCCCTGTTCGCGGCAATTATCAGCGGCAATGACGACGGCCGTGTTGGCCTGCCCAGTACCTACGTTGAGGGCACTTGCGCGCGCGTCACCTACCCGCTCACCCACGACAACCTGACCGACGATCAGCGGGTGATCGATCAGGTGGTGGCATTTCTGAACACTGGGAATTTTCGCGGTGATGGAGTGGAGGCATTCCCTTGTGCAAACCCGGTGGAGACGGAGTAGCGCCTTTCCCGAACGACTGGTTTTCCCTCAGGAATAAATTGCGACTATGCTGGAAAAGCCGGCCACCAGCACCACCAGTGGCAACAATCCCTGGCGATGCTGACTGTCGGCCAGCAACAGTGCCAACGGGATCGGCGGGCAAAGAATAGCGAGCACCGTCAGGCCAGTGGATTCAGCGACACTGAGCCGCACTACCTGAATCCACAACACGGCGCCGAGAACCATCGTAAAAACCAGTGAGACCGCTGCCACGGGCTGCATGGATATTTCCCTTAAACGTTTCTTCGCATACCTAAAGTTAGCTGCTTCCAACCTGATTGGCAGTGGCCGGTGTAGGCGATTGCCAATTACCCTGGTAATCCTGGGCGCGTTTTCTGTGGCCGGTTGTGAAACCGTGCATTTCTACTCCCAGGCGGCCACCGGCCAGCTGAAAATACTCGCCGGGCGCAAATCCATTGATCGCCTGGTGGCGGATGAGCAGACCGATCCCAAGCTGAAATTACAACTGGAGTGGGTGCGCGCGATCCGCGCCTACGCCGCCGGCGAACTGCACCTGCCCGTGGACAGCGCATACAGCGACTATACCCAGCTGAGCGGGGAATACGCGCTGTACAATCTGATCGCGGCGCCGGAGTTTTCCCTGTCCCCGAAACGCTGGTGCTATCCAATTGCCGGATGCGCCAGCTATCGCGGTTATTTCGATAAAAGTGACGCGGTGCGCCAGGAAGGACGCCTGCGTGCGCAGGGCTATGATGTCTATCTGGGCCCGGTGCCCGCCTACAGCACGCTTGGCTGGTTCGATGACCCGGTGTTGTCGAGCTTCGTAAACTGGAAACCGGACCGGCTCGCCAGCCTGTTGTTTCACGAGCTGGCACACCGTCGGGTTTACATCTCCGGCGACACCCGTTTCAACGAGAGCTTTGCCACCGCGGTGTCGCGGATTGCACTGCCAGACTGGCGGCGTCGCAACGGCATACCGCAGCCCGCGGTAAAGAGCGTGGCCCAGGCCAGGCGGGTAAACGGATTGATGGTGGCGGCGCGCAAGCAGTTGAAGTCCATCTACGACGACACTGACCTGGGCACCGAGGAAAAGCGCGCACGCAAGGCGCAGACCCTGCAACGGTTGCGTCACTGCTATCGAGAGGCCTCGGCGGGCTGGGTGCAGGACGAGAAATTTGCGCGCATGATCGAAAAGACCAACAACGCCACCCTGGCACTGGTGAGCGAATACCAGTCTCAGGTGCCCGCGTTTGTGCAGCTTTACCGGGATAGCGGCGAAGACTGGGAGGCGTTCTACACCGCGGTGGAGCAGTTGGGTGCGTTGCCCAAGGACACCCGCAAGGCGCGCTTGAAGGTGCTCAGTGAGCGGGCTCAGGCTTCAAGCAAGAACGTGACCGGGCCATCGTTGCAGAGTGATACCTGCATGTCCGCGGCGAACTGACCGCCGGCTACCGGGAATTCCTCGGCGGTTTTCACGCGCGCCTGCTGCAGGAAGTAGTCGTAAAGGGCTTCCGCCTGCTGCGGTGTGGCGCCGCGACTGAAGCTGGGGCGCAGACCCTTGGCGGTATCCGCCACCAGGGTAAACTGACTGACCACCAGCAAACCGCCGCCGGCCTGCTGCACGTTCAGGTTCATCTTGCCCTGCTCGTCGCTGAATATCCGGTAGTGGAGCACCTTGTGCAGCAGCTTGTCCGCGGTTTCCTCGGTGTCTGTGGCTTCAACGCCGAGCAACAACAGAATCCCGTGGTCGATGGCGCCGACGTTTTCACTGCTCACTTCCACTTTCGCGTGCTTTACCCGCTGAATCAGGCCTTTCATCGATAACCTCTTCTAAAATGCTGTTACCCGCTAGAACGCTGGCGGCGAATTTTCTAGATTAGCCCACTGATCGCCAATAAAAAACCGGAAGTCTCCATGAAGAAAACCGCTTTCACCCTGGGTGCCGTGTGTATTGCTGTGGCGGCTGCGTTCGCTGTCAGCGACGAGGGCCAGCCTGAATACCCTGAAACCAAGACCGTCGACCAGAAAGACGACTACTTCGGTACCGAAGTCAGTGATCCCTACCGGTGGCTGGAGGCCCAGGAATCCGCGGCGGTGAAATCGTGGGTGACGGCGCAGAACGACTTTTCCCTGCCGCAACTCAAGGCGCTGCCGGGCTGGCAGAAGATCAACGATCGCCTGACCCAGCTGTGGGAGTACGAGCGCTATGGCGTGCCCTACAAAAAGGCCGGCCAGGTGTTCTACGAATACAACGACGGCAGCTGGGACCAGAGTGTGTTTTACACCACCCGCGATATCACCAAAGACGGACATGTGGTACTGGATCCACGCACCCTCAGTGAAGACGGCACCATCGCCGCCAAGCGCTACTCCGTTAGCCCCAATGGGCGCTACCTGGCCTACGGTACCTCCGATGGCGGCACCGACTGGACCGACTACCACGTGCGGGACCTGAAGACCCGGCGACTGATTCCCGATCACCTCACCGGTATCAAGTTCAGCGGTGCCAGCTGGGCCAAGGATGAATCCGGTTTTTACTACAGCCGCTATCCGTTCAATGAAGACGGCAGTGCCGACGACAGCAAGCAGGTCTCAGTCTATTTCCACAAGATCGGCGAGCCCCAGAGCAAGGACCAGCTTGTCTACGAAATTACCGATCACCCCACCCGCAATCCGGGTGCTGAAGTCAGTGACGACGGTAAATACCTGATCCTGGGGATTTTTGATGGCTACGACAGCAATGGCGTTTACTACAAGGATCTGACCGATCCCGATGCAAAAGCGGTGAAACTGCTGGACGAGTGGGACGCGCTGTACACCTATCTCGGCAACAAGGGCAAGACGTTCTATTTTGAAACCAATGCGAATGCCACCAATGGTCGCATTATTGCCATCGACCTGGATCAGCCCGACAGGGCGCACTGGAAAACCCTGGTACCCGAGCAGAAGGATGCCCTGCAGAGCGCGAGCCTGATTGGTGGCCGCTTTGTACTGCATTACCTGGAAGACGCAAAATCCAAGGTTGTGGTGACGGATCTCAATGGCCGGCAGCAGTACCAGCTAAAGCTGCCCGGAATGGGGACCGTGGCCGGTTTCTATGGCGACCCCGACGACAGCGAGACCTACTACTCGTTCAGCAATTTCATAACGCCACCCAGTATTTACAAACTGGACGTGGCCAGCGGAAAAACGGAGAAGGTCAAAGCACCGGAATATCCCGCGGACTTTTCTGACTACACCATCAGCCAACACTTCTTTAAAAGCAAAGACGGCACCCGTGTGCCGCTGTTCCTGGTGCATAAAAAAGGGCTGAAAAAGGACGCGGCAAATCCGACGCTGCTTTACGGATACGGTGGCTTCAACGCCGCGCAGTTGCCGAGCTTTTACACCCGCTTTGCCGGTTGGCTGGATATGGGTGGCACCTTTGCCATGGTGAACCTGCGCGGTGGCAGCGAGTACGGTGGAGCCTGGCACAAGGCCGGTACCAAGCTGCAGAAACAGAATGTGTTCGATGATTTTATCGGTGCGGCAGAGTGGCTGATCGAAGAGAAGATTACCTCACCGGAGAAGCTCGGCATCATGGGCCGTTCCAATGGCGGCCTGCTGGTAGGCGCTACCGAAGTGCAGCGTCCGGAGCTGTTCAAGGTGGCACTGCCGATTGTCGGTGTGTTGGATATGTTGCGCTACCACACCGCTTCCGCCAACGCCCGCCAGTGGTCCAGCGATTACGGCCTGTCGGAAAACAAGGATGAGTTCGCTGCGCTCTATGCTTACTCACCGGTACACAACACCAAAAAAGGCACTTGCTACCCGGCGACCCTGATCACCACCGCGGATCGCGACGATCGCGTGGTTCCGTGGCACAGCTATAAATTTGCCGCAGCGCTGCAGCGCGACCAAGGCTGCGATAACCCGATTTACCTCGCCGTAGAGACTCGCGCGGGCCACGGAGCTGGCAAGCCGGTGTGGATGCAGGTGGAAGACTTTACCAACCAGTATGCGTTTCTCGCCCATGAACTGGGTTTGAAGATAGAGTAGTCTCTTAGTTCCCGGGCGGCGCCGCCGCCCGACGAATCAGAGAATCGCAATGCAGGCATTTGTGACTGGAGGCACCGGCTTTCTCGGTGCCAACCTGATCGAACAGTTGGTGAATGACGGATGGCAGGTAACTGCCATGCATCGTGCGGGTGCCAACGTGCGCAGGCTGGAAACCCTCGGTGCAACGCCAGTACAGGCGGCCCTGGACGATGTCGCCTCCCTCGAGCGCGCGCTGCCCGCGCAGGTCGATGCCATCTTCCACCTCGCCGCCAATACGAGCATGTGGCGCGGTGGCAATGCCCAGCAATGGCGAGACAATGTGGAAGGCTCGGCCAATATCGCCCGTGTCGCGCGCCAGCAGTTCGCCGCCCAGCAGCGTCCGGGCAGGCTGATCGTTACCAGCTCCATTTCCGCCTACGGTTACCACCGTACAGCGATCACCGAAGACAGTCCGAAGCTGGCGGATGACCCCCGGCATCACTACCTGTACAGCAAAAAGCGCGCGGAACTGGCAGTGCGTGAGGAAGTGGCGCTGGGGCTGGACGCCGTATTCCTGAATCCCTGCGGCATTGTCGGCAAGTACGATGTATCCAGCTGGGCCCAGACCTTCTTTATGCTCGCCGAAGATCGCCTGCCGGGCGTGCCACCGGGGAGCGGCTCCTTTTGCCATGCCGGCGCGGTAGCGCGCGCGCATATCGATGCCTTTCACAAGGGGCGCAGTGGCGAAAACTATATTCTCGCGGGCACCGATGCCAGTTTCCTGGAGTTCTTCGGCATTATCGCGCGCCTCGTTGGCAAACCCGTTCCCACCCGTACCACGCCGGCATTTCTGATCCGCGCGCTGGCGCAGTGCAATGATCTCGCCGCCCGGGTGAGCGGGCGCGAACCGACACTGACCCCGGAAAAAGCAGCGATGATCACCCGCAGGGTGGTTGCCGACAGCAGTAAGGCAGCAGCGGAACTGGGTTATGGAAATGACCTCTCCCTGGAGGATATGCTGCGCGAATCGCGAGACTGGCTGGTGTCCGAGGGCCTGCTCGCCGTTGAGGCACCTTGTGGGGGAGCGCATTGATGAACCGCCAAAACCTGATCTTTATCCTGGTGATGACCTTGCTGGTACTGCAGCTGGTGCAGCATTACTTCTTTTCCGGTGCGCAGTAGTCTACTCGCCTGCTGTCGGAAGAATTACACGAAAGCTTTTTATGATTACCTGGCCGTCATTGCGGCCGGTGCCTTATTCTTGATCGCCAATAGCCACCGGTAACAGGAGACAATATTGTGGATGGATTGAAAGCGCAGATGGAAGAACTGTGGCCCGTGGTGATGGACGTGGGGCTCAACCTACTGTGGGCAGTGCTGGCGCTGATCGTTACCTGGATTGCGGCGAAGCTGGTATCGCGCGCGGTCAATCGCCTGACCGAGCGCGGGATCGATGAAACCCTGGTGCCGGTACTGGAAACCCTGGCGGTGTGGGGTACCTACGTCATCGGTGGCCTGGTGGTGCTGGATATCTTCGGGGCCAACACCACGTCACTGGTAGCACTGCTCGGTGCCGCCGGTCTTGCCGTGGGCCTCGCACTCAAGGATACCCTGCAGTGTATTGCGGCCGGCTTCGTGCTGCTCGGGCTGCGCCCGTTCCGCGTGGGAGAAACCATCCAGTTCGGCAGTACCATCGGCACCGTGCGCAAGATCGGCCTGTTTACCACCGAGATGGACACCCCGGATGGCCTGCGTATTTCCGCCCCCAACGACAAGGTTTGGGGTGAAACCCTGACCAATTTCACCCGCAACGCCAGCCGCCGTATCGAGATCATCGCCAGTATTGCTTACGGCGACGATATTGAAACCGGCATGCGCGTGCTGCGCCAGCTGGTGGCCGACGAGCCGCGTATCCTCACCGACCCGGAACCCGCCTACGCCGTGCGGGCCCTGGCCGACAGCTCGGTGAACCTGCACCTGCGCGCCTGGGCCAAGACCGATGACTACTGGGATGTGTACTGGGAACTGATGAAAAAGCTCAAGCCCGCGCTCGAGGCGGAGGGGCTTACTATCCCGTTCCCACAGCGGGAGCTGCATATCGTGAACGGCGCGGAAAAAAAGCTGACCAAGGCGGAAACCCTCGAGCAGCAATAAACCCCGTTTTACCACTGGTCTCGCGTGGCGGTAAATTCGTCGCAGCGGTATCGACCGGGCCGGGCCAGCATGCGATGTTGGCCGGCTGAATTTTATTTCACGTTTTATTTCACTCTGTGTAACAACAAGACTTGAAAACCCTAGAGGCAAATACCTATGCGTAAAACGCTCCTGAGTCTGGTGATAGCGACCGCGATTGCGGGCTGTCAGCAGGCAGAAGAACCCAAGCAGACCAATGACAGTGTCGAAGCCACCTCGGCGCAGGCCTCAGACCAGGCTACCCAGGCCGGAGACCAGCAGCAAGAGACCAAGCGCCTGGTCGAGTGGTTTGACACTAAGTACGAGGAGCAGCTGCAGTTCAGCCCGATCCAGCTCAGCTACCTGGGTCGCAAGGAGCAGTACGACAAAATCGACGATATGAGCAAGGCCGCGTCCGAGCGCGAGCTGGCGTGGAAGAAAGCCACCGTCGAGGAGATGAAGGAACAGTTTGACTACGACAAGCTGACCCCGGCGGGCAAAGAGTCCTATGACCTTTGGGTACACCAGTACGAGCAGGAAAAGGCCAACCAGCCGTTCTGGGACTACTCCTACTTCGCCAGCGAGCTGGGCGGGCCGGAAGCGCAGTTCCCCACCTTCCTGATCAACCAGCACAAGGTCGACAGTGAACAGGATATGCGCGACTACATCGCCCGTATCGTCGGTATCAGCCGCGCTCTCGGACAGCTGCTGGAGCGCGCCCAGGATTCCGCCAGCAAGGAAATCCGTCCGCCCCAGTTCGCCTACGACCTGGCGATCGAACGCGCACAGAAGGTCACCTCCGGCCAGCCGTTTGGCGAGGGTGACGACGCACCGCTGATGGCGGACGCGAAGAAGAAAATTGCCGCGCTGAAAGAAGCGGGCACCATCGATGACGCCACCGCCAAAGACCTGCAGGCGCAAGTGGAGAAGGCCCTGAGCGGAGAGCTGAAGCCTTCCTACGACGCCTATATTGCGTGGCTGCAGGAAGATCGGGTGAACGCGGATGAGGAGCCCAAGGGCGTATCCGAGTTGCCGGACGGCGAGTCCTTCTACAACAACCGTCTCGCCAACTACACTACCCTGCCGCTGACCGCGGACCAGGTGCACGAGATTGGACTCAACGAAGTGGCGCGTATCCGCAAGGAAATGGAAGCCATCAAGGACAAGGTAGGCTTCGACGGCGACCTCACCGAATTCTTCGCGTTTATCCGCACCGATGACCAGTTCTACTATCCGAACACGGATGAGGGACGCAAACAGTACCTGGAAGAAACCCAGGGCTTTATCGACGATATCCACAAGAAGCTGCCGGAATATTTCGGCATCCTGCCCAAGGCGGGTCTTGAAGTGAAGCGGGTTGAGGCCTTCCGCGAAGTGCCGGGCGGCGCCCAGCACTATGTTCCGGGTACTCCCGATGGCTCCCGCCCCGGTACCTACTATGTGCACATGTCTGACATGAGCGCGCTGTCCACTACCGATATGGAAACCGTGACCTACCACGAGGCCATCCCCGGTCACCATATGCAGATCTCCATTGCCCAGGAGCTGGAAGGTATTCCGCAGTTCCGCACCCAGGCGCATTTCACGCCTTACGTGGAAGGCTGGGCGCTGTACTCCGAGAAGCTGTCCAAGGAAATGGGCCAGTTCCAGGATCCGTACAAGGATTTTGGCCGTCTGACCGCAGAAATGTGGCGCGCCATTCGCCTGGTGGTGGATACCGGTATGCACGCCAAGGGCTGGAGCCAGGACCAGGCGGTACAGTACTTCCTGGATAATTCCGCAATCCCGGAGGGCGCGGTGCGTTCGGAAGTGCGTCGCTACCTGACGGTTCCCGGCCAGGCCACCTCCTACAAGATTGGCATGCTGAAAATCGAAGAACTGCGCGGCCAGGCGGAAGAAGCACTGGGTGACCAGTTCGACATTCGCGCCTTCCACGATACGGTTCTCGGTGGTGGTGCACTGCCGCTACCGCTGTTGGAAAAACGCGTCAATGACTGGGTTGAGAGCGTCAAGGCTGATTAACATACGCGGTTAACAGCACACAGGAAAATGGCGGGCCACAGTGCCCGCCATTTTTTTGCGCGGAAAAAAGGTCGCGACTTTATTTCTTGGGTTTATAAAAAACCAGCTACGCAACAGATCCTGTTCCGGATCAGGTTTTTTATGCGCACTTACTCAATCTGTGAAAAGTGGCAGGTTTTCAAACTGCAATGTAATTCTCCCGAATCCAACGCCGAGGATGTCGCGTAGCAATGACACCAATTGTGATCAACGGGAAAACATCATGTTGCAGAAAAAGTCTCTTGCTCTGGCTATTGCCCTCGGTCTCGGTTCCTCCGCGGTTTATGCGGATGGTTTTTATGTCAGCGGCACTCTCAGCTACAACAATATGGATGACACCGTTAACGACGGCACTTTCACCAGCGAATTTGTTACCGGCCCGGGCACCACCATCCCTGCCGGCGTCGCGCTGCCGGCTGGTACCGATGTGCGGTGGCGCACCAATGTGGACAGTGGTGCCGGGGTAAATCTTGCGCTGGGTTGGCGTATGGACGCCCTGCGTTTTGAAGCCGAGTATGCCTACGCCAAACATGACGTGGATCGCCATTTTGGTGTGTCCGCTGCGGATATCCCTTTGGGAAGTGAAGACGCTGGTGTGCTGGTCAGCGGTGCCCCGGGCAACCTGGGTATCTCCGTTGCCGACCTGGTGGCAGACGGGCGCGGCGACTTTTCTGCCGACTATCTGTTCGTGAATGCGTATTACGATTTCGACGCGGGCTGGTCGCTGAATCCATATATCGGTGCGGGCTTGGGTAACGCCTGGGTGGACGTGGATTACAGTCCTTCAGCGGTGTCTATCATCGACGACGATGACAGTGTATTTGCCTACCAGTTGATGGCGGGTCTCAATTATCAGTGTAACGAACAGCTGGAATTTTTTGGCGGGCTGCGCTGGCGTCAGACCGACGACATCGAGGTCAATTCGAACTTATTGCCGGCGTCTTTCAAAATCGAAAACGAAAGCTGGTTAGCAGAAATCGGTGCGCGCTGGACCTTCTGATCGGGTCTTCAAACCTTACCTGAAAAATTCACAAGGTTTGCAGGCAGGCCTTGTGAATTTTCTACTCCGCACGCACTCGCAATCGATCATGAGTGCCCTCTTGTCCCCTTTGCGGCTCCCTCCCGCAAAGGGGTTTTTTTTAAAACGCCACGCGGCGGTAGCGTCGGTAATTGGGCGACCAGAAATTTTTCTCGATATTCTTTTCCAGTTTTTCCTCGGTAATCCCCGGGGCTACACCGTCTTCCTGGGCCTGCTTGCCCACTGCCATGGCAATGGCCTTGCCCAGCTCGCGAATTTCTGACAGCGGCGGCAGCAGTGCACCACTGCCGTGTTTCACCACCGGAGCATGTTCTGCCAGTGCGTTGGATGCCGCCATCAACATGTTTTCCGTCACCCGGTTGGCACCAGACGCGATTACACCCAGGCCGATGCCGGGGAAGATATACACATTGTTGCACTGGGCGATGGGGTATTTTTTATCGTTCAGTTCCACCGCTTCAAACGGGCTGCCGGTGGCGACCATGGCTTCGCCGTTGGTCCACTCCAGTACCTCCTGTGGTGTGGCTTCGGCGCGCGAGGTGGGGTTGGACAGCGGCATCACCAGCGGACGCTTGCAGCCCTTGTGCAGGGCTTCAATGGCCGCCTGGGTGAACAGGCCGCCCTGGCCGGATACGCCGATCAGGATGGTGGGCTTCACCTGCTCGATCAGGGTCTGCAGATCCCACTCCGGGGCCTGTGGGTAGCGCTCGGTGCTTTGCGCCAGCTTTTCCTGGAAGTCGTGCAGGCCTTTCATTTCGTTGGTGACCAGTCCGTAGCGGTCGAACATGTAGATCCGTTCGCGGGCCTTCTCGTCCGTCAGCCCTTCCCCGACCATGGCCGACACCACCTGTTCGGCAATACCGCAGCCCGCGGAGCCCGCACCCACCACCAGTACTTTCTGTTTGGAGAGTTTCTCTTCCTTGGCCTTACACGCCGCGAGCATAGTGCCCAGCGCCACCGATGCGGTGCCCTGGATATCGTCGTTGAAGCAGCAGATTTCGTCGCGGTAGCGCTTCAGCAGGGGCATGGCGTTGGTCTGGGCAAAATCCTCGAACTGCACCAGTACCTTGGGCCAGCGGCGCTTTACCGCAGCGATGAATTCCTCGATGAATTCGTCGTACTCTTCCTGGGAGATGCGCTCATTGCGCCAGCCCATGTACATGGGGTCGTTCAGCAGAGTGCGGTTGTTGGTGCCCACATCGAGGGTGACCGGCAGGGTGTAGGCCGGGCTGATACCGCCACAGGCGGTGTACAGGGACAGCTTGCCGATGGGAATCCCCATGCCGCCGATACCCTGGTCGCCGAGGCCGAGGATGCGCTCACCGTCGGTGACCACGATGACCTTTACGTTCTCTTTAGTCGCGCTGCGCAGAATGTCGTCCATATGCTTGCGGTCCGGGTAGGACACAAACAGGCCGCGGTGATTGCGGTAGATATTGGAGAACTCTTCACAGGCCGCGCCCACGGTGGGGGTATAGATGATCGGCAGCATCTCTTCGATATGTTGCTCGATCAGGCGGAAAAACAGAGTCTCGTTGTCGTCCTGGATGGCGCGTAGGTAGATATGACGCTCCAGGTCCGTGCGGCACTGCTGGTACTGGTGGTAGGCGCGACGCACCTGTTCGCTGATGGATTCGACGTTGTTTGGCAGCAGGCCAATCAGGTTGAATTCGATGCGTTCCTGCAGGGTAAAGGCACTGCCCTTGTTGAGCAGGGGGATTTCCAGCAGGGATGGCCCGGCGTGGGGAATATACAGGGGTCGTTTAGCTTTCTGGCTCATAAAAATAGGCGGTAAATAAAAAGAGAATGGAAGCTGTACGGCGTTGTACGGTGGCGGGTGCTACGGAATGCTTGCGCCAGCGTAGCGAATCTGGGTGCGGCATTTTACGCTGATCTGGCCCAATCTGTCTTTTGCATTGGCAAAATCGCCCGTCGTTTCGGCCCAGCTGGCCGATTGCGCTGCAGGCTGGTTAAATACTCCGCTTTCCCAACCCCATCCGTTCATGAGGATAAAGATGTTCACGTACCAGGTTGAACCCCGCTTCAGTGAATCCGACGCCCTCGGGCATATCAACAATACCGTGGTACCAGTATGGTTCGAACAGGGACGCACGCCGATCTTTGCGCTGTTCAATCCCGATCTGGCGCTGGACGGGTGGAACCTGATCCTGAAGAAAATGGATGTGGATTTTGTCGCGCAGATCTATCTGTTCTCGCCGGTGGAAGTACGCACTTCTCTGCGAGCGGTGGGCAATACCTCCATGACCATCCATCAGGAGGTATGGCAGAAGGACAAGCTGGTGGCCCAGGGCGACTGCGTAATGGTGCACTTTGACTACAAGCAGCAGTGCAAGGCGGAGATTCCACCGGAAGTCCGCGAAAAGCTCCTCGCTCACCTCTCCTGAACCTGGCCCGTTCGATACTATTTAGGGGTATCGGGTCAGGTTAGGGGTATCGGGTCAGGGGCATAGGGGCCGGACTCTGCCGGCCCTTTGTTTCCTGTTGTCCGCTGTCGTGTGTTGAGCCGTACGATTCAGTGAATCTGGATACGGTGGGTGACCGGTTCCTTCGGCTCTGACTTGGGCACGGTCAGGGTCAGCACGCCATCCTTGAAGGTCGCATCGATATCCTCCTCGCGAATATCTTCACCCAGATTGAAACTGCGGGTGAATTTGCCGTAGCGACGTTCCTGACGCAGCACCTTGCGATCATCTTCGCCCTCGGTGTGCTGGTGCATTTCCGCTTCGATGGTCAGAACCCCGTTTTCCAGGGTCACGTCCAGGTCTTCCTTGCGGATGCCGGGCATTTCCGCACTCACCTCGTAGCAGTCCTTGCGCTCGTGAATATCCACTCTCGGGGTAAAGAACCCGCTGCGGGACTCACCCCGGGATTGTCCGGTATTGAAAAATTGCTCTACGATTTCATCGAAATCGAGCATGGTGTCTCGTGGAATCAGTTTCATGGCGATTTCCTCCCGAGCAGTTGCGTTCTCCGGCGCGGGCTCAAGCACATCCGCACCGGGCGGCTGCTGACATTATAGGGAGGGGCCTGCGCTTTCGCAGGCCGTCGGGGTCGGAGATTTGGGGTTGCTTGGAGGGGGTGCTGGAAGGTAGCGCAGTGCCGCCGTCGGGTTTAGGCGGTGATCACCTGATTGCGCCCGGCATCCTTGGCCCGGTACATCCTCGAATCGGCCTCGGCGAGCAGCTGTCCGTGATCGGCCTGTGTTGCGCCGGCGCCACCCTCGGCCACGCCGAAGCTGATGGAGATTTTGGCGGCTTCTTCGTACTGGTCACTGAGTGACTCGACCTTGTGGCGCAGTTTTTCGGCCAGTACCCCGCCGCCTTCCACGTCTGTGTTTGGCAGCAGGATCAGAAACTCCTCCCCGCCCCAGCGCGCCACAACATCGTCGGCACGGGTATTTTCCTGCAGTATTTTCGCCACATCCTGTAGTACCCGGTCACCGAAACTGTGGCCGAAGGTATCGTTGATGGCCTTGAAACTGTCCAGATCGCCAATCAGTACCGTGTAGCGCCCGGCCAATTCGCGGTTGCGACGCTCCAGCTCATCGATGGCTTTGTAGGCCTCGCGGCGGTTGGAAAGTCCGGTCAGTGCATCGGTACAGGCGTGGTTTTCCAGCTCTGCGGTGAGCCGGTGCAGCATCTGCTGGGTCTGGTGACGACTGCTGTCGAGGATTGCGGTGAGCGCCGTGAGCGCGCCAAACACCGCGATAAACCGCGCGCGGTGGGCTGTGTCGTACTGGGCGAGCAGGCCGGGAAAGTCCGGAAAAAACAGGATTAGCGCGGTGGCGGCACCAACGCCGGCGAGAGTGACCGTGCCCCACTTGTAGCCGTACAGGTTGATAAATCCGGGCACCAGCATCACCGCCCACATGAGGCCGGTATTGTTCACCCCGCCTGACAGCAACAGGTAAAAGTAGAGCACCAGCAGCAGCGCGCCGACCAGCATCGGGGTTTTGCGGCTCGGGCCTGCCACGTTTACTCCGACATAGGCCAGCAGAATCACGCCGGCCACACAGAACAGCGTCGCGGCCAGTACCAGGTCCGCGCCCATCAGGGCGATCACGCCCATGGCACCGGTGATTGCTAGGGCGAAAATAAGCATGTACCCCGAGGCCTGGATACGTCGGCGCAGCTCAAGTGCGCGGGCCTGGATAACGGGATCGGCAGCGGAGACATCCCGCGGGGACGCCTGATGATTTTGTTCTGCGGTTTTTTCCATGATGTGGCGTACTGTGTTTACGGCCGGATCCATCGGCCGATAATTCGGAAGCCCCGTTTCGCGGGAGTCAGCAGGCTATAGTAATGGTGAACGGGATTGGCGCGGAGGCCACCATGGGACAGCTGCAGCTGATTTGTGACAATGTTCTCACTATCGAGGCTGATGCACTCGTGTGTCCGGCACACAAACACCTGATTCGCGGACGAGGACTGTCTGCACAGATCTACGATCGCGCCGGACAAGAGTTGGTAAGTGAGTGCTCACAACAGCCCGAGTGCGGGGTCGGAGAGGCGCGTATTACCAGTGCGCCCAACCTGCCGGTGCACTACCTGTTACACACCGTCACGCCCCAGTGGAGCAGTGGCGACCAGTGGGGAGCAAAGGGTATCGCGCAACTGCGCCAGTGTTATCAGAGCGTGCTGGCACTGGCGCGGGAAAGAAACCTGAAGCGCTTGTTGTTCCCCGCCCTGGGCGCGGGTACCAATCGTTTTCCCCACGAAATCGCCGCGCATCAGGGGTTGGAGACGTTGCAGCAGGCGCTGGAAGACTTTCCCCTGATAACCGTGTGTCTGCACAGCCGCAGCGCACTTGGCACCTGGCAGCAGGTGCGCGAGCGATTTTTCTAAAGTTAATGGAATGGAAACCTTCCCGCGCTAAGTGCGCACTGTGCGCCCGCAGTCTCTAGCTTGAATTGTAAAGCCGATAGCTATTGATGGTGACTCACCTTTTCGCCATGATCGACCACTTTGTTAAAAAAGTGGACAAGGAAAAGGACGAATCGCTATGAAACTTTTTGGCAGCCTGACTTCACCCTACGTGCGCCATTGTCGTCTGGCTTTAATGCAATCCGGTCTTGACTGGGAAATGGTGGAGCTGGATATCCACAGCACCACCGAGCCGGGCACGCCTACCCTGCGTGTTCCCTTTCTGGAAGACGCTGGGCTAAAACTCACCGATTCCACTTCGATCGTAAAATACGTGCGCGAGAAATCCGGCAAAGAGTTTATTCCCGACGCAGTGGATCTGGATCGGTACTGTCTCGCCAACACGCTGATGGATGCGGCCATCAACCTGTTCCTACTGGAGCGCAGCGGCCTGGATATCGATGCGAATGTGTATACCCGCCGACAGAAACTGCGTGTTGAAAAAATTCTCGATGAGCTGAATTCCGCACCTTTGCCCGAGACCGGCAATTTGGGCGACGCAGATTACCGTGTGGCAGTGGGGGTGGCCTGGGGTGTATTCCGCAATCGTTTTTCCATCGATTCCCATCCGAACCTGCAGCGCCTGCTGGAAATCGCCGGGCAAGATGAATTTTTCGTCGAGACGGCGCCGCCCCAGGCGTGAGGATACAATGGCAATAAAGTCATTAATTGCTGTTGCGCGACGCATCTGAATTTTAAACCTGACTTTACTGGTCTTCTTTACTCTGCTGTTTTTTTCACACTGTTTGTCGCGAGCCTTTCGGTAGACTTCAACACACTAATGCTTTCCAATCGGTTTGTGCGCAAGGGGTGACTGTTTCACCCTTTGCGTGCATCGCGACAATTTTGACGAATCAATCTATACGTTGAAATTTTGATCCAAAAAATAATAAATGCTTATTGGAGAGAAACCATGAAGGTCCAACAAATAGTTACTTCGCTTTCCCTGGTGGCACTGGCTGGCAGCCTGGGAATGCCTGCATTTGCACAGACCAGCGGCGATGCCCAGGAAGTGATAGAAGAAGTGGTTACCGTGGGTTCCAGAACCAAACCCCGTTCAGTGACAGAATCTCCCGTACCAGTGGATGTACTCAACGCGAATGACCTGGCCAAATCGGGAAGCAGCGATATGCTCGACTTACTGAAAGGCTCGGTTCCCTCATTCAACGTGCATGACCAGCCGATTAGCGATGCTGCCTCGATGATCCGCCCGGTCAACATGCGCGGTTTGTCATCGGATTCCACCCTGATTCTGGTGAACGGCAAACGCCGCCATCGCGCCTCGGTGATCGCCTTCCAGGGCGGCGGCCTGAACGATGGCGCCCAGGGCCCGGATATTTCTGTGATCCCCAGCATCGCGCTCAAGCAGGTCGAAGTTCTGCGTGACGGTGCGGCAGCCCAGTATGGTTCCGACGCTATTGCCGGGGTGATGAACTTCGTGCTCAAAGACAATGCCGAGGGGGGCTCCCTGGAAATCAAAAGCGGCGAATTTTTTGAAGGGGACGGCCAGACCACGACCATGGCGGGCAACTATGGCATGCCCATGACCGACTCCGGTTTCCTGAATTTAAGCTTCCAGTTGAAGAATGCCGACGATACCTCGCGCTCGGTGCAGCGCCCGGATGCACAGGAAATGATCGACGCCGGCAATACGGCGATTGCGGAGCCGGCGCAAATCTGGGGGTCCCCCAAGATCGAGGATGACCTGACCCTGTTCGGTAATTTCGGCATCGACCTGAAAGATGGCAGCGAAATTTACGCGTTTGCCAACTACTCCAACCGTATGGTCGACGGCGGTTTCTATTACCGTAACCCGAATGGTCGTGAAGGTGTCTACACCGATGGCGACGGCATTCGACTGGTCGGCGCACTGGACGGCAATGCGGCGAGTTGCGATGCCTACCGCACAACGCCGCTGGCGGATGGCTCCGATATGGTGAACTCGGGGCTGCTGGACGACGCGAATTGCTTCGTCTTCAACAAAATGATTCCCGGCGGTTACACCCCGCGCTTTGTCGGCGATATTACCGACACTTCCATTACTGCGGGTCGTCGCGGTGAGTTGACCGACGGCTTCATGCAGGGCTGGAATTACGACGTCAGCGGTTCTGTGGGCCGCAACGAAGCGGAATTCGGTCTGAACAACACCATCAACCCGTCGTTTGGCCCGGACAGCAAGCGCGACTTCAAAACCGGGGCTTACATCCAGCTGGAAAAGACCCTGAACCTGGACCTGCAAAAGCAGTTTGATTCCGTGAGCCTGGCAATGGGTGCCGAGTGGCGCGAAGAGTCCTTCCAGATTATTGCCGGCGAGGGCATGTCCTGGCAGGTAGGTCCGCTGGCCGAGCAGGGCTTCAATATCGGATCACACGGTTTTGCCGGCTTCTCGATTGATTCAGCGGGCACCGCTGAGCGTCGCAACTACGCGCTGTATATGGACGTGGAGAATCAGGTAACCGATGACCTGTTGCTGGGCGGCGCGCTGCGCTACGAAGATTTCGATACCTTCGGTGATACCGCCAACTACAAGCTGGTCTTTAACTGGCAGCTGACCGACAACGTGGCCTGGCGCGGCTCGCACAGCACCGGTTTCCGTGCGCCGACCATGGGGCAGTCCTCAGTGGTCAACACGCAAACGTCCATTGTCGGCGGCCAGCTGACCCAGGCACAAACCCTGCCGGCCCCCAAACTGGGTGAAGCAGAATTGACGCCTGAAGAGTCTGTGAACTTTGCTACTGGTCTGGTTATGTCCGCAGGACCGGTTGACCTGACCATCGATGCTTTCTACATCGAAGTGGAAGACCGTATTGCGCTGACCGATAACGCCGCACCCTCCGACGCCCAGCGCGCGGCGATGGCGGCCGCTGGTGTACCCAATCCGGAACTGATCGGGCAGATCAACTATTTTGCCAATGATTTCGATACCGAAACCACCGGTGTCGATGTGGTGGCAACCTACGGTGCGGATCTGTTTGGTGGTGCGACCGACTTCAGCATGGCTTACAACTGGACCAAGACCGAGGTAAAAGGGGGTGATGCTACCTGTGGCGGCGGCTTTGTGAATAACCAGGGTGAAATCTGTAAAGCGGTTCGTCTGGAGCGCGGACTGCCGGAGCACCGCGCTTCCTTCACCATGGCGCAAAACTGGGACAAGCTCAGCGCCTTCGTGCGTGCAAACTTCTACGGTGAGTATGTCGGCGTACACGCCGACTGGTTTGGTGAGCAGCTGGGCTCCGAGTTCACGCTGGACATGGAGGCTTCCTACCAGGCTACCGAGTCCATTTTCCTGACCGCCGGTGCGTCCAACCTGCTGGATGAGAAGGGTGGCAAGATTGATGGCTCCATTGTCGGAGCGCCGGACAACGTGCTGGGCGGTGTGTACTACGAAACCTCCCCGTTCGGTATCGGCGGTGGCTTCTATTACCTGAAAGCGAGCTATGAGTTCTAATTCATTTCTCTGTTTTACAGGTTAAAAAAAGCGCCCCTTGGGGCGCTTTTTTATTTTCCTGAAGAATTACTTCTTCGCGCGCTTGCGCATATTTTCCTGCAGGATTTTTTTGCGAATCCGGATGCTTTCCGGAGTCACTTCCACCAGTTCATCGTCTTCGATGAATTCCAGTGCCTGCTCCAGGGTGTGGCGGATGGGCGGTGACAGGGTCAGCGCGTCGTCGGTACCGGAAGCGCGCACGTTGGTGAGCTGCTTGGCCTTGGTGGGGTTGACCACCAGGTCGTTGCCGCGGGAGTGAATGCCGATCACCTGACCTTCATACACTTCCTCACCGTGGCCCAGGAACAGACGGCCGCGATCCTGCAGTGCGAACAGGCCATAGGCCAGGGTCTTGCCCTTGGTCATGGACACCAGTACGCCGTTGATACGCTTGGCTACATCGCCCACCTTCACCGGACCGTAGTGGTCGAAGATGCTGGTCATGATGCCGGAACCGCTGGTGATGGTCAGGAACTGGGAGCGGAAACCGATCATGCCGCGGGACGGTACGATAAAGGTCAGGCGCACACGACCCTTGCCGTCCGGTTCCATGTTGGTGAGGTCAGCCTTGCGCAGGCCCAGCTCTTCCATGATCGGACCCTGGTGCTGCTCTTCCACGTCGATGACCACTTCCTCGTAGGGCTCGTGGATCTCGCCGTCGACTTCCTTCTGTACCACTTCCGGACGGGATACGCCCAGCTCGAAACCTTCGCGACGCATGGATTCGATCAGTACCGACAGGTGCAGTTCACCGCGGCCGGAAACCTTGAACTTGTCCGGGGAATCGCCCTGCTCCACACGCAGTGCCACGTTGTGGATCAGCTCCTGGTCCAAGCGATCCTTGATGTTGCGCGAGGTTACGTACTTGCCTTCTTTACCGGCGAACGGGGAGTCGTTCACCTGGAAGGTCATGCTCACGGTGGGCTCGTCCACCGACAGCGCGGGCAGTGCTTCCGGGTGGTCCGGGTTGCACAGGGTATCGGAGATATTCAGCTCGCCCACACCGGTAATACACACGATGTCGCCGGCGCTGGCCTGCTCGACTTCCACGCGCTCGAGGCCCAGGTAACCCATTACCTGCAGCACCTTGGCTTTGCGCTTGTTCTCGTCGCGGTCGAGGATTACCACCTGCTGGTTCGGCTTGAGGGTACCGCGCTTGATGCGGCCCACGCCGATTACACCCACGTAGCTGTTGTAATCCAGTGCGGAGATCTGCATCTGGAAGGGACCGTCCAGGTCTACCTTGGGCGGCTCAACCTTGTCGACGATCATCTGGAACAGCGGAGACATGTCTTCGGCCATATCGGTCTCGTCGAGACCAGCGATACCGTTCAGGGCAGAAGCGTAGATAACCGGGAAGTCCAGCTGCTCTTCGGTGGCGCCGAGGCTGTCGAACAGGTCGAACACCTGGTCCATTACCCAGTCCGGACGCGCGCCCGGGCGGTCGATCTTGTTGATCACCACGATCGGGTTCAGGCCCTGTTCAAAGGCTTTGGAGGTCACGAAGCGGGTCTGCGGCATGGGGCCGTCAACCGCGTCCACCAGCAGCAGTACCGAGTCCACCATGGACAGTACGCGCTCTACCTCGCCGCCGAAGTCGGCGTGCCCGGGGGTATCCACGATGTTGATGCGGTAGTCGTTCCAGCGGATCGCGGTGTTCTTGGCGAGGATGGTAATACCGCGCTCTTTCTCCTGGTCATTGGAGTCCATCACGCGCTCGGAGTCGGCGCTGCGGCGGTCGAGGGTGCCGGACTGCTGCAGCAGCTTGTCTACCAGGGTGGTTTTACCGTGGTCAACGTGGGCGATGATCGCGATATTGCGAAGATTGTCTATCACTGGGGGCCTCTGGGCGTAATGCGTGATTGGGTGTGCCTGCGAGCTATCAATAGAGGCAGATCACACCGGAGAATTTGGTCAGGCGGGGACTGGGCTGAGGTTAGAAACAGCGGCTATCCGGCCAAGGCGCGCGCATTATAGAGGTGATGTGTGGCAATTGGGAGTCGGATTGGCGGAAATTTGTGCGGTTTCGGGATTCAGATGGCGTTATTTCGGCCCTGGCGCACGGTGACGTCGAGGCGGCCGCTTTGTCAAAGCGCGCATTATTGATCTCTTTTAAGGTGTCCTGGCTGGTCTGGAGTCCTCACCAGGTGCGGCTACAGGCAACAAAATAGTGCTGCTGGCCTGATGGCTCTGGCTGCGGTGACCACCTTGGACCGGCGTCGCTATGCGGCAGCACATGGCCGCTGGTTCACGGTGATCCAGGGTAGTTTAGGGTGAAAGACTCGCCCGCTGATTCGGCTCCCTGGTCAATGCCGGGGAGCAAGGCCCTGCGGCGCTGCGGAGCCAATCCGGCCACGCCGACGCAATCGCACAGTTGATGGCGCCAACTTCCTGCTGCCGCTGGTATGCCTCCAGTAATGCCGCATAGGTGCGGAAGCGCTGTGAAATTTTGCGCACGTAGTCATAAGGCTCTCGGCCCCGGGCGTATCCATAGCGCGCCTTGGAATAATATTTTTTCTCGGAAAGCAGCAGCATGGCCTTTTCCACATTGTTGAACCAGACTTTTCGGTTCCAGCCCTTCTGCTCGGCGAGGTCCTGCGCATCGTAGACGTGCCCCAGGCCTGCGTTATAGGAGGCGAGGGTAAACCACATCTTGTTTTCCGGGCTGATGCCCTTGTCTTCGAATTTGCGGTGCAACCAGTTCAGATATTTCAGGCCGGCACGCACACTGGTTTCCGGGTCGAACAGATTTTTTTCACCAACCTGCTTGCCCGTATCGGGCATTACCTGCATCAGGCCACGCGCCCCGACCCAGGATTTGGCTTTGGGGTTGAAGGTGCTTTCCTGAAACATCTGCGCCACGATCAGGCGCCAGTCGAAGTCGTATTCATCCGCGTATTTTTTCACTAGCTTGTCAAACGGCGATATTTCGCCCTTGATGCTCAGTGATTTGATTTCGTCACGGGTGCGCTTTGGTTCGTCAAAATATTTGTGGAACAGTGTTTGGCGCAGCTTGACGATTTTCGGGTCGTTGAAAAATTTGGTCACCGCCTCTAAAAGCTTCGGATTGCTTTCGCGCACCATCCACGCGTAGTAGTTGTCTTCGACGTGGAGGTCGAAGACGTTGACCACATCATCGCGCCAGTGGTGCTCCAGGCGCACGGTGATGTCATCGGCAATGGTGAGGTCGTAGTCTCCATCGGCGACGCGGTCAAGAATTTGCGGGATGGTCAGGTCCTCGGGTACCAGGGTGATGTCGATTTTTATTTCCTTTAACTCGGGGTGCTCAGCAAACAGCTCCATCAGCAGTTCAAACTGGCTACTTGAGCGCAGCAGATGAATACTTCTGCCATTCAGGTCTTCCAGTTTTTCAATCTTTTCGTCGGGCCGGCCAACCAGAGACACCTTTTCGTTCATATAGGCGGGGCCAAAATCCATACCGGCTTCGTCCCGTGCTTTGGTGGCGGATAACAGACTGGCAGCGACATCGGCCTTGCCGTCCCGGACCATGGTAAAAATTTCCCGGTGCGTGGGCGCGACAATGATTTCAAGTCGCACATCGAGGGACTTGGCGAACTTTTGCAAAAGTTCATATTCATAACCCATCACCCTTCCCTTCCACATGAAATAGGTGCCGGGGTGGTTGCGGGTTACTGCGCGCAATACGCCTCGCTCCTTGATCTTGTCGAGGTCACCCAGGTGGCGCGCGTAGGGGTTGGTAAGCTTGATATTGCGAATTGCTGCATCCAGTGCTGCTTTGAGTTGTGGTGAATCCTTGCGGATGCCAATCGTTAGCGGGTCTTCCCGCTCGAATACAATATTTTTTTTGAGATTGTCGCGAAATTGCTGGACGAGGTCGAAAATCTGCTCATCGATAATCGTGAAGTCGATATGTCCAAGTGACACATCGAGCGCTAGCTCCACATAGTTTTTTTCCACAACCTCGAGCTTCAGTCCCGGATGCTGACTGGCCAGCTCGTGCCCTCGCGTCTCGAAAACCGTGCCTTTGGTGACCGCAAGGGTTTTGCCTGCCAGTTTGTCATCGGATTTGACTTCAGCGACGTCGGCTTGGGATATAAGAGTATCGTGGGTTGTTCCCGTTGGGCGGGTAAAGTCAATGATTTCCGCTCGCTCTTTGGTGGGCACCAGATTATTGGCGATGATGTCCCCTTCCCCTGCGATGAGTTTGGGAATGAGCTGGTCGAAACTATTTACAATCAGCACAACAGGTTCGAGCCCCAATATTTCGGCTTTCTGCTTTGCCAATTCGATTTCAATGTCCTGCTGGGTTGCCGCGCGGTGGAGCGAATCTGTATTGGCAACATCGGTGAGAATACGCAGTTTTCCCCGCTTGCGAAGCGCGTCCAGATCGCCCTTCTCGATGTAGTTGTTGAACGCACCAATGGGAAACTCACCGGTGGTGTCCGGCGCCCAGTCGGCTGTTGGGCGCAGGTCATTTTTTTCTGCTGCTTGACCGGTGAACTTTTCGCGGGGTACGTTTTTCTCCGAAGTTTTCTCCGCCCCGGCCGGCTGGTCCGTGTCGGTAGCCTGGTCCGCCTCGGCGGGGACAGTCTCAGTGCCATCGGCAGTGGTACTATTGGCAGAAGCCTCGCGCTCTTCGCCGGCCATGGCGCCGGGTTCGGTATTCCGCTCGATGGTTGAATTTTCCGGCGGACGGTCGCAACCAGTCACTGCAATCAATATGCAGAGCACACAGAGACCTGTGAATGTCCGCAGGATATGTCGCATCTGCCCTCCCGGCTTCACTTAAACGGATATTTTTAGTTTAGCCATAGGCGCGCATCCCGCTGTGGATGCTTACATTTTGGTTCGGCGGTGTGGCAACTTGGCCTGACACTGGCGCAAATCGGGATGGTCATGAGGGACACCTCTTTCGTGCAAGTTGGTCCCGTACCGCGCAAGTGGCCTGCAGCCTGCCTGGAGTCGCGTCTTGCTACAAACTGTTACAGTCGGTCCCGCGGGTCACTCGTGCCGGCGCGTTACAGTCCCGCGTTGCCGGAAAACCTGGCAAGTGAGAACAATGAGAGGGGGCGCGGCTTCGGCCCCTGAAGTAACTCCGTGGTACCGAAATGAGTGACGCAGAAGTAACCGCCGAACCCGAAAAGCTGGCGGCAGACAGGGTAGGCAACACCGCGCAACAGGGACATCAGCCAGAACAGCCCACCGATCCCGCCGCCGACGAGCCGCAGAAGCCCCAGCCGGAACCGGTGCGCAAATCCTGCTCTGCAGAACTTGCTCAGTGGATGCACGAGCGCCAGTTGTCCATCGCGTTCACTTCCTGTCAGTCCGGCCGCGTTTACATGGTGGGCGCCGAGCCTGGCGGCAGGCTGTCCTTCCACGAGCGTATCTTCCAGCGCGCCATGGGTATCGTGGGCAACCGCAATCGCATATACATGGGTGGCCTGCATCAGATCTGGCGTTTTGAGAACGTATTGCAGCCGGGACAGGTGGCAAGCAAGGTTTTCGATGCCTGCTACGTCCCGCGTAACCTGCAGTTTACCGGCGGGGTGGATGTCCGCGAGCTGGGCGTCCAGAAAAACGGCAAGGTCGTATTCGTCAATACCCGCTACAACTGTCTGGCGGAGCCGAGCCTGACCCGCAGCTTCCGCGCAATCTGGAAGCCGGACTTCATCAGTCAGATCGCGCCGGGAGACCGCTGCCACCTGAATGGCCTGGCGATGATGGACGGCAAGCCCAAGTACGTGAGTGCGGTATGCCAGTCCGACATCATCGATGGCTGGCGCGCGCGCTGCGACAACGGCGGGGTCATTATCGATGTAGAGACCAACGAGGTTGTGTGTCAGGGGTTGTCCCTGCCGCACTCACCGCGCTGGGTGAATGGCAGGTTATGGGTGCTTAACAGTGGCACTGGCTACCTGGGCTACGTGAATTTCGAGACCAGGAGTTTCGTGCCACACACTTTTTGCCCGGGCTTTGCCCGCGGCCTGGCAATTCTCGGGGACTATGCGATCGTCGGTCTCTCCAAGGCTCGTCACGAGCGTTTTGAGGGGCTTGAGCTGGATCAGAACCTGGCAGATAAAGACTATGAGGCCTGGTGCGGTGTACAGTTCATCAACCTCAAAAACGGCAACCTCGAGCACTGGATCCGTCTCGACGGACCGGTAAAAGAGTTGTTCGACCTCACTGTGCTGCCGGGTACCCGCTGCCCCATGGCCATCGATCAGCAGAGCAAAGAAAGCGGCTCCATGGTCACGTTCGAAGATGCCACCGCCACAGTCGCTGATGCCGAGGCCATAGGCTGATTTTCGATTTCACGCCCGGTTGGGCCAGCGCAGTGTGGCGCGGGTACCGCCGAGACTGGGTGACTGATCCAGCAGCAGCTCACCCTCGTGCCACATCATCACCTTCTTCACGATATACAGCCCGAGGCCGTAACCCTGGTCATCGGTGGCTGAACGGGTAAAGGCGTCAGTCAATTCCAGGGCGTCGCCGCCCAATCCCGGGCCGTTGTCTTCCACCGACAAATGACAGAAGCCGGCGCGCAACTCAAAGCGTATATCCACCCGGTCGCGGGCATATTTTCCAGCGTTGGCCACCAGGTTCTGGATCGCAATGGTCAGCGAGTCCGGCTCAAGCCAGGCGTGCTTGTCGGGAAAATAATAGGCAATTTCCAGATCGGGGCAATGGGTTTCCAGATGCGACCCGAGCTCGGTAAAAAATGTCTCGAGGGAGATGGATTTCCGCGCGAGGAATTGCTCGTGCACTTCTACCCTGGCGAAGTTCAGATATTTATCCACCAGTTGTTCGATATCCCGCGTGGCCCGGTTAATCACCAGCGCACTTTCCGAATCACTGTCTGCCAGTGCCTGCTGAAACTTGATTCTCGCCAGTGGCATGCGGATCTCATGAGCGATGGTGCGCGCTAGATCCTGGTTCATCTGGAAGTGACCGGTAACGATATTTGCCATGCGGCGGAAGGTCTCCGCCAGGGGGAATATCGTCGAGCGCCGGCTGAACTGATCGGGGATATGGAAAGGCTTTTTACTGAAGCGAATCGCCTGGTTCTGCAGGCGATTGAGATCGCTGAACATCGGCCACGTCAGCAACAGTAAAACGACCAGCATGGCGCCGATAAACAGCAGTCGCCACTGGGTTACGCTCTGGGCCTGCTCGTGGGGGAAGGGGCCGATTTCCAGCACCGTATTGTCGTGCCGATGATAAAACAGAATCTGGTCATCGCCCGCAGCCAGCCCAATAACCTCACCTGCATCCAGGCGCTCGCGCAACGCGCTGGAAAAATGAATGGCGTCCGCGGGATAGCTCTGTGCCAGGGGGGCATCGCTGCGCTCCAGTGCCTGCGCCAATTGCGCGGCACTGATGGTGTATTCCTCAGGCGTGGTGGAGTAGAGGTTATACAGTGCTGCGACCGAGGAGTAGACCACCACCAGAGCCAGTGCGAGAACGCTGACCAGGCGCAACATCTGCAGGCGCATCAGGGTGCGCCGTGCACGGTATTCAGGGAGTATCCGCGACCGCGGATGGATTGGATGGCGACGCCGTCGGCAATGGCATCCAGTTTTTTGCGCAGGCGACTTACGCGCATATCGATCACCCGATCGAGCCCGTCAAATTCCCGTCCGATCACCCGCCGGAACAGGTATTCCCGGCTCAGCAGGCGCGCCGGTTGCTCGGCAAAAATTTGCAGCAGGTCGAACTCGTTGGTAGTGAGCGGCAGCGGCTGGTCGCGCACCAGCGCCTGGCGGCTTACCAGGTCGACGCTAAGTGGGCCGAATTTTATGCTGGCAGTGCTCGGTGTCTTGCTGTTGGTAGTGCGCAGATGGGCCTCGATTTTTGCCCACAACAAGTGCGGATCGACCGGTTTTACCAGGTAATCGTTGGCGCCGAGTTGCAGGCCGGTTACCTGATCATCTACAGAACTGAGAGCGCTGAGGAAAATCAACGGGCAGCTGAGCTGGCTGCGGAACTGCTCAAGCAGTTTGAACCCGCTGGCATCTGGCAGCACCACGTCGGCAATGATCAGGTCATAATCTTTGTGGTGCACGGCCTTCATGAAATCGCGACCATTGGCGGCGTAGGTGACTGCGCAGTGCCGCTCGGACAGGAAACGCACGATCAGCTCGGCGAGCTGCTCATCGTCTTCCAGCAGTAAAATACGGTAATTACCCGGTGCTCTTTCTGTCTCTGCTGTGGATGGTTTGCTTGCGGATGTCATTACAGTAGGCCCCAGCCGTAGCGACGGCGATGGCGTTTGGGTTGGTATTGGGCGACTTTCAGGATTGCTGCTGCGACGTCCTCCCCACTTTCACTGGAAGTTACCTGAAAGCGGGTGTCGTTGGCGCTGCTGATAAATACTTCGAGATCGTCGTTGTCCCCGGAAAAGCAGCGCACCAGTCCCCTGCCGACGATGGACAGGCAGTAGCGCTTGTTGTCGTCCGCATCAAAATGAATTTTTACTGAAATACTGCAGCGGGATTCGGTCTCGTCTACCGCGCAAACACTGGGTATCAGTTGCAGGTCTGCGGCCTGCGGTAGCGCAGGTAGCAGGGATGGCAGCAGCAAAAGTATTCGCCACATCATGTTATTGCCCGCTACCGATGGTGTACTGCACACCGGCGAACCAGTTGAGTGTTTGCGGGTGTTCGATAAAACGCGGGTTTCTTCCCGCCTCGTCATAGCGGTTGTAACGCGCAGCCAGACGCAGCTCGAGGTTTTTGCTCAGGGGGTAAGAAAAATGCAGGCGCGCGTATGTGTCGGTTGCATCAGCCGCAGGGAAGGCGAGCGCGTACCGATTGTAGTAAATACCCGCTTCCTGCTCGGTGAACTGGTAGTAATAGCTCACCAGATCCGCGTCTTTCTGGGTCGCGCCTATTCCGAACCCGATAGCCCCGCCAAACAGGGGGTACTGCTTGTCAAAACTCAAATGGGTTTCGCTGCCGTGGTGCACATCACTGACGTCGTGAAACCAGGAAAAGGAAACGTCCACCCAGTCGGACACCAGCGTAAAACTCGGGCCGGCGACGATTGACACATTGCGCTCCACATCCGCTGGATCCGCGGCGGCCCGGAAGTGCGTCATAAAGTTGCTCAGCAGACCATCGCTGGCAGTGGTGTTCTTGTCCAGCTGATAATAAAGGCCGTCTTCATTGGGGCGCGCAACCAGGTCGAGATAAATATTCTCGTTTTCCAGCAGGGTGTAACCCGCAGTGAGATTGCTGAAGAAAAAACGTTCCCCGTAATAGCTGAAATTTGGGAGAAAATAGGTTTCCCCGTCGCGCTTTCCCTCGATAGGGTTCTCTACTACCCCGTAGCCGGTGGCGAGGCTGATTTCCCACTCTGGCGCTTGGACTTCCGCCGGGGTGGCGCCGGTGGCAAACAGTGGCGCCAGGTACATCAGCAGAGCGATCGGGGTGAACTTGGTCATCGAGGTCATGTGAACCGGGGTTGCTACACAGCTTTCAGGTATTGATGCTGGTTGATTTTTGAACTTTTGTATCACAGGGTCACAGGTCGCTCCAGAGCCGCTCAAAAAACCTTACAAACTGTTACAAATCTGTTCCCGGCCGAATATATTTCGGTAATTAGGACGAGTGTCAAACAAATTGGCTGCTGTGGTTTTTGGACCCGGCAGTCGGTTTTTTATCTGCTGCACCTGGGGGGCTAGCGTGGTTGTTCTTCCGGTTCAGCGTGGGCTTTCAGGGGGGGCTGGGTTCAGCTGGAGTTGTCGAAAATACAGCGGCAAAAACGCAAAAGCCCGGCGCTTGGGCCGGGCTTTTTGATCTCGGGAACAGGGAAGCCCTGAACCAGGCTTACAGGCGGCGCAGTGCGCAGATCTTGTTGCCGGATGGGTCGCGCAGGTAGGCCAGGTACAGCTTCATGTCGCCGCCCTCGCGGACCCCGGGCGGATCCTCGCAGGGAGCGCCGCCGTTGGCGATGCCTGCAGCGTGCCACAGGTCGGCCTGTTCCGGGCTCTCTACCGCAAAACCGATGGTGCTGCCATTGCCGCAGCTGGCCGCTTCCCCGTCGATGGGTTTGGTGAGTGCAAATACGCCGGTATCGGTGAAGTAAAAGCAGCGGCCTTTGGGATCGATAACACCGGGCTTGTGACCCAGCACGCCGAGGATCGCATCGTAGAATGCCTTGGATTCCTCAATATCATTGGCGCCGAGCATAACGTGACTGAACATCGAAATTCCTTGTGGTTTGGACCATGTTTGGGGAATAAATCGACGTCGAGCTTAGTGGAAAAAGCGGTGGAGTGAAACAGGCGCTGCGGTGGTCTGAATGCGGTCGCGCCTGTTCCCATGCGCAGGTGAATTGCCGGTTGTCCGGGTAGCAGCGCCACACTGATTCGTTAAGTGGCGCTCCAGATCCGGGTCAGTGTTTGGGCTTGACCGGGCGGAACACACCCACGTTGCGGTAGCCCTCATCCAGCAGGTGCGATGCGTGCAGCTGGCTCATTACGCCGCGGTCGCAATACAGCAGGTAGTGCTTGTCTTTATCCAGTTTCTGGAAGGCGGTACTCAGGCGGAAGAAGGGGATGGTTTCCACTTCGGTGCCGTCAAGTTCCAGTGGATTGACTTCCTCTTCGGTGGGATGGCGGATGTCGATCACGGTGGCGCTGCCCGGCTCGGTGACAATATCCACCGGCGGCACGTCTTCGCCCAGGTCCGTCATCACCTCATCGATGTTCTGCATCACCCGGTCGCCGATGGCGCGGTCGAGTACGGTAAAGTCGAAGCGGGTTTCCTCGTGTTCCACCTTTTCCATTTTTGCGCGAGTGGTGGGTTTTACCGAAATCACCCCGCAGTACTCCGGCATGTTCGCCGCGAACTCCTCGGTGCCGATGGCGCGCGCGGTGCGGATGATGTCGGTTTTGTCCGAGGTGATCAGCGGGCGCAACACCAGGGTGTCGGTGACGCTGTCGATCACCGAGAGGTTTTTCAGGGTCTGGCTGGATACCTGGGCGATGGCTTCACCGGTCACAACTGCATCCACTTCCAGTTCCTTGGCAACGGCGGAGGCGGCGCGCAGCATCATGCGTTTCAGGGTTACGCCCATATAGGAGTCGTCCACCTGTTCGAGGATCTCTGCGACCACTTCGTCGAAGGGCACGGTGATGAACTTCACCCGGTGGGAGGCGCCGTACTTTTCCCACAGATAGAAGGCGACCTCCTTTACTCCCAGTTCGTGCTGGCGCCCGCCCAGGTTGAAAAACAGGAAGTGGGTGCGGATACCGCGTTTCATGGTCAGGTAGCTGGCCACGGTGGAGTCGAATCCGCCGGAGACCAGGGACAACACCGGATCCTGGGTGCCCAGGGGGAAGCCGCCGAGGCCCTGGTGCAGCTCTTCGATCACGTTCAGTTTGTCGTGGCGGACTTCCAGTTTCACCGTGACATCGGGGTTTTTCAGTTTTACCCCAAGGGCATCGGTATTCTTGTTGAGGCCGCCGCCCACATACTGCTCCACGTCGAGCGACTGGAAATCGTGCTTGCCGGTGCGCTTTACGCGCACACAGAAGGTCTTGCCGGCCAGCTGTGGCCCCCAGATTGGCAGGGTCTTCTGGTAGATATCGTCCAGGTCACCCAGGGGGAACTGCTGTACCCGGGCAAAATTGGCAATGCCGGGAGTGTGCGCCAGTACCTCTTCAATGCGTTCGGAAAGGTGGGATACTGCATCGGGTGCGATCACGTCGATCTTTTCCCAGTCTTTCTGCACCTTGATCCGGTCGTCCAGCTGTCGCATCAGCTTGCGCAGGTTGTCTGCAAGCTGGCGCGACATACGCTTGCGCACCGGATTGCTCTTGATGGTGATCTCTGGGAAAAACTTGACGACGAAATGCATGTGAATGTGCCGGAACCGCAGTTGAATTTGAGGCCGGGTTGCGCTGAGTCGCTTCCCGGCAAAGGTGGCGAATTATAAACTCGCTATCGGGAATTTGCTTGTAGCACCGTTTTGGTGCTCGGCGTGACCGCGCAGCCCCAAAATGGTGCAAATTGTGGTTTTGGGGCACCAACTTTGGGACTACCTTGAGGGGGCGGCGATGGCTCGCGGCAGAAAACAGGCCGTTATCGCTGGATTCTGCCCTCCCGACACCGCTCGCAACCGGTTTGCCCCAATTTGGCACATTCCTTGCTTTGACTGTTGCCACAAGATAAAGCGAATTGGCGCGACACATAACTTATCATTCTTGGAGGACTGCAATGTCAGCGAAAACGCTCGGACTCATCAAAGAGAGCGAAGCCAAATGGGTAGACCTGCGCTTCACCGATACCAAAGGTAAAGAACAACACGTTTCCATTCCTTCTAAGGAAGTTGACGGCGAGTTCTTCGAAGAAGGCAAGATGTTCGACGGTTCCTCCATCGCTGGTTGGAAGGGCATCAACGAATCCGACATGATCCTGATGCCGGACGACGAAACTTCTTTCCTCGACCCCTTCACCGACGAAGCGACCGTTATCATTCGCTGCAACATCGTCGACCCGATCACCGGCCAGGGCTACGAGCGCGACCCGCGTTCCATCGCACTGCGCGCCGAGGAATACCTGAAGTCTACTGGCTACGGTGACACCGCGCTGTTCGGCCCGGAGCCCGAGTTCTTCGTATTCGACGACATCACCTGGGGTGCCGAAATGGGCGGCGCCTTCTACAAAATCAACTCTGAAGAAGCTGCCTGGTCCTCTGGCGCATCTTTCGCCGAAGGCAACATGGGCCACCGCCCGGGCGTGAAAGGCGGTTACTTCCCGGTTCCGCCAGTCGACTCCCTGCACGACGTGCGCGCCGCCATGTGTTCCGCCATGGAAGCCATGGGCCTGGAAATCGAAGTGCACCACCACGAAGTGGGTACTGCGGGCCAGTGCGAGATCGGTGTTGGCGCCAACACCCTGACCAAGAAAGCGGACGAAGTTCAGATCCTGAAGTACGCGGTACACAACGTAGCCCACGCTTACGGCAAAACCGCTACCTTCATGCCCAAGCCGCTGGTAGGTGACAACGGCTCCGGTATGCACGTGCACCAGTCCTTCAGCAAGGACGGCGTAAACCAGTTCGCGGGCGACGCCTACGCTGGCCTGTCTGAAACTGCCCTGTTCTACGTTGGCGGTATCATCAAGCACGCGCGCGCCCTGAACGCGATCTGTAACTCTTCCACCAACTCCTACAAGCGTCTGGTTCCGGGCTTCGAAGCGCCGGTTATCCTGGCCTACTCCGCGCGCAACCGCTCTGCGTCTATCCGCATTCCGTTTGTGCCGAGCCCGAAAGGCAAGCGCATCGAGACCCGCTTCCCGGATCCGACCGCCAACCCGTACCTGGCCTTCGCAGCCCTGCTGATGGCTGGCCTCGACGGCGTGAAGAACAAGATCCACCCCGGCGACGCGGCCGACAAAGACCTGTACGACCTGCCGGCGGAAGAACTGGCCGAGTACCCGACCGTTGCTTCCAGCCTGGAACAGGCCCTGGACGCACTGGACGAGGACCGCGCGTTCCTGACCGAAGGTGGTGTATTCACCGACGACGCCATCGACGCCTTCATCTCTCTGAAGCGCGAAGAAGTACAGCGTGTGAACATGACCACTCACCCGGTCGAGTTTGAACTGTACTACTCCTGCTAAGTAGCAGGTATCATCAGCGCGCCGCCGCCGGTTTCTCTCGCAAGGGAGATCTGGTGAGAACGGCGCAAAGATGACGAGAAAGCCCGCACTCTGGTGTGGGCTTTTTTATGCGCGTCTGATTTTCGCGATACACTAGCCTTAAAACAGGCTCCCTGAAATACATAGTGAGAGGCAGGAACGCCCATGAGCAGGTGGATTGCACTTACCGCAGCGCTGCTGGCCGCAGCGGCGATGGCACAACAGGACTCGGCAGACAAAGATCGCGCCGCAGACGGCAAGGGTGCAGACAGTGCGTCCGGTAGCAGCGTGTACCGTATCGTCGGGCCCGATGGGAGGGTGACATTCAGCGACTCCCCGCCCGCTGGGCAGAAAGCCGAGAAGATCAGGATCGGGCCCACCAATGTGCAGCCCATAGCGCCCCCCCTGCCGCTGCCCACACGCAAACTGTCGCCACGGGATCAAGACGACCGGGAGCGCCGCGGAAACGATCAGGGGCCGGTGAACTTCTCTATCGTTAGCCCTGCCAACGACGCCACCATTCCTCCGGGACAGCGATTTATCGTGTTACAGGTGGCGCTCAATCCCGTGCCGCGCGATGGCTACGCTTTCTATGCGGTGATCGATGGGCAGCGCTGGTCCGGTATGTCTTCCGGCACCAGCTTGGATATTTCCGCGCTGGAACGTGGTACACACACCGTGCAGGCGGTATTGCTTGGCGCCGGTGGGCAGCCACTGGCGCAGTCCCAAGCGATCCAGATCCATGTGAAGCGTCCAGGTGGGCAGGTACCCGATTACCCCGCCCAGCAGGCGCCGCAGATGCCGAAACTGCCGCAGGCGCCGGGTGTGGCCAAGCCGCCCAAGCCGAAGCCCCGTTGAGCTGATCTCCTTCTCACCGCCCTCGCCCCCGTTGCGCCAAACTTGCGCACCGGGGCGCCTTCTCTCTCCTGGCCCTGAAGCCCCCTGTCGCTTCTCGTGCACGCCTGGCCGCCGAATTCTTCCCGTGCTCCGTTGTGAGCAGCAAAGTTGATCGTTTTTTGCTCTATGCACACATTTGGTGCATTATGGTGTGCAGTCGCGCGCCGACACCCCTGAAACCTTCCCTCGTGCCCGGGTTTTTGCGCCATTTTGGTTTGCTTCTTGCACTGCCATTAAGCGAACCGGAGATATGAACAGAATCGGACCCCCGAATGCTCAAGGACCGTCAGTTACGCCTGCTTTTGGACAACCTCACCTCGGCCGTTTTGGTGCTCGATGAGAACCTGTCCCTGTGCTACCTCAACTCCGCCGCGGAAGATCTGGTGGCGGCGTCCAGTGCCCGCTCTATCGGGTTGCCCCTGGAAGAGGTAGTGCGCGAGTCCCGCGCTGCCCAGCAGGCCCTGCGCTCGGCGCTGGCGACCGGGGAAAAGTACACCGTGCGCCGCGCCCTGTGGCTGCTGCACAACCTGGAAGAATGCACCGTCGATTACTCGGTGACCCCGCTCACCGATCTCGGGCTGTTGTTGCTGGAAGTGCAGTCCATGGATCGCCTGTTGCGCATCGCCCGCGAGGACGCGCTGATCTCCGCCCAGGAGACTACCCGCAACCTGGTTCGGGGCATGGCACACGAAGTGAAAAATCCACTGGGCGGAATTCGCGGAGCGGCACAGTTGCTGCAAAGGGAACTGGTAGATCTGAACGACGAGGGTCTCGGTGAGTACACCCAGATCATCATTGAAGAAGCGGATCGCCTGCGCAATCTGGTGGACCGGATGCTGGGGCCGCGCCAGCCGGTGAAGCTGCTGCCGGTAAACGTGCACTCGATTACCGAGCGCGCCGCCCAGTTGATCGAAGCGGAGTGCGACGGAGCGCTGATCATCAAGCGGGATTACGACCCGTCGATACCGGATATTCCCGCAGACAGCGAGCAGTTGATCCAGGCGGTATTGAATATCGCGCGCAATGCGATGCAGGCCATCGCCGAAAGTATCGGGCTGGAAGCCGGCAGCCTGACGATCCGTACCCGGGTGCAGCGTCAGTTCACCATCGGCCGCAGGCACTGTCCGCTGGTTTGTCGAATCGACATCCTGGACAACGGCCCGGGGATTCCGGAGGACATTCGCGAGCGTATTTTCTACCCGATGATTTCCGGGCGCGCCGAGGGTTCCGGGCTGGGCTTGTCCATTTCCCAGCACATCATCAATCAGCACCGGGGGCTGATTAAATGCGAGAGCGAGCCGGGACAGACCGAATTCCAGATTTATTTGCCGCTGGCGAGTGAATAGCCGCAGCGGAATTGAAGACATTACAAATTATTCGAAAGTAAAAACGCAGGCCGGAAAATTATTATGAACAATCGCGTTTGGATCATTGATGACGACCGCTCCATCCGCTGGGTACTGGAGCGCGCCCTCTCCCGTGCCGGGATTGACACCACCTGTTACGAAAATGGCGATCGCGCCCTGGACGACTTTTACAGTGAGTCCCCGGATGTGGTGATCAGCGATATTCGCATGCCGGGCTCCGACGGTTTCAAATTGCTGCAGCGATTCCAGTCCGAGCGCCCGGAACTGCCGATTATCATCATGACCGCGCACTCGGATCTCGACAGCGCGGTAGCCGCTTACCAGGGCGGTGCCTTTGAATACCTGCCCAAGCCATTCGACGTGGATGAGGCCGTAGCGGTGACCCGTCGCGCCCTGGCACACGCCAACGAGCAGCAACCGGAAGAGCCGGTCATTATCGATAATGGCATCGGCAACAAGGAAATCATCGGCGAGGCGCCGGCGATGCAGGAGGTGTTCCGTGCAATCGGTCGCCTGTCCCATTCCAATATCACCGTACTGATCAACGGCGAATCCGGTACCGGTAAGGAACTGGTGGCGGCGGCGCTACACAATCACAGCCCGCGCAAGAACCAGCCGTTTATCGCCCTCAACATGGCGGCGATCCCCAAGGACCTGATGGAATCGGAGCTGTTCGGCCACGAGAAAGGCGCGTTTACCGGCGCAAGTGCCCAGCGTGCCGGTCGCTTTGAGCAGGCCAATGGCGGCACCCTGTTTCTCGACGAGATCGGGGATATGCCCGCGGAGACGCAGACCCGTCTGCTGCGGGTGCTGGCAGACGGGGAGTTTTATCGGGTGGGCGGCCACACCCCGGTAAAAGTCGATGTCCGCATTATCGCCGCAACCCACCAGGACCTGGAACGTCTGGTAGAGCAGCACAAGTTCCGAGAAGACCTCTTCCACCGCCTCAACGTCATCCGTATCCATATCCCGCGTCTCGCCGATCGTCGCGAAGATATCCCCCGCCTGGTGCGTCACTTCTTCAACAGCGCCGCCAAGGATCTCGGGGTAGAACCGAAAATCCTGCTCAAGGAAACCGAGGAGTACCTCTCCGGACTGGACTGGCCGGGTAACGTGCGCCAGCTGGAAAATACCTGTCGCTGGATCACCGTCATGGCATCCGGCCGCGAGGTGCTGGTGGATGACCTGCCGCCGGAACTCCACCAGCAGGGCGCTACCAGCGAGGCGCCGCAGGACTGGCAAAAAGCCCTGCGCCTGTGGGCCGACCAGGCTCTGGCTACCGGCCAGCGGGAAATTCTCAGCGAAGCGGTACCGGCGTTCGAGCGCGCCCTGATCGAGATCGCACTCAAGCACACCGCGGGCAGAAAACGCGATGCCGCGGAGCTGCTCGGCTGGGGCCGCAATACCCTCACCCGCAAACTGAAGGAACTGGGGATGAGCGGCGGCGACGACTGAACGCGCACCCTCTCCACCTTCCCTGGTTTTTACTACCCACAACACCCGGCAATGCCGGGTGTTGTCGTTTTAGATTTCCCATATCAGCAGGAACCGGTCGAAATAAGGCAAATATCTGCCGGAAGGGTACTGCCAGAAAAAGACCGGAAATTTGCGTCGGCGCGCGCCATGCTCTCTAATGCGCGCTTCTAAAATTACCTCAGTAATTCCTGAGTATTCCCGATGGCACTGCTGTCATCGTTTCCATAAGGGTTTTTCAATGAGCGATCTCCCCAATTGTCCCCAGTGCCAGTCCAGTTACACCTACGAGGACCGCGACCTGTTTGTCTGTCCGGAATGTGGCCACGAGTGGTCTGCGGGGGAAACCGAGGCGGCATCCGATGGCGCACTGAAAATCAGCGACGCCAACGGCAACCCGCTGGCGGATGGCGATACGGTAACCGTGATCAAGGACCTCAAGGTGAAAGGCTCGTCCTCGGTAGTGAAGGTCGGGACCAAGGTGAAGAATATTCGCCTGGTAGAGGGCGATCACGATATCGACTGCAAGATCGACGGTATCGGCCCGATGAAACTCAAGTCCGAGTTCGTGAAAAAGGCCTGATCGATCTGCAATTGACGCCGGAGGCATCCAGCCCCAGCTGCGTGGTCCAGTCGCGAAATCTGAGCCAAACTTGGGGGAAAGATTTCGAGGCTGGGCATGATTGCTGACGAGCTGTTTCACTCCATTCCACTGGCGGCGATTTACATTTTTACCGTGCTACTGGTACTGGCCACCATGGGGCTGGGGTTTCACCTGGGGCACCGCTATATCCGCACGCGGGGTACCGAAAAGGAACCCTCCATTGGCAGTGCGGTTACCGCCACCCTCGGCCTGTTGGCATTCCTGCTGGCGTTCACCTTCAATATGACCGCAAGTCGTTACAACGACCGCAAGGCGTTGCTACTCGACGAAGTGAATGCCATTCACACGGCCTACCTGCACGCGGATTTTCTCCAGCCAAAGTCGGCACGCAAGGCGCAGGTGCTGCTCGCCGACTATGCGGAGTTGCGTGATTTTAATCCGCGGGTGGATGAAGTCACTCCGGAGGGGCTGGCGCAGAGTGTCGCCATCCAGGATCAGTTGTGGGCGCTGATCGATGAGCATATCGCGCAGGACCACAATGCCGGTTACCTGCGCCACTTTGTCGAGCCGGTGACCAACCTCATCAATTCCCACAACTCGCGCATCGTGGTCGGTCTCGAATACCGTATACCCGGCCCGATATGGATTGCTCTGTATATCCTTACCGGGCTGGCGATGCTGGCCATTGGATTCCAGTTCGGGGTCAGCCGCGGCGGCTCGATACAACTTGCCGTGACCCTCGGGCTCACCTTTGCCACGGTGATTCTGTTGATTGCGGACCTGGACCGGGCCACGGAAGGGGTGATCATTGTCGATCAGCGGCCGATGGCGGAGATGAGCCTGATCCTGGAAGCGTCGGAAGCCCGCCGCGCTAACTCGCCGGATCCACCGTAAAGCCGCTGAGCAAGAGGGGCAAGGATGTTTATCGCCGAGGGCTCAGGCAGGATTATTTGACGATAGTGAGCTGAATTTCGCCCACATTGAAGCCCCATTTGCTGAGCTTGGACTCTGCAACAAGCACGTTGGGTGCAACCAGGAACATCTGGTCGTCTACATTCACATTGATGGTGCGCCCCTTGTAGGGCACTTGCAGGATATATCGCATAAATACGGCGTTGCCAGCGACCGACATGATTGATGTACCAACGACGTCGCCGGCGGTGGCCGCATATTTGCGTATTGACTGTGTGTCAGAGTCTGCCGGTACCAGCTGCCAGGTTCGGTACTGGACTTCTCCGTCGTCAAACTCGAATTTTTCGCGCAACTGGCCGCGACCACTTTCCCAGCTACCGTCGATCTCGGCGACAAACCGCCGAGTCACATTGCCGCCGCGGTCTTTTACCAGTCCGTAGGCCTTCATGGGCCCGGAGAAAAACTCCTCGGCGACGAAGCGCGGGGTGTTGTCGGCGTAATCCTCAACGCCTGGAGCGCTGCATGCGGAACAGAGAAACGCGACTACCAGTAACAGCAATAGGTTTTTTTTCATGTTTCTTCCTGGCTAACCGGGTAAAGCAGAGTGTGTATTCTGTATTACGAGGTTTCACCGGGATTGGATGAATTCTCGTTGACGCGTTCTTCAAATAAGGCGAATACAGGCGGACACTCGAATTTATCTCTGTGAGTCAGAAGCGCCTGCTGCGTCCGCGTCGTCGAGCGATTCGTTCAAGGGCGAATCCAACCGCGACGGCACCAGCGGTTCATCGCCGCTGATAAATTCGCGCATGAAAATTTCCCAGAAGGCCATGAACAGGGCGGCCAACAGGGGGCCGATGGCGAAGCCGCTGATGCCGAACATCAACAGGCCGCCGACGGTGGAAAACAGCACGATATAGTCCGGCAGTTTGGTGTCGCGACCCACCAGAATCGGCCGCAGGATATTGTCCACCAGGCTGATCACCAGAACCCCGTAGACCATCAGCACCGTGGCCTTCACCGCATCGCCAGTGGCATAGAGGTAGAGACCGGCGGGGAACCAGATAATCGCAGCGCCCACCGCGGGCAGCAGCGACAGTACCGTCATGACCACGCCCCACAGCAGCGGTGCAGGCAGATCCAGCACCCAGAAGATCAATCCACCGAGTGTGCCCTGGGTGACCGCCACCACCAGATTGCCTTTGATGGTTGCGCGGGTCACCTCAGCAAATTTTGCCAGCAGCAGTTTTTCCCGCTCGTCGCCCAGGGGCAGCGCGCGAATCAGCAGTGCGATCAGCGAGTTGCCATCGCGGATCAGGAAAAAGGTCAGGTATAGCATCAGGCCGAGGCTGACAAAAAAGTTCAGCGTATTCTGGCCGAGCGCCAGGGCATTCTTGGCGATCAGGCTACCGGCGGTCATCAGTCCGCCGAGGAGTCGCTCCTTGATGCCGTCGAAGTCCATCCCGATCCGTTCCAGCGCCGCGTTGATACCGGGGAAGGCCGCGCGTATCTGCTCTACCTTGGCGCCGAGATTGATCTCGCCGGACTGCACTTTCTGGTACAGGTTGGCCACTTCACTGATAAACGAGCTGGCCACCAGCAGCACCGGGATCACCACCACCACGATACACAGCAGCAGCGTGGTCAGCGCGGTGAGGTTGGGCCATTTCGGAAAACGTTTCAGCAGGTAGCGGTACAGGGGGTGGAAAATCAGGGCCACCGCACAGGCCCAGAAAATGGCGGTGAAAAATGGCTTGAGCAGGAAACCAAAGGCAATGGTTACCAGCAGCAGCGTAAATATAAACGAGCGTCTTTCCAGTCTTTCCTGCACCGGTCATCCCTGGCTGTAGTTATTCGATTTTAGTTATTCGGTTGTCTGCTGCACTTTAGTGCACAGACGAGGGCCGCGGGGCGGCCGGGGTCAGCAGGTATGAAAACAGATAGGCGGGGGCTTTACCAGCGGCGGTAACCGCAAGTGTCTACATGAAAGCGGATACCGCTGTAGATTCCCAGGCCCATGTTCCACTTGCGCCCGAATTTCCTGTGGATACGGCGCAACTTGGGCAGCAGCTGTTTGCGCGTATATTCGTCCTCGGGAATCATGTCGAGGCCGCAGAAGTGCATATGTTTACTGGTGCGCGCGCCGCCGGCCTTGGCGTTGTAGCTGGAGGTGCGCCAGCCGGATAGCACGTGTACCGGGCCGATGGCGGGAATGATGTAATCCCGGAGTACCTTGAGGGTATCCACCATGGTTTCCCAGTTTTCCTCCGGAGGGATGGCAAACGGCGGCTCGCCGATTTTCTGCCAGTCGGTACCCTGGCGCATGAGCTCGTACGGCGGCACCACCTCTGCCACTTCGTTGATCTCCAGGAAGTGTTCCAGTTTTTCGAAATGCGCGCGGTGGTCGCCCTCATCGAGGAACTTTTCGAAGGCGATGGCGGTGGCCGCGGTGTAGCCCTTGATCTTGTATATTAGGGGCACGTCCGGATCGAGTACGTCTGGAACCGGCTCCGGTACCGGCTCGATATACTCCACCGGGCTGACAATACGCTCCGCCAGCTCGCGTACCTTTTCCACCGTCAGCACAATCAGTACCAGGCTGAATACCAGTACCAGGGCAATAATCCAGATGACGCGACGGCGCTCGATATGGATGTCGATAAATTCGTGATCGGGGGTTTCCTTGATATCCATCGTGTACTGCTCAATCAACTCCGGATAAATAATCGGCGCGGGTTACCAGCGGCGAAACCCGCAGGTGTCCACATGGAAGCGCACACCGCTATATATTCCCAGGCCCATATGGCTGTCGGGGCCCAGGCGTGCGTGCAGGTTGCGCAACTCTTCGATCAGTTCCTTGCGACTGATGTTGGAGCGCGGTACCAGATCCAGGCCGCAAAAGGTCTTGTGCTTGCTCTTCTTGGAGCCGCCCGCCTTGCGGTTGTAGCCGTCGGTGCGGAAGGCAGAAACCACATCTACCGGGCCGATCGTCGGTACCAGCTCGTCGCGAATCAGTTTCAGGGTCGCGATCATGTTCGGCCAGTAATCCCGGGGCGGTATGGCAAACGGGGGCTCATTGATATCCAGCCAGTCGGAGCCCTGGCGCAGCAGGTTTTCCGGCGCGGTGGCATCGGCTACGCCGGCGTCCTGTAGAAAGCTGGTCAGTTGCCCAAATTCACGGCGGTTGCCGCGCTCACGCAGGAACTCGGTGAGGCTGGCATGGGTCGCCACCCGATAGCCCTTGAGCTCGATATAGGGCTTTTCCAGGGTTTTCACATACAGATACAACCACAGGATGAACAGCAGCAAGAGCAGCAGGAGCGCGACACCCGCCACCACCCACCAGTTTGTCTGCTGGTTCTGGGGCAGATGGTCGTAGCGGCGTTTGAAGATGGAAAAAGGATTTCCCGACGGCATGTCCGCAGCCTGTGTACCCTTGAGTCGTTGAGATGCTGTGCCGCGTGTGAAAACGCGGGCCCTCTAAAGACTATAGCTGTCTGGCGCTGTCTGGCTGTGGGCGCTCGTGGGGACGGACTTCAGATACAAAAAAGGCGGCCCGAAGGCCGCCTCTGTGCGGTGGGGGTGCCACCACTGGGGAGTCAATGCATCAGGCCTTGGGGCCCGCTGCCTTGATTTCGTCGCTGACTGCGAACTTCTCGATATTGTCGGCGAACAGTGCGGCCAGCTTGCTGGCAGCGGCGTCGTAGGCAGCGGAGTCGGCCCAGGCGTTGCGCGGGTTCAGGTAAGACTTGTCCACACCCGGTACTTCCAGCGGAATTTCCAGGTTCATGGTGTCCAGGTGCTCGGTACCGGCGTTCTCGAGGGCGCCGCTCTGGATCGCCGCGACCACCGCGCGGGTGACCGGGATCGGGAAACGCTTGCCTTTCTCACCGGAGCCGCCGGTCCAGCCGGTGTTGACCAGGTAGACCTTGGAGTCGAAGTCCTCGATACGCTTCATCAGCAGGTCCGCGTACTCGCGCGGAGCACGCGGCATGAACGGGGCACCGAAACAGGTGGAGAAGGTGGGGTGAATGCCCGCTTCTGCACCCAGCTCGGTGGAGCCCACGCGTGCGGTGTAACCGGACAGGAAGTGGTATGCGGCCGCTTCTTTGGACAGTACGGATACCGGGGGCAGTACGCCGGTCACATCACAGGTCAGGAAGATCACGTTCTTCGGCTCGCCGGCGCGGTTCTCCAGCTGGCGCATTTCCACGTGTTCCAGCGGGTAGGAACAGCGGCCGTTTTCGGTCAGGCTGGTGTCGTCGTAGTCGGGTACACCGGCTTCGTCGGTCACCACGTTCTCGACGATGGCGCCGAAGCGGATCGCGTCCCAGATCACCGGCTCGTTTTTCTGGCTCAGGTTGATGGTTTTGGCGTAGCAGCCGCCTTCCATATTGAACACGCCGCCCTTGGCCCAGCCGTGCTCATCATCGCCGATAAGGTAGCGCTCCGGGTCTGCGGACAGGGTGGTTTTACCGGTGCCGGACAGGCCGAAGAACAGGCATACATCGCCGTCTTTGCCCACGTTGGCGGCACAGTGCATCGGCATCACGTCTTTTTCCGGCAGCAGGAAGTTCTGCACGGAGAACATGGCCTTTTTCATCTCACCGGCGTAACGCATACCCGCCAGCAGCACTTTGCGCTGGGCGAAGTTGATGATCACACAGCCTTCTGAGTTGGTGCCGTCGCGGGACGGGTCGCACTCGAAGTTGGCCGCGTGCAGGATGCGCCACTCTTCCTTGCCTTTCGGGTTGTACTTTTCGGCGCGGATAAACATGTTGCGGCCGAACAGGTTGTGCCACGCAGTCTGCGTGGTGACTTTCACGGGAATATAGTGGTCTTCGTCCTGACCTACGTGCAGCTGCTGAACAAAGCTGTCGTGGCTCGCCACATAATCTTCAACACGATTCCACAGCGCATCGAACTTTTCCGCGGGGAAAGGACGGTTCACGCTGCCCCACTCGATGCTGTCGGCGGTAGAGGGCTCTTCCACCACAAAACGGTCAGCCGGGGAGCGGCCAGTGCGCGCGCCGGTCACGGCCAGCAGGGCTCCGGTGTGAGTGAGGTGGCCCTCACCGCGTTGCAGAGCTTGCTCTACCAGTTGAGCGGGCGCCAGGTTGGACAATACCTGCACTGTGTCGTCTTGCTGTGCCATTCGTTTATTACCCATGAAAGTTGTATCACTGAAATAAATAGTAGGGGGTGCCACCTGGGATTGCGATAAATGTTCGCGACTGATTACCGCGCCAGGCGGGCTGGCGGGCGCATTATGGCAAACTTCAAATTCTGATCACAGGAAAATCTGTATAAATAGTGATCAAAAACAGCGTTATCAGGGAAAAAAATCGCATTTTTTTATTTAAATTTATGATGTAGTTTTTTTACTTCATAATTTTGGGGAATATTGGGTGTTCTGTAGTTTTTACTACAGCCCCGCGCCCCGGGGAGACTGGGCCTGGGCGGCTTCCCCCCGCGGGGAGTGGCTGGGCAGGAAAGTTGGGGTGGCTGATACGAAAAACGCGCCAGATGGCGCGTTTTTATTTATTTCGGGGTCAGTGCAGGGTGTGCGGCGGAGCGTTGAACAGCTCCTCGATCTTGTCGCGGTCAAAACGGTAGGTCTTGTTGCAGAACTGGCAGTCCGCGGTGATCTCACCGCCCTGCTCTTCAAGCAGCTGGTACACGTCCTCCGGGCCCATGGCGATCAGCGCGCGGGCGCTGCGCTCCGCGGAGCAGCTGCATTTGAAGCGGATATTTGCCGTGCCCAGGCTGGCCGGTTCCAGCTGGTGGAACAGGCGCACCAG